>JBBRDH010000132.1:0-14720 GCA_038204125.1 Mycobacteriales bacterium
CCTGGAACAACGACGAGGAACGGATCGCCGCCCTGCCCGGGTTCCTGCACCGGTACAACTACCATCGACCTCACACCGCACTACGAGGCTTCCCACCCGTGCACCGCACGCCGGTTGTCACCAACCTCTCGGGGCAGAACACCTAGTGACCGCGCTGGCCGCACCGACCAACGGAGCCGCCGAACTGCCGCTCCGCTGCATCGACGCCCTGGACGACCGTGGATGGGATGCAGACGCCGAACTGGTCGACCAACTCAATGGCGCGCTGCGTCGCGGACCGGCGCCGCTGCTGCGCCCTTCGCTGGTCGAGCTCGCCGATCTCGCCGACGTGCTGGAAGGCGATCCGAGCTCCGGCGGCGGCCAAGTCGACCTGCACACCCGCCTGACCTGGACGGGCATGGACGGGGATGGTCTCCGTCTCTTCATTTACGTCATCTCGTCCGGGCCTGCAGCTGCAGGCGACGTCGCCGTCCCGGCCCTGCCGGCCCACATCGGTTCGAGCAGCATGCAGGCGCGCTCCCCCGCCGCAAGCAGCTCGATTCCGGAAGGGCCGCCAGGTCCCACCAGGCGGCGCACGCACTGGGCGACACTGGGACCCGCCACGACTCCCGCAGGTGCTCGGGAAGGCCTGCCAGTCCTTCCGTCACGTGACGTTGCCCTGGCCAGGCGCCGGGATGCCCCAGGATCGCCTGTCGCGGATCCGATGCTTGCTTGGCAGACAATGTCTGATTATCTGCCGGAAATATAGCTGGAGAGAAGCCTCAGGCTAGCCGTGGCACGGCGGTCTTCGACGGGGACAGAAGCAGGCCACTATCAGTGATCTGGACGTTGGCGCCGGGGTAGACAATAAGGACTTCTCGTAGGGCCTTGGAGATGTCGGCCCGAAAGTCGCGGGCACGACTGTATTCGGCGCCGAACTGCTCGGCCAGCAGGGACCACGGAACCATGTGCGTCTTGCGGACATACCCGAGCCGATGCGACAACCAGACCAGCAGGTCCATCTTCATCGGCGAGCCAGCCAGCGCCGCCAAGGCCCGGGTATCCACCGGTACCGGGGCCGTGATGATCGACTGATAGAACTCGTCGCCCAGGGTGATCGTCGAGCCGAACAGCGGGTTGCGCCCACCGCGGTCATCCCCGTCGAACCAGAGACGGTGGCTCTGGGCCACGCTGAAGTGGGCGCCGGCCAGTCCCCACCGGGTTCCGTCGTCGCGGCTGTCTTCGACGTACATCGAGGATGTCAGTAGGCGGCGCATCTGGTCGTTGAGGCGGGTGATGTTGCCCCGCACTCCCCCGGTGGCGGATAGGCCGAGCCGATGAATGAAGTCAGTGAGGTTGTTGCCCAGGCGCAACTCCGGCGACTGCATCCGTACGGCCTCGGTGGACATCCAGGTCAGAATGAGACGAGGCAGCACCCCGAATGGGTAACCGGCGACCTCGGCCCCTTTGGGGCCGGTCAGTCCTGGCATCACCCGGAGGGTCAGAGATCCGTTGCGCCGCACCCACATCTGCGTGTCGGGAGCGGGGTTCTTATACGGGAGGGTGAGCTGAGCCCAGAGCCGGGCGGCGTAGCCGATGGTGCCGGCCTCGCGAGCGTCCTCCTGCTCGATCTCGGTCGCGGCGTTCAGCAGGTCGCGCTGCCGTGGGCTGATCGTAATGGCTGCCGACTCGCCGAACAGTGCTGGCGACGACTCGGCGTCATCGTTGGGTACCTTGTGCATGGACGTACTCCTCATCAGTGCGGCCCTGGCCCCCGGAAGCTTCCGACTTCGCGGGGGCCTTGTGCGTCTTGAGCCCAAGATGACACGTGGCCAGGCCTGGCCCGGAGCCGACACGCCGCCGCAGATCGCGTTTCTTCGCACGCAACTACACGTCCGTCTCAGACATGTCTTTGCAGGTCAGGCCCACGCAGGTTGTAGGACTGTCACCGTCCACCGAGGTTGTGCACGCTGATCTTCTCGCGCTTGGTCGTTTGCCCACGCTGATCTACCCGCGACTATCGGGGTGTCCACGCAGATCTTGTCGCGCCGACCAAATCTGCCCACGCTGATCTACCCGCGCCTGGAGATCTCCTTGGGCTGAGAAGTCGACAGGATGTATCCACGACGGCCCGCGCCCTTCGCTCGTGGGTCCTGCCGGGCTGCGCCGCGTCCTGGAGCGAATGTTGCGTTGTTTCACCCACGCCTGCCAGGTGCTTTGACACCCTGTTGCGCTGATCTACCCGCGCTCCCGGCAGCAGGTGTTGCGCTGATCTACCAGCGCGCTGAATTGGACGCACGCCAGAACGGTCGATAGGGCCTCGGATTGTGGACAACTGCTGAGCTGTCCACGCAGATGTGGCCGCACAGGACGTGTTCCGCGGTCCCTTTCGCGCAGATCTACCCGCAACCTGCCGATCGACCTGGTTTTGCGCTGATCTACCCGCGCATCGGCGATTGTCGATCCAGCTCAGCCCGCCGATCCAGCCCAAGTGGACCCTAGCCGGGCACTCGCTCGCCGCCGCTTTGTCCACGCAGATGTCATCGCGCGACGTCGCGCAGATCTTGGCGCGGGCGCCACAGAATCCTCGCAGGTCAGAGGTACCAAATCAGTGCCCCCCTGTAGTGGCTTTTCCCTATAGAAATCTTCCTTTACGCGATCGCTCGGCCAGCCGATCAAAAGTATGCCGAATCTATGTGCACAGCCGACGACGGCGAGAACCGCTCCTGTCTTCGCTTGCAACAGACACTCGACGTGTAGCCGCGCCAAGATCTGCGCGTACCGCCAGGACCGGCGAGGAATCCGTTCGACCCCCGACGGTCCGCTTCGCGGCTCAATCCTGTGGGGCCGCGGCGGCCCCACTCCCCCGCCGAACCGATAGCCGCGCGCCGCTCGCTGGCGCTCGCTGCGGCCACCGGAGCGATGCCGACCTGATGGGACGAAGTCGCCTCCTTTTAAGGGCCACGAGTTTCTGCCCAGTGTCGGCGATAAAACTGCCCACCGCCGGCCGAGCGCCGTCATCGGGTGAGCGGTGTGACGCAGCGGCCAGTGAAGGCCTGGACAGTCGAATGGAGTCGCCCCTGGTCTGGCAGATGTGGGCGTTCTGCAGCAGCCGGTCGACGGTAGCGGTCGCCAACGTCTTGGGCATCAGCTCGTCGAACCCGGCCGGATGCAGGTTGCTGCTGATCGCCACTAACCGTTTCTCATAGGCGGCGTCGACGAGTCGGCAGAGGCCTTCGGCAGCATCGGCAGCGACCGCCAGCAGCCCGACGTCATCGACCACGATCAGCTCTGCCCGCAGGATCCAGGCGATCGCTTTGCTTACGGTGTCATCGGCGCAGTGCCGGCAGGTCAGGCCGCCGAGGTCATCCAGGGTGAACCAGGCGACGTGCATACCCTGTTCGACGCCCAGCTGCCCGAGCGCTTCCAGGAAGAACGCCTTGCCGATGCCAGTGCGAGGAACTTGGCTTCGGAGGTGTTGCTGGCCTTGGGTTCCCGGTGCAACGCGCCCGCTGGTGTGCCCGGGAAATGCGTGTCAGCGATCTGCGGGCTGCCCGGTTCGGCGTGGGCGTGCCGGGCCACCTCCACCGCCCCGCCGGTGCTCAGGTGCACGAAGATGACCTGCTCATCACGTCCGGCGCGGCAGACCCGCACCCACACCGTCCCGCCGAGCAGCTGGTGTGCGGGGCCGTCGGCACCGGGTGCAACCGCAGCACCTCCTGGTCAGCATCTCGGCCGAGACCCGCCGGGTGGCGTCGGTGCACCCTGGTGTTTACCGACGCCATGAACCCGGTGCACGCCAGCTCGAGATCGCCGAAGCTGACGTAGGTTTCCCGCAGGTTCGTCTCGGTCGGGACAATGCCGGCCTTGGCCAGTTTCAGAGAATTCTCCACCCCGCCCTTGGACGCTGGGTCCCGCAGTTGACAGGTCAGTACCATCACCGCGTAGTAGCGGGCGAAGGTGACGACCTGCGGGCTGCGGACCGCGGTGCGCGCAACATGCCCGATGGTCACAGACTTCTCGTTATCGGTCAGCACATACGTGGGTGCGCCGCCCAGCAGTCGGGACGTCGCATTCAGGGCGGCGAAGACATTGGGGATGGTGCGGGTCCCGCAACGCAATGACTGGCCGGAACCGGGACCAGGCCAACCACGTACAGAACGGCACCGTCATTGCTGTACCCAAGAACGTCAGCCAGGATCGTTACGCCGGTGACGTGTGGCTTGACGGACACTCCCGACGGCGGGTGGCGAAGTGGCGCCAGGATGCTCTGAAGCCGGCCATCTGGAAGGTCGACCGGGTGCGACGGAGTCCGACAGCGTTTCTCACCGAGATCACTAATCTCGCCACGGAGTTGCCGCCGCGCGGGCAGGCTTGGTGACCGAACTGGATTGTGCATTAGGCAGGCGTTCGTCTGTCCAAGCTGCTAGAGGCGGATACATTGCCCCGAAGAGTGAGGGGTTCATTGAGCGATCGGCCCAAAGGACGGGACCCACGAATCCTCCAGCAGCATTCTGCACAAGCCCCACCCCCCACCGGTCTAGTTCAGAGGCACGATGCCAGATTTCGCGGCCCTTCTTCGAGACGGCGGTTCCGGCCGATCGCGGGTTGAACCGCGCTGGCGCCCTCAGCGAACGCACCATAGCGGTTGAACTGCGGCTCAAGAAAAGACAACCACGATACCTACGGGTATCGCGACATGTATCGCGACATGTAGCAAGACACCTGCCGGAACCGGTGGAGCGTCACCGGGCAAGTGTCAGCTCGGCCCGGCGCTCGCGAGGAACATCCGCAACGCCTCGGTGATCATGACGCCGCGAGAAGGGGCCTGCCAGGCCTCCACCAGGTCATTGAGGGTCTGCGCGTCTGCCACGGTGATGCGCAGCTGGATCTGAACGGCTGGTTCCGACCGTCGGTTGCCGGCCTTCCCTGCGGTTGACCCGAACAGACCGGTCTTGGCCGCCGGGCGGTGCGGCTTGCTCCACATCGACGACATGGTCACAGCGTTGGCCTCGATGGCGCGAAGGACGACGGTCGCGAACGACAGTTCGTTGCGAGTGGCGAACTGGCGTAGGTCGGCATGGACCGACAGGTCAATGTTCGCCGGAACCATCTTGATGGCTTCCGGATCCTCTGCGATCTCGGTCGGTCGGTCGGCCGCCGGGTTTGCTTTCGACGGCACGCGTTTTGGTTTGCGAGGCGCTACCGGTACGAGGGGCGGCTCGTCCTGGGCGGTCTCGATGGGAGCGGGCGCCAGGTTCAGGGCCCGCTCCCCCACCGGCCGGACCGATTGCGGGACCGCGGCGATAGATGCAGCTTCGGACGGCGTCGTCTCCACCTCGGGCGCCGGCACGATCCCGACGTCGTCGTCGGGGTCGTCCCTTTGCGCCTCAGGTACCGGCGGCGCAACGGAGAGGAGGCCCGCCAGCCCGGCAGTTCGATCTGGTGCGGCCTCACCGCGGAAAACGGCGCCAAGTTTGGGACGGCCGCTCATCGAGCCACCGCCACAGGAGCCTTGGTCGATTCGCGTGCTGCAATCGCGCCGAGGACTTCGCGGGCGAGCGCTGTGTAGTCGCCAGCCAGACCCGAGGCGTCCCGACTCAGGAGATCTTCTTCCGGTGCCGGTTTGGCGCCGCCGCGGAGTCGGCTGAGCCGCCTTTTCTGCTGGTTCTGCTGACCCTTTTCCAGCTCGTGCGGCAGTAGGCCGTGGCGGCGCATGTCAACTGCGGCGCTCTCGAGGTATCGGATACTGGCTTCAAAGACGGGGGCGGCGCCGTCCAAGGTCTCCTCGAGCGCGATGCGCACGGTCTCACGGAGCCGTTTGCTTCCGGCTCTGACTCCGAACAAGAGCACGCCGAGGAGCTCCAGACCCGGGTTGCTGACGCGGGCGGCAGCGAAACGTTGGGCGACGACGACCAGACCGTCGAGGCTTGCCTCGTCCGATCGGGTTGGAATGATCAGGTAGTCGGCGGCCGCGAACACGATGTCCTGCAGCACCGGCTCGCCCGGTGGCGTGTCGATGAGGACGAGGTCGTAGTCAGCATGTGGCTTCTGTGGACGAACTTGATCCAGTACTGACCCGAGGCCGGCGAGTGCCTCTCCCCTGGCGCCACGCGAGATGAACGCGGTCGGGATGTCATATAGCGACGGGCCACCGGCGATGACGTCCAGATTGGGCCGGATGTCGCGCTGAATGTGGATGGGCAGCCCGTGAAGGATGGATAGCGCAAGGCTGTCTTGGTTCTCGGCCTCGTAGCCCAGATCCCGGCGCATGTTGCCCTGCGGGTCAGTGTCGATGACCAGGACCCGGTACCCGGCTGCGGCTACCAAGCCAGCAAGGCCGGCGGTGAGGCTGGTCTTGCCGACTCCGCCTTTGCCATTGGCGATGGCCACTACTCGACGCATTCGACACTCCTTCTCCATGGTGGTGGCCTCCAATGCTGCCGCCTGGCCCGGCTTGGCAGCTGGTGCCACGCCGGTCGCACGTCAAGGAACTTCACCTGATGCGCCGCATGAAGGGTCGCGTAGCAGGACTCGTAGCGCCTCACCGATTGGCCCGTTCGGCGTGTCACGTGACGAAGTCCGTGGTGTGCTCGGTGGCCCTCCACCTGCCGGCACCGAGGTGGTCGTAGCTGCCAAACCCTCTGTTGCCAGCGGTAACGAGGCTTGTGACGCCCCAGGTTCTGGGCTAGATAGCGCAGCACGCGCCGAGCTGGCTGCCGTGTCTCATGGCAGGGACGGTGTATGTCACGACGTTGTCTCACCTGATGGCCACGTTGGCAGCGCGCGTAGCTGGGCACCGGGGTGCACAGGGGGCGCGGCCGACGGCCTACACGCTTGCACGAAAGGTGGGCAGCTCGGTGGGCTGATCAGCGGGCTGTCATGTGCGCTGACAGGTATCATCAACGCCGTTCCGATAGATGTGGTTGAAGCCTGCGAGAGCAGGTGATCAGCCTGCTGGCACGTCGCGTGGCCGACCACATGTACTGGCGCCAAGCGTGCACGATTGCAAACTAACGTGCAGAACAGGTATGTGATCACGCGAGGCCTAAGGCGGCACACCACCGGGCCAGACAGCGGCTCCAACAGGTGACCATTCAGCCGATCAAACAGTGGACGGCGCGGCTCTAAGCACACCGGGCAATACACCTGTCAATACGCGTAGCGCGGAGCGACGCCCAGCAGGTATCACGCCACCGTGCCAGTCACCTAGCGTGGCCGTAGCGGGCCATGTAGCACCACACCGTTAGCGTCACCTGTAGATAGAATCAGACCCGTTATCTGCAGTGCGGTCCCGACTGGAGTAGACGGCGCGGGGGGGTCTGTTCAGGTATGTATGGCCTTCTCGATTTGGGCGTGATCCGCTCGCCCCAGCTCATCCGGCCGGGCCGCCAATGACCATCCATGTCGCTCTGTTCGGGCTCGCGATCGGCGGGGCCGGGTGGCTCGGCCATAGGGGAGAGAAGCGGGTCAACAGGACGCCATCGAGCCAGTCCAGGTATCTACAGCATGAAACTAACCGCGGCCGCTACGCTCTCGTTGCCAGATGCCCAAATTGATCGCCGGTGCGATTTGACCCGGGGAGCGCGGGCCAAGACTCCGTCCTGACTCATCGACCTGGGCCTCTCGCATGTTACGATTGCCATCCGGTTTCGTAACATCTCTGGGAGATTGAGCATGGCCCGTTCGAGGTCAGTGGGGGCCGGCAGGTGGGCGACGGTGTTGTCTGAGCTGGCCCAGGTTCCGGTGGTGGTGGAGTGGGATTCGCCATCGTGGCGGGTCCGGTGGGTGGATGGACCAACTCGGGTCCAGTTGCTGGATCGGGCGAACGCGTTGGGCGTCTACGGGATTGGTGCGCCGTTGCAGGTGACTCAGATGCGGTTCTACCGCCGGGTGTCGGCGGTGGCAACTGCGGTGGGGTGGTTGGTGCGCGGCAGCCAGGGGAGTGCAGCGGCCGAATATGACGTCGACCTGTGGTGCGAGGACACGCCCTATCCGCATCGCCGGGCCGGCGCCGAGCTATCGGCGGCGGCGGAGGTGCTGGCGGCGGTCAGTCGGGGAGATGCCTCGGCGATGGCCGCGTTGATGACCGCTGCCTGGCCGCCGCTAGCGCCGACCGCGCTGGAGGGCCCGGCTGTGGAGGGTCTTCCGGGTCGGGTGGTCAGTTTCGCCTGGCCAGGGCGGAACGGTCCACCTGCCCATCTGCTGCAGCCGACGGACGCGCTGGTCCGTGCCGAACCGGCGAGAGACCAGGGCCAGGAGACAGTGCCGTCCGCTGGCGGAGTATGTGTGCGTTGCGGTGACCGGTTGCCGGAGCGGCCCGCCGCTCGTGGGGGTCGGCCTGCGCAGTATTGCAGTGATCGTTGCAGGGTCGCCGCACACCGGGCGCGGCACGGGCAATCTGAGATGCCCACCGTTACGTAACCGGTCGTGAAAGTTTCGTAGCGCGGCGCAGCGATGGGGCTGATCCGCCGGTCCGGACCCGCTGCGGTCGGTGAGGACTTTCCGGTCGACCGTTCTGTCACGTGACGTATCCGCGCTGGGCTCGTCAGGTCGGCTGGGCAGCGCTGAATCCGTGTTGTGGGGACCCTTCAAGCCGTGTGGTCTTGACTAGCATAATGTTCTATTATCGTGACTCATCCCCGGTAGCATGTAAGTGGCTGGGCTCAGAGACGGTCTTTCGCTGAAGATCTTTTTGCGGGTCGTTGCGTCTGTCCCGTGCCAGGGAAATTGGCACCAGTGCCAGGAAGCTGGCACCAGTTGGCACCAGTGCCAAGGTCTCGCACCGGTGCAGGTCAGGGGCACTGTCGGTGGGATGGTGCACGGTGCGGGGGTGATGGATACACAGTTGCGGACCGTAGGACCCGAGGTACACCCGGAGGTCGCTGCGGCGCCTCTGCCCGAGGGTGTGATGCTCACTCATGTTCCGCATGATGGGGCCGTCATGTCTGTGACGCTCTCGGCAGCAGCGGAGGTGCCGTTCGAGTTGTCGCGGCCGGCTCGGCGGATCCCGGGTTACCGTCATCAGCGGAACATGCCCGGCTGGTGGTGGTCTTCGTCCACCCGAAGTCACGTCGTCTACGAGTCGTGGCTGGAGCGGCATCAGCTCATCGAGTTGGACCGCCGGCCTGGCATCTGCGGGATCAGTGGCCAGCCCTTCGCGTTGTCGTGGACGGGGGAGCTGCGTAGGGAGCGGCATGTCCCTGACTTTTTTGCACGGTCTGCTGACGGCTCCGCGATGGTGATCGACTGCCGGCCCCTTGAGCGAGCCGACGAGAAGTTCTACTTCGTCGCGGCGATCACCAAGTCGATCTGTCAGGAGTTGAACTGGGAGTATCACCTGGCTGGCGCGCCGGATCCGACCCGGGCCGCAAACCTTCGGTGGCTGGCCGGCTATCGCCGAAACCACGCCGTGGACAGCACTGTGGCCGAGGTGTTGTTGGAGGTGAGCGCGAACCCTGTCGAACTGGTCGTCGCCGCGAACGCGGCCGGCGATCCGGTGCTGGTCCTTGCGACGTTGTTCACGTTGTTGTGGTCGGGCGCGTTGACCTGTGATCTGGACATGCCGTTGACGGATCACACGATGATCTGGGCTGCTCGTGGTTGACCGAATCCTGGGGCTGGCGTTGGCCCAGCAGGTCTTCTATGACGGGCGTGGGTGGAAGGTGGTGGCCCTATCAGGTTCCACCGTGACGCTCAGGACGGACTGCGGTGACCTGTCAGCGGTGTTGTTGACCCATCTGGTTGCCAGCGCTGACTTCGAGGTGCTTGACCGACCCAGGGCAGATCCACTGCCACCTGACTCCTTATTGGAAGCTGTCGATCCTGCTGTCCGTGACCGGGTCCGCCGGCTTGAATGCCACATTTTGCAGGTGGACGCCGGGCTCTGGCCAGGCGACCAGGCGGCTGATGTTCGCTACGACGTGTCGGTGCCGGTGAACTGTGAACTTGCACGGTATCTGGCCTAGTTTTTGCACGCTATTTGGCCGCTTTTAGCGACTTATTTGGCGACCTTGTCGTGTTACACGCTCAGACGCCTCCTGGCGCTCGGACAAGAGTTCGAGAATACGGCCAAATACCGTGCAAAAAAGCGGCCAAACAGCTTGCCAATTCACAGCTGTGAGCGACGACGGGGTCGGCCTACCGGCCAAGGTGGCCCGCAGCGGACTGCACAATCTCCGCCGCCGGGCCAGCGAATCCGGCGGCACCTGCACCGTCGACCGGCAGGAAAGCGGCGGCACCAAACTGGTGTGGTCGGCACCACTACCCTGATCAGACCGGAGCCTTCGCCGCCGACCCGGCTTACCGCACGAACGCGGTGTCGATCCTCGCCGTGATCAACCGACCCGCCAGCTTCACCAAACCCGAGCCAGAACCAGACAATTTGGCAATACACAGGCAAGGCCCTGTCGGAGCGCACCCGAGCGGCGTACGCCGGCGACTGGGAACACCCGGCCAAGGTATTCTTTCTGTGTCGAGTAGACAGCCGTCCGGGACCCGCGCCGCCGGGCAGGTCGCGCCTTGGTGAGCACCGGTCAACGCCCGGCACCTGCGCGGGCCCGTGCGCCCGACCCGATGACCCCGTGGAGCGTGACCGTATCCGCCCGGTTGCCGCCGGCCCCGGCGCTGCCCAATCTTCCGTTACGTGGCCCACGGGCCTAGTATCCGAGAACGACCTCTAGCGCAAAGGATCCCGCCATGAGCACAGAATCCGGGCCGGCCCACGAAAAGAAAATCCGGTTCCGGTCCCGCCGACTCATGATCGTGCTCATCGCTGTCGCGCTACTGGCCATCGCCGCCGTGGTCATCGTCGTGCTCGTCGTGGCTGGCGGGAACCCCACCAACATGCCCACCCGCCATTAAATTTCAACCGAAAATGCGGCGATTATTCTGTGCACCGGGCTGTTGCCGTCAGCGTGCTCGTGCCTGTTTGTCAAGGTTCGGCGTGCGGCGCCGCGGGCCCGGTCTTGCTTCCCATCCGGAGGCCGGCGGTCTTCGATAGCCGCCACCCACCCGATCGTGGACCTACCCACCGGGCAACTGATCGGCCTCGAAGCGCTTCAGCGCTGGCGCAGCCCCACCCGCGGGTCGGTGCCCCCCTGGATTTCATCCCGATCGCCCAAGACAGCGGCCCCATCTGCGGCATCGGTGCGTTCGTACTGGGCCGAGCAGGCAGACAACGGGCCACCTTCAACCACCACCCCGCAGTCGGGAGCTTGCGGATGTGGGTCAACATCCCCACGCCAGCTCAAGGATGCCCACTTCGCCGACAACCGTCGAAGCGATCCTGGCCGAGGCCGGGCTGGATCGGAAAAGGGTGCGGCCACGCCACACTGCACATCGCCCGCTGATCGGTCGATCTCTGAATAGGGTGCACCGGTCAGGTGAGCGGTGGATGTGAAACCCGCCTGGCGCCTGTCCTGGATGGCCGCACCCTCGAACCACCGCCTGATCACCGACACCGACACCCGGGGGGAGCGCCCATCTTGTTGCAGCCGAGCAGCGCCGCAGCGTCCTCAGCGTCGGGTATGCCGACCAGTACTTCGTTGGCCGAGCTGCTGGCGCAGGTCGCCGACGAGATCCCCGCAGCGTTCGAGGACCTCTACCTCCGCACGCAGGGAACCGTTTCGCGGACCACCTACGCCATCCTGCGTGATCGGGCCCAGTCCGAGGAAGTCACCCAAGAGGTGTTCCTCCAGATCTGGGCGCACGCGTCACGCTTCGACGCGAGCAAAGGCAGCGCCGCATCGTGGATCTGGCGGATCGCCCACGGCCGCGCGGTCGACCGGGTCCGCCACGCCCAGTCCGTCCGCGCCCACGACGACCGCTACGCCCAACTCCACTTCCAACGCGATGTCGACACCGTCGCCGACGTGGCGCTCCGGCACTCCGACTTCACCGCCCTGCACGACGCCCTCGGTCACCTCACCAGCCTGCAACGGCAGGCGATGCTCCTGATCTACTTCGCCGGCCACACCCATCTGCAGGCCAGTCACCTCCTGGGCATACCGCTGAGCACCTTCAAGAGCCGGATCCTGGCCGGACTTGTCGCACTTCGCCGGGTCCACCCCGGCTACGACAGCAGCCTCACCGCAACCCTCCGGTGTCCCGCGCCTGAGATTCATTTATGAAGTGGTATGATTAGTTCATGCGAGGACGACCGAAAGCTCTGCTGGAATTGACGTCTGATGAAACCGAGCAACTGGAACGGTGGGTGCGGCGCAGGAATTCTGCACAGGCGCTGGCGTTGCGATCTCGGATTGTACTAGCGTCCGCGGATGGGTCGACGAACACGGAAGTCGCCGCGCAGCTTGGTGTTTCGATGCCGACGGTCGGTAAGTGGCGGGCCCGGTTCGTCGAGTCCCGGCTGGACGGTCTGGTCGACGAGCCGCGGTCGGGTCGCAAACCGACCATCACCGCCGAACAGGTCGAGGATGTGGTGGTGGCAACTTTGGAATCGACTCCAGAGCATGCCACGTACTGGTCGCGGGCCAAGATGGCCGAACGCAGCGGACTGTCCAAGTCCACGATCGGCCGGATCTGGAAGGGGTTCAGCCTCAAACCACACCTGACCGACGGGTTCAAACTGCCGGGTGATCCGATGTTCGTGGACAAGGTGTACGACATCGTTGGGCTTTACCTCAACCCCCCGCCAGTCTGCTGTGGTGTTGTCCGTGGACGAGAAATCGCAGGTCCAGGCGTTGGGCCGGTCGCAGCCAGCATTTCCGATGATGCCTAGCATGCCCGAAAAACGGACCCACGAATACGTCCGCAACTCCCGCGACCAGAGGTGTTCGCAGCGTTCAACATCGCTGACGGCACCGTGATCTCCAGCCTGCACCGGCGGCACCGCTCCATCGAATTCAAGAAATTTCTGATCAAGATCGACGAGCAGGTCCCCGCCGACCTGGCCGTGCACTTGATCTGCGACAACTACAGCACCCATAAGACCGCTGCTGTGAAAAACTGGCTCGCCGCCCACCCTCGGTTCCAGATGCACTTCACCCCAACCTATTCCAGCTGGATCAACCAGGTCGAACGGTTCTTCGCCTTCGTCACCGAGGACCTGCTGCAGCGCAGTCACCACAACACCGTCCACCAACTGGAAGCCGACATCCGCGGCTGGATCAAAGACTGGAACACCCACCCCAAGCCCTTCATCTGGACCAAGACCGCCGACGAGATCCTCGAATCCCTCGGACGACTATTACAACGAATCTCAGGCGCGGGACACTAGCACTGCACCTCAGCTGGGGCCGCTCACCCCGGTAGGTAGCCGGTGTGCACCGTGGTCACCGCCAAGTCGTACAGCCTCACATTTTGATTCTGGCTGGCGATGCGCAGCCGGTGGAACGCCTCACCTTGGGTGATCTTCAGACCTCCGATGGTTGGATCTGGGTGTGGTGCGAGTGGTGGCATGCTCGGCGAACGCCGCCGCCAACGCCAGAACCCCCGTGCTGAACGCTCCTGGATGCCGGGCATACAGGCCCAGGGAAGCCTGAGGCTGATCATCGATCAGCAACGGAAATGCCACCACCGCACGCAACATCGGCGACCGGGGATGCTGCCGCAGTGCGGGCCACGAAGCGTGATCTGAAAGGTCCGGCACATGGACCACCACTTTGTCGATCATCGCCTGCCACGATGCGAAAATTCCCGACTCGTTCTGCGCTGCCAACAGCGCGTCGGCGCGCCGAAAGTCGGTGGCAGCGAGCACACGCGGCTGGCTCTGCGTCGGGCTCAACCCGATGATCACCGCCAGGTCGGCCTCGACCAGACCCGCCGCCAGATCGACCATTCGCTGTACCGTGTCATGCCAGCCATCTGCCTCCTGCAGCTCCCTGGCCGCCTGCGAAAACCACTGCACCGCCTCGACCGCAACCGCGACCTCACTCACCGCCGTGTCCACCAGATCATCCGCCGGCTCCGTGCTCACCACCCACTACCCTTCCAAGTACTGGACCAGCACCACCCTGCGCCGTGCGCGCAACAATTGCCGACGAAGCATGCCGGGCGGTCGGGGCCGCGGGAGATCATAGTGGCCAAAACATCGGCGCGGCGGCGCCCCTAGCGCGATGAGTCGCTGTCGCGCGAGTCGGTCGAGCAGCTCCCGGTGGGCGCCGGGTGGGCTCTGGCCGGCGAGTTGCGCTCGGCTTTCGCTGACGATCTTCTCGATGACCGCAATGGTATGGCGACCTTCGTAGTCGCCGAATAGCCCCTCGAGCAGGTCGGCGTACGAATCGGCGCTCACGCCGCCAATTGTGGAGTAAATGCTTCGGCAGTTGGTCGGGCGGCTCGGCCAGGCTCGGCCCCCGGAAACACATCACCTGCTGGGATGCTCGCCGAACCCACCGAGCAAGGCTTCATGTTGTGGATCCCTTTCGGACACTGCCGCGTCGAATAGCGCACAACGGCTTTCAGCTGGGACGGGCGAACTCCGATTGAGCCGACTGCCGAATCCCGGCTGCGGAGCGGATCAGGAAACTACCTTGGGTTTCTGGATGCGGTGAGCACGATGCTCACGAGATCGTGGCCGTGGGGCAACGAGGGCGGTTCCAGACCGGCAGGTCCTCTGCATCTTTGCATGTCCACCCGTGACAGACAAAGTCAAGCGGCTCTTCTCGCTGCCTGTCCTCCCATCGCATGTTCGTACTACGTGCTAGGAAGTGGAGCAAGAGGGCGCTGGTTGCCGTGAAACGCTCGCGCCAGGCGCCACCATTTGATGCATATCGGCGCCCCCC
>JBBRDH010000133.1:0-14703 GCA_038204125.1 Mycobacteriales bacterium
GACGGCGGCAGGATTGCGGGTGTGGTCACGTGTCCGAACGGGCCGGCTGAAACGGCTGACCGGGTAGGGGAAGTCACGCCACCGTCGCCACCGCTCGCCGGGGCTGGCGTACCCGAACACGATGTGATGGCAAGGCCGGAAAACGTCAGGAATGCCATCCGCCGAAGGCGACTGAGACGGTTCGTTGCCATTGCTTCCCCCTCATCGTCCATCGATGCCGCAGGGCTGCGCAACTGCGGACCGGCTACCGCACGGAAACTCGCAGGACCGTTGTCAACAGCATCGCCCCAGGACCACCAGGCTGGGCAGCGGCGGGCAAAATGAGTTCGAGCTGTGACCTGCCACCGCGCCGGCGGTCGACATAGCCATTTCGGCGGGACCGGGCCCCGGGCCCGCCTCTCAACGCCCGGACGGCGGGGGCGCTTGGAGTGCCTGCAGGGCGGTGTGGACGAACAGTCGGACGGCGACGGCGATCGCCCGCTCGTCGGCCCAGAACCCCGGCGAGTGCAGGTCCACCTGGGGGCCGGTGCCCGGCCAGACGCCAACCCGCGCAAGGGCTCCAGGCACGTGGTCCAGGTACACCGCGAAATCCTCCGCGCCGGTCGACTGCTCGGCCACCGCCACACCCTGCTCGCCGACGGCCTCGACCACCGCCGCCCTGAGCAGAGCGACGCTCTCCGGCTCGTTGTCCACCGGCGGCACCCCCCGGTGGTAGTCGACCCGGTACCCGACGCCGGTGGGAGCCAGCAGGTCGCCGATGAGTATGCGGACCAGCGGCTCCGCCATGTCCCAGCCCGACCGATTCATCATCCGCAGGGTGCCGCGGAGCACCCCGGATTCCGGAATCGCGTTGGCCGCCTCCCCCGAATGAACGGCGCCCCACACCATCACCGGCACGTTGCGCGGGTCCATCCGCCTGGTCAGCAGCGCGGGTAGCCCGGTGATCACGATCCCGAGCGCATAGACCAGGTCGGCCGTCAGGTGCGGCCGCGCGGTGTGTCCACCGGGACCGGTCAGGGTCACCTCGACGGCGTCGCTGGTCGAGGTGATCGCGCCCACCTTCAGACCGACCTTGCCCACCTCCAGCCGCGGATCGCAATGAACGGCGAAGAGCCGCTCGACACCGTCCAACCCGCCGTCGGCGATGACCGCATGGGAGCCGCCCGGCATCACCTCCTCGGCCGGTTGGAACAGCAGCCGTACCCGGCCCGGGAGCTCCGGCGCGGAAGCAAGGGCGTGGGCGGCACCCAGCAACGCCGTGAGGTGGACGTCGTGACCGCAGGCGTGGCAGACCCCGGGCACCGTCGAGGCGAACGGTAGTTCGGTCGATTCGCGCAGCGGCAGCGCGTCGATGTCGGCCCGGAGCGCCACCAGCCGGTCCCCACTGCCGATCTCGGCCACCACCCCGGTGCCGCTCCGCATCAACTCGGCCTCGATCCCCCTGGCGTGCAACGAACCCAGAATCAGCGCGGAAGTCGCCGACTCGTTGCGGGAGAGCTCCGGATGAGCGTGCACCTGCCGCCGCAGGCCCACCAGGGCATCGAGATTTCCGGCCAGATAGGCATCCAGGAAGGCCGGTCCGAGACCGGCGCCCAGATCCTGGGTCCGGAGAAGGTCCGCATTCAGTACACCGCCGGCTGCCGTGGTACCTGGACGGATCGACCGCGGGACGGTCGCTCCCGGGTCGTCCGCGGGTGCCATCGGCGCCGTTCACCGTCCTTTTCCAGGCGGTGACCGACGCCCACCGCCGACCGTGCCCGTCGGTCAGATTACCTGCGGAAGCCCGGCCGGCCGTGCCGCCGGGCGCCGGTGGCCGAATGGGCGGCCGCTCGCGACGATCCCCTGGGCAGGGGCGGCGGGCACCTGCGAACATGTAGGGGTACGCGGCGGGCGACCGTCGGTTCGCGAATGCCGGCGATGGAGGAATCATGGGCGACGACATCCTGACCGGCTCCTTCAGCCGGGAACAGCGCAAGCTGTATCGCGACAAGGTGCAACGCTGCCTCGACGTGTTCGAAAAGATGCTGGTGGAGCACGCTTTCGACTTCGACCGGCCGCTCACCGGGCTGGAGATCGAGCTCAACCTGGTCGATCAGACTTGGCAGCCGGACATGGCCAATGCCCGGGTGCTGGCGGCGATCGCCGATCCGTTGTTCCAGACCGAACTCGGCCAGTACAACATCGAATTCAACGTACCGCCCCGGGATCTCCAAGGTGATTCCTTCGTCGACCTGGAAACGATGTTGCGCAATTCACTCGACCACGCCGAGTCCAGGGCCAACCAGTCCGGCTCCGAGATCATCATGATCGGCATTCTGCCGACGCTGCGGCCCGAACATTTCAAGGCCGACTGGATGAGCGCCAATCCGCGCTACCACGCACTGAGCGAGGCTATCTTCGCCGCCCGGCGGGAGGATCTGGAACTCGACATCACTGGCCTGGAAACGCTTCAGATGTACGCCGATACCATCGCCCCCGAATCGGCGTGCACATCGGTGCAATTGCACCTGCAGGTTTCACCCGCCGAATTTGCTGCCACCTGGAACGCTGCGCAGACGCTGGCCGGCCCACAACTGGCGCTCGGCGCCAATTCACCGTTCCTGTTCGGAAAGGAATTGTGGGCCGAAACCCGGACCGAATTGTTCCTGCAGGCCACCGACACCCGGTCGCCGGAACTGCGTAACCAAGGGGTCCGGCCGCCGGTCTTCTTCGGTGAACGGTGGATCACCTCCATCTTCGACCTGTTCGAAGAGAACGTCCGCTATTTCCACGCGCTGCTCCCTGAAACGACCGACGAGGAACCCGAAGCAGTGCTCGCCTCCGGGAAAGCGCCCCGGCTGCAGGAGCTCCGGTTGCACAACGGGACCGTCTACCGCTGGAATCGGCCCGTGTACGACGTTGTCGACGGGGTACCGCACCTGCGGGTGGAGAACCGGGAGCTGCCTGCCGGACCCACCGTCGTCGACGTGCTGGCCAACGCCGCCTTCTACTACGGCGCCCTGAAGATGCTCTCCGCTGAAGATCGGCCCGTGTGGAGCAAGATGTCGTTCGATGCGGCGAAGACGAACTTCGACGCCGGCGCCCGGCACGGCGTCGACGCCACGTTCTACTGGCCCGGCTTCGGCGAGGTGCCGTGGGACGAACTACTGCTCCGCCATCTGCTGCCGCTCGCGGATGAGGGACTCTCCCGTTGGGGGGTTTCCACCGCCATTCGCGACCGGCTGCTCGGCATCGTCGAGAGCCGCTGCAAGCTCCGCCGGAACGGGGCGTGGTGGCAATCCGAGTCGGTGAAGCGTCTGCAGGACAAGGGTTTCGACCGTGATAAGGCCCTCACCGAGATGCTCGCGCTGTACTCCCAAGGGATGCACTCGAACGAGCCGGTCCATACCTGGGACCTCCCGTGAGCGCACCGCTCCCGACAGCACCGCTTCGGACAGCGCCGCCCCGGACAGCGCCGCCGATTCGCCCGGACTCTCCCGGCGAGGATCATCTTGGCAGGCACGGACGAACTTGGCGTCTCGCGCCCCACCAGTCCCAAAAGGGCAACTTTCGTCCATGCGGGGGTTCCACGGACCGGCGGACCATGTTGCCGGGCCGGGCCGGACCGGGGCGGTGATGGGCTCCCCACCCGCTGCGCCCACCGACCCAGGGGCCGACGCCTGGCTGGCAGCTGCTGCCGGTGTGCTGCGGAAGGCCGGCCGGATGACGAACGACGAGCCACCGGAAAGAGCCTGGGAACTGTTGACGACCAGCACCATCGACCCGGTGCCGGTCCCTCCGCTGGGCACCCCGTCGCTCCTCACCTCCATCCCCGGGGCGCCCATACCGCGGCCCGGCCTTCCGGGCGAGGCGCCGTTCACCAGGGGGGCAGAACTGCCCACCGGCGGCTGGGACATCCGGGCCTTCCTCGACGACGACGATCCCGTCATCGCCGCCGGGTCGGCGCTCGACGACCTGAACGGCGGCGCCACCTCGTTGTGGCTGCGGATCGGTCCGGGAGCCATTTCGCCCGGTCAGCTGCCGGATGTGTTGGCCGAGGTCCGGCTGGACCTGGCGCCCGTCGTGCTATCGACCACGGCGGGCGGTGATGAGTTGGAATCCGCCGAAACGTTGGCGGCCCTGATCCGGGGCAGCGGTGAAAAGCCCCATCCAGCAGTGAATTTCGGGCTCGACCCGGTCGGCCGCGCGGTGCGGACAGCGACCACCGACAAGGATCTTCACCGCAACATCGACCGCTCGATGGCCACGGCGGCGCGGTTGGCAGCCGAGCACGGGGTCCGGGCAGCGGTGGTCGACGGCACGGCGGTGCACGACCGCGGCGCGGGCGACGCGGCCGAGCTGGGGTGGGGCATCGCCGCCGGCACCACCTATCTGCGCGCGCTGGAGAAGGCGGGAGCACCGATATCGGCGGCGCTGCGGCTGGTCGAGTTCCGGTTCGCCGCGGCGGACGAACAATTCCTGACCATTGCAAAGTTCCGGGCGGCGAGACTGCTCTGGGACCGGGTAGCCGAGCTGGCCGGCGCCGCCGCCGACCGGCCGGGCCAGATTCAGCACGCGGTGACCTCGGCCGCAATGATGACCCGGTACGACTCCTACACCAACCTGCTGCGGACCACAGTTGCCGCCTTCGCCGCCGGAGTTGCCGGAGCGCAGTCGGTGACCGTGCTGCCGCTGGACATCGAGCTGGGCATGCCGAATCCGTTGGCGCGCAGGCTGGCTCGCAATATTTCCCATCTGCTGATCGGCGAGTCGCACGTTGTTGCCACCGCCGACCCGGCTGGCGGTGCCTATGCGGTGGAGGCGCTGACCTGGGAAATGGCGGAAGCCGGCTGGCAGGAATTCCAGCTGCTCGAACGCGCCGGTCTGGTGGCGGCCCTGACGGACGGATCGCTGCAGCACCGCTGGAGCCAGAGCGCCGCCCGCCGGGCCGAGGACCTCGGCCTCGGGCGACGGGCGATCACCGGGGTGAGCCAATACCCGCTGGCACAGGAGATCCTGCCGACCCGCCGGCGGCGGAGTCCTGATTCTCCTGACCTGTGCTGGGCGACGCCGTTCGAGTCGATGCGCGACAGGCCCTGTCCGGGCGGCGTTTTCGTTCTCACGCTTGGTCCAATGTCCGGCCACGCCGCTCGGCAGTCGTTCGTCGCCAACACTTTCGCAGCCGGTGGGATCGGCGCGGCGAGCGGTGGCCCGTTCGATTCGGTGACGGCGGCGGTGGCCGCCCACCAGGCGGCCGGTTCACCACCGGTGGCCTGTCTGGTCGGCTCGGACACCGCCTATGCCGAGCAGGGGCCGGCTTTGATCCCGGCGCTGCGCGCTACAGGCGTGATCCGAATACTCCTGGCGGGCAAGCCATCCGGGGAGTTGGCCGGCCTCATCGACGACCATCTCGCCGCCGGCGACAACGTACTGGATTTCCTGGCCCGTACCCGTTCTGTCCTGCTCGACCGTGAGCCGGCGACCCGGTGAGCGTTCCGGAGTCCTACGCAAACCTCCCACTGCGCGGATCAGCCACTGCCGGGCCTGCAGCAGACGGGACGGCCAAACAGAAGGCGGACGCGCTCGAACCGTGGCTGTCGCCGGAGGGTATTTCGATCCAACCGATTTATACCGAGGCGGACCTCGAAGGTCTGGACACCCTCGGCGGCTACCCCGGAATCGCCCCCTATCTGCGCGGCCCCTATCCGACCATGTATGCGACCCAGCCGTGGACCGTCCGGCAGTACGCAGGCTTTTCGACGGCGCAGGAATCGAACGCCTTCTACCGGCGGAACCTGGCAGGCGGCCAGAAAGGCCTTTCGGTGGCTTTCGATCTGGCCACCCACCGCGGTTACGACTCCGACCATCCCCGGGTCGCCGGCGACGTCGGCATGGCGGGGGTGGCCATCGATTCCATCATGGACATGCGCCAACTCTTCGACGGAATCCCCTTGGACCGGGTCAGCGTGTCGATGACGATGAACGGTGCGGTGCTGCCCATCCTCGGGCTGTACATCGTCGCTGCCGAAGAGCAGGGTGTTACGCCGGAGCAGCTGTCGGGCACCATCCAGAACGACATCCTGAAAGAATTCATGGTGCGCAACACCTACATCTACCCCCCGGAACCGTCGATGCGCATCGTTTCCGATATCTTTTCCTATACCGCCGCCCACATGCCGAAATTCAATTCCATCTCCATCTCCGGCTATCACATGCAGGAGGCCGGCGCCACCGCCGATCTGGAACTGGCGTACACGCTGGCCGACGGCCTCGAATACCTGCGGGCCGGAGCCGCCGCCGGCTTGGATATCGACGCTTTCGCCCCGCGGCTCAGTTTCTTCTGGGCGATCGGGATGAACTTCTTCATGGAGGTAGCGAAACTCCGGGCCGCGAGAATTCTCTGGACGCGAATTGTCGCCGACCTGGGCGCCAGGTCGCCGAAATCGCTGTCACTGCGGGCACACTCGCAGACATCCGGCTGGTCGCTGACCGCGCAGGACCCGTTCAACAATGTGGCCCGAACCTGCATCGAGGCGATGGCCGCCACCCAGGGCCACACCCAGTCGTTGCACACCAACGCATTGGACGAGGCCATCGCGCTGCCGACCGACTTCTCCGCCCGGATCGCCAGAAACACCCAGCTGCTGCTGCAACAGGAATCCGGCACCACGGCCATCATCGACCCCTGGGGCGGCTCGTTCTACGTCGAGAGGCTCACGGCGGATCTCGCCGAGAAAGCCTGGGCGCACATCCAGGAGGTGGAACAGGCCGGCGGGATGGCGAAGGCCATCGAAGCGGGTATTCCGAAGATGCGGATCGAGGAGGCCGCGGCGCGGACCCAGGCCCGCATCGACACCGGCGATCAGCCGGTGATCGGCGTCAACACCTTCCGACCGACAGTCGATGACCCGCTGGAGGTGCTGAAGGTGGACAACCACGCCGTGCGGCAGGCCCAGCTGGGCCGGCTCGCCACCCTGCGCGCCGAGCGTGACCCGGCGGCAGCGCAGACGGCTCTCGACGCGATGACCACCGGCGCCCGGGCCGAAGCGAATCTGCTCGCGCTGGCGGTCAGCGCGGCCAGGGCCGGCTCGACGGTGGGGGAAATCTCGGACGCACTGGAAAAGGTGTTCGGCCGCCACACCGCCGTGGTCCGGACCATCTCGGGCATCTATCGGACCCAGGCGGCGGCCGGAAGCGGCGGCGATCCCGGCCGGGTGGACGAGGTTCTGGCCGCGACCGCCGCTTTCGAGTCGGCGCACGGCCGCCGCCCGCGAATACTGGTGGCGAAGATGGGCCAGGACGGACACGACCGCGGGCAGAAGGTCATTGCGTCCGCCTTCGCCGATCTCGGGTTCGACGTCGACGTCGGGCCGCTGTTCTCCACCCCGGCCGAAGTCGCGCAGCAGGCGGTCGACGCCGACGTCCACCTGGTCGGCGTCTCGTCGCTGGCCGGTGGGCATCTGACGCTGGTCCCGGCGCTCCGGGAGGCGCTGGAAGCGGCCGGCCGACCGGACATCATGGTGGTGGTCGGCGGAGTCGTGCCGCCCGGGGACATCCCGGCACTCCGGGAGGCCGGCGCGGTAGCGGTCTTCGGACCTGGCACCGTGATCGCTGAGTCGGCGCTCGACGTGCTGCGGCAACTGTCCGCGGCGCAGGCCGACTGACGGTGAGCCGGCCGCCGAAGAGCCCGGCCTGGTCCGATCCAGAGGCTCTCGCCGCCGCGATCACCGGCAACCTCGCCGCCGCGGCGCGGGCCGCCGTTCCGCGGGCGATCACCCTGATGGAGTCGACCCGCCCGGACCACCGAAGCGCGGCCAGGGAGCTGTACGCGCTGCTGTCGCCGCACGCCGGAAAGGCCTGGCGGGTGGGCATTTCAGGTCCGCCCGGGGCGGGCAAATCGACGCTGATCGAGAACCTCGGCGGCCGGCTCACCGGCGAGGGCCTGCGGATCGGCGTGCTGACCATCGACCCGTCCAGCGTGCGGACCGGCGGATCCCTGCTCGGTGACAAGACCCGGATGCCCACGCTGTCCACGAATCCGCTGGCCTACATCAGGCCGTCGCCAAATTCCGGCACCCTGGGCGGGGTGACCAGGGCGACCGCGCAGGCGCTCACCGTGCTCGACGCCGCCGGCTACGACGTGCTGCTCGTCGAGACGGTCGGGGTCGGGCAGTCCGAGACCGCCGTCGCAGCGATGGTCGACGTTTTCGCCCTGCTGACCCTCCCCCGGACCGGAGATCAGTTGCAGGGCATCAAGAAGGGCGTCCTGGAGCTGGCCGACCTGATTGCGGTCAACAAGGCAGATGGGGATTCGGTGCTGGAGGCCAAAGCCGCGGCCCGCGAATTGACCGGCGCGATCCGCATCGTCCACGGCCATGGGCCGTTGCCACCGGTGCTGACCTGCTCGGGACAGACCGGCGCCGGTGTCGAGGAATTCTGGCGGGCCGTCACCGACGCCCGGAACACGCTGGGCGAGCAGGGATTGGCGTCGAAACGGGCGGCGCAGCGGGTCGAACTGACCTGGGCGCTGGTCCGGGACGAAATCGAACAACGATTGCGTCGGTCCGCCCACATCGCCGCCATCCGCGAGGATCTCGTGACAAGCGTGCTGGCAGATCGCCTTTCGGCGCCGGCGGCGGCGGACCTGCTGCTCGCCGCCTTCGATCGGGACATCGCCGAAGACCGACGGCGGGCGGCGCAGTAGAGGATTGCACGGGTGGCTGCCCGCGTCCGGTTCTACGCGCTGGCTCCGCTGTAGGAACGCAGCGACCGTCGCCAGGTCAGGGTCGCCAGCGCCACGGAGCCGGCCGCGACAGCCGGGGCCACCAGCAGCAGGACGGGGTTCAGCCGCCCGAGCAGGGCCTGCGCGGGAAAGGTGGTCAGGAAGGCGATCGGCAGGACGGTCAGCACGCTCTGCACCGGGTTGCGGTAGAGCTGCACCGGGAACCGCGCCAATTCGACGACCGCGAACGACACCGAGCCCAGCTCCTCTGCGCCCACGAGCACCACGGCCAGCGCCATCAGGGCGAGCGTCAGGGCGTACAGCAGCGCGATAGCGGCCGCGAACAGCAGCGCGAACGGCGGCAGCGCGCCCACCGATAATCCGCGACCGGACAGCGCAAGTCCCACGCCCGTGACGACGAGCCCGAGCAGCGGGTCCATCACGTTGCCTATTCCCAGGTAGCGGAAACTGACCAGGAGCTGCGCGTCGACCGGCTTGGTGAGCAGCATGTCCAGCGTCCCCCGCCGCACGTACTCGCCGATCCGCTCCAGGTTCGGCTCGAAGATCGCCTGCCGAAGGCCGTTGACCGTGAAGAACAGGCCGATCACGACCAGCAGTTCGGGATAACTCCAGCCGGCGACCTGCCCCGTGAAACGGAAGTACACCGACACTCCGACGGCTGCCCACACCATCCAGAAAATGCTCACCGCCGCGCTCGACAGAAAGTTCAACCGGTATTCCATCTCACTGGAGATCGAGGCGCGCCAACAGATACCCAGGATGCGTAGATAGGGCGACCGCCGGCTCACCCGGCCACCGCCTGGTAACGACGCAGCCCCCGGCGCCACAGGCAGACGTACAGGCCGGAGAAGACAGCCAGCCAGGCCAGGCCGACCGCGAAGCCGACCAGGGTCGCCCGGATGTCGAGGTGACCGATCATCAGCTCGACCGGGAAGCCGATCGTCGCCCGGAAGGGCAGTACCAGTGCGGCGTTGCGCAGCCAGGGGGGCATCAGGTCGAGCGGCGCGACCCAGCCGGAGGCGAAGGAGCCGATTCCCCACCAGAGCATCCACAGGTTTGCCGCCTGGGTGCTCCAGAACCCGACGATCGCGAAGGTCGACGCCATCACCAGGCTGACCAGATATGCCAGCACCACTGCGGCGAGGACGGCGACCGCATCGAACACGCCCAACGGGTAGTTGATCCCCGGCACGAGCAGCGCGGCCAGGACCAGTACCGGCAGCAGCATCATGAGCGAGACGGCGCGGTGCCCCAGGTCGCTCGCGGTGTACTGATGGAACGGGTGGATCGGCCGCAGCAGTCGAACGGACAGGTCACCACTTCGCATGTCGGCGTCCCATTCCCAGACCACGTGCTGCCCCGAGAGGTTCCAGAGCAGGGCCGCCGCCGCGTAGTAGGAAATGAAGTCGGCGGATGTCCAGCCGGCCGGAGGTCCACTCTCCGCGCTCACGGTGAGCCAGACCGCCATCAGCAGCAGCGGGAACAATCCGCTGACGAACCACAGGACGATCCGGCCGCGGTAGGTGAGCGCCACCTGGGTCGACGAACGAAGTAGGCCGGAGTAGGCCGTCAGCGTGTCATTCACCGGCGAATACCGCCCGGATGACGTCTTCGATCGGGAGGTCCTCGATCCCGACGTCGACGACGGGAAGGTCGGCGAGAAGTCGTCCGGCCACCGCGGTCGTCTCGGCCCGGGGTACCCGCAGGGTCACCACAGCGCCTTCGACACTGTCCACCTCGCCGTAGGCCGACCAGGTGTCGACCGGCACGGGTCGCTGCAGGCTCAGCCGGATCAGGCGATGCGGCGAGTGCGCTTCGACCAGGACGGCAAGGTTGCCATCGAAGCGGAGCGTGCCTCGATCGATGACCAGGACGCGCTTGGCCAGGGCAGTGACATCGCCCATGTAGTGGCTGGTCAGCAACACCGTCGCCCCGCGCCGGGCGTTGTAGTCGCGGAGGAAGGAGCGGACCGCGGCTTGCCCGTTCACATCCAGCCCGAGGGTCGGCTCGTCGAGGAACAGCACTGCCGGTATGTGCAGCAGCGCTCCCGCGAGCTCGCACCGCATCCGTTCGCCCAAGCTGAGCACCCGTACCTGTTTGCCCAGCAGCGGCTCCAGATTCAGCAGCGCAATCAATTCGTCCAGTGCCGCCCGGAACGCAGGCTCACCGATGCGGTACATCGCCCGGTTCACCTCGAACGCGTCGAGCGCGGGCAGGTCCCAGAACAGTGAGTTCCGTTGGCCCATCACGAGCGAGATCTGGCGCAGGAACGACGACTCGCGACGCTGCGGGGTGTGGCCGAGGACCCGCACCGTGCCCTCGCTCGGGTGCAGCAATCCGGTCAGGCACTTCAAGGTGGTGGTCTTGCCCGCGCCGTTGGGACCCAGGAATCCGACGACCTCTCCGGCCGCCACGCTGAAGCTCACGTCGTCGACGGCGCGGACCTCGACGTATTCACGACGGACAAGACCACGAAGCGAGGTTCGTAGACCCGGTTTGCGCTGGTGCACCCGGAAGTGTTTCACCAGTCCGTGGACCTCGATGCTCACCGAAGGGACCTTAATGAAGGGGTACCTAATGGCGCACTTGCTTTTCGCCGTCCCGCCAGTGGTGCCGCCGAGATTCGGAGCCGACGCGGCCCGGGTTCAGCCCTCGATCACCACCCGGTCGGTGCCCGCCCGGCCGAAGGTCTCCGGCGCGTAGATCTGCTCGGCCCGGGTCGGCGGTGCGACAAAGCTGCCGGTGGTCGTCGCCCTGGCCAGGTAGCTGTACTGGTAGACGCCGCCCTGCAGTTGGGTCGCGAAGGCCTCGGCGCGGTCGGCGCGCAGGTTCTGGTGGTCGTACCAGGTCGAATACCACCAGCTGCCCACCCCGATGTCGCTCGCGCCGGCACCGGTGTTCTCGGCACTGTTCACACTGCTGCCGACCCCGATGTCCGGGTTCGCCGACCCGGCCAGTTTCGCGGCCAGCGCTGGGTCCAGGTCCTTGGGCGTCGTCGCGAGCTCCGGGTTGAGGATCTGCAGCCCAGCGGGCAACGGATCGATCAACGCGACATGGGTTTGCGCGCCGCGTGAGACCAACTCCAGCCGCACCCTGACGCGAGCTCCGGCCTTGACGTGCCAGGTCCCGGCGGCGTCCCGGGTGACATCGCCAGGATTGTCGGCCCCGGAGTAGCTGCGGGACACGACGAACCCACGGTCCAGCGGGGTGAGCAGCAGATTGTCCGGTGCGGTCTGCAGCCCGAGGCGGTAGAAGAGCCGGCCGATCCCTTCGTTGTGCAATGTCACGTCGCTGCCGCCGGCTCGCAATTCCGCGGTCGGAATGGAAACGACGGCCCGTTCGGTGGTGTGCCCGCGGAAGGCGTGCTGACCGGCGAAGCGGTCACCGAGCCAGCTGGCGGCGATGAAGTTGGGATCGGTCTTCTCGAAGGCGTCGTAGTAGTGCCGTAGGGCCAGCAGGATGAAGGCGTTCTCCTGCACGTTGTCCCAGCGCCCGCTGGTCTGCGCGCCCATCAGACCGGAGACGATCTTCGGGATGAGATCGCTGTTCGGCCGGACCGAGATCAGCGCGTCCAAAATGAGCCCGTCGGTTCGCCGGTCCGACTGCAGCGTGGTCCAGGCGTCGTCCGTAACGCGGTTGGTGAAGGTCACCGAAGCGGCATTGTCGACCGCCGCGTTGCCCACGATCTTCTCGAGCGTGGCGCGGGCCGCCGGGTCGGTCACCACCGGCAGCAGCCAGGCCACCGCGTCCAGCGGCAGCGCGGCCCCGCGCTCCGTGACCAGCTTCGCGCCGGCCGCCGGATCCGGGTGACCGGCCTGCATCGACACGTTCAACGCGTACGCCCGCAACGTGTCCCCGGTCGCCTGACTCGCGCCCGACGGCAAGTGGTTGCCGATGTTGTTCAGGAAGTCCTGCGCCCGGGCGAGACTGTCCGGCGGGACGGTCAATCCGTGCCGGGTGGCGACCAGCAAGGCCTGGGTCGACTGGATCGAGTTGAACGCGTCGGAGCTGTCGCCGCGGCGCCAGTACGGGAACCCGCCGTCGTCGTTCTGCAGGGCGGTGAGCTTGCCGACATCGGTTGCCACCAAGGCTTTCAGAGTGTCCGCAGAGGGTAGTCCCGGTGCCGAGAAGGCCTTGAGCACATCGCCGAGTGACCCGATGGCGATGATCTGCCCGGCCAATCCGTCCGAGCTGTCATAGCGGTAGTCGGCCAGGTAGCCGACGGCATCGGTGAGCTGTTGCAGGGCGGTTGACGAGGTGCTGATCTGCAGCCCGCCGAACTGCTTGACGACGCCGGTCGGCGCGGTGACGGGTTGCAGCACCGTGCCGCCGCCCTCGATCTGCCCGTAGGAGGCGAAGGTTTCGGTGGTGGTCGGTGTGTACACCGGGAGTTCCATGGTCGCCGCGTCGGCGTCGACATCGCTGACCCCTGCCACCCGCAGCTTCGCCGTTCCGGCCCGCGCGGCCGACATCGCGAACCGCACCTCCACCCGACCGCGGGCGGGCACCGTGATCCGCTTGCCCGCCGGGCCGGTGAGCGTCAGGTTCGCGGCCTGGATCACCACGTCGGTGACCAGTGGCGCGTCAGTCTGGTTCTGCAGCAGCACCGGAAGTTCGAACTTGTCACCGAAGTTCAGGAAAGCCGGAGCCGAGGGCCGGACGGTCAGCGGCAGCTCGGCGGTGATGGTGGACTCGGCGCTGCCGAACTGGGTGTCCCCGGCCACCGCGACCACCATCACCCGGTACCGGGTGAGGCTGTCCGGCAGCGGCACCTCGATGGTGGCGTGACCGCCGGCATCGGTCGTGGCCCCGGGGACGAACAGGGCCAGGGCGGCGAAGTTCTTCCGCTCGGCGATGGCGGCCGACCCGCTTCCGGACGAAGCAGCCTTACCCGCAGCCGAATCAGCGGCGTATCGCGCTTGGCTCAGGGAGTTCGGCACCGCTGCCGCAGGTGCCGGGGCTCCGCTGGCCGCCGCGCTGCTCGCGGCACTTCCCGCAGCGACAGTTGCCAACCCGAAATTTCCGGACGGCGGCGGCTGATCGGACAGCATGACCAGCGACCGCCCGTAGGCGGTGTTCACAGGACTGGATTGGTCGGGGTAGAACGCCTTCAGCGGGTCCGGAAGTTGATAGCCGCCCAGCGCCAATACCGCCTCGTCGGCCACCACCACCTCGAATTCGCTGCCGGACACCGGCTTTCCCTGCTGGTCGGTCACGGTCACATCGAGAGCGGTGGACCCGCCGGGCTTGACGATCTTCTGGCGGGGGGCCGCGATCACCGTCAGCGTGCGATTTTTCGTCGAAACGGTCAGGCCGATGTCACCGGTCGCATACGCCGGCCGCTGGGGTCCCGAATCCGACGTTCCAGCAACCGATCGCGGCGCCGTGCCGACCACCTCTATGGACGCGGTGATCCCCGGGATCTCGGCGTCGGTAATCGGCAGGCTGACAATCGCCGACCCGTCGGTGACCGTGAACCGCGACGTGGCGACGATCCCGTTGTGCAGCACCGTCACCAGGCCGCTGCCGGCCCGGATCGGCGACTGCACCAGTACCCGGGCGGATTCACCGGGCTGGTACTCCTTCTTGTCCGGTACCAGGGTCAATTGTTGCAGCGCGACCGTCCGGTCCACCGAGGCGTCCGGGCCGGCCACCCAACGGGTCAGCTGCGACCGACTGGTCCGGCCCTTCGTATCGGTGACGGTGGCGCTGATCCGGTACGTACCGGCCACCGACGGGTGGAACGTGCAGGTCACCGGTCCGGGGGTCGAGGTGACCTGGCAGTTCTGGGTATCCGACTCGGTATCGACCGAGGCGCCGTTGGTGAAGGAGGTGGTCACCCTGCTGGACCGGATTTCGATGCGCCGCCCGGGTGCGACCGCACCGTCGATGTCGGTGGCTATCGCCCGGACCACCATCGGCTTGCCCTGATTGACGAAGGTGTCGTCGCCGGCCAGGCCGACGTAGTCCTCCGCAGGATG
>JBBRDH010000134.1:0-14686 GCA_038204125.1 Mycobacteriales bacterium
CGGAGTGCGATTGGTCGCCGGGGCCGACTCGGGCATCAACCAGTGGATGGCCCACGGACTGGTGCGGAACAGCGCGTCGTTCCTCTGCGAGGCCGGCGGGACGGTGACCGAAGCGGTCGCCGCCGCCACTTCCCTGGCCGCGGACGCCTGCGGGGTCGGGGAGCGAAAGGGCAGGCTGCGAAAGGGATACGATGCCGACATCCTTCTCGTAGGAAGTGATCTCAAAGCTGACATCGGCCGTCTGGCGGACGTGCGGGCGGTGTACCGGAGCGGACAATTGGTTCCATCGGCCCGCGGAAGAGGCTCAGCTGGGCCGGTCGCAGAGGCCAAGATCAGCGGTCGGATTCCGGCCGGGTCTGGCGGAGCCACAGCAGGCCGAGCAGCGGCAACAACAGTGGAAAGAAGCCGTAGCCGCTGCCGAAGCGCGACCAGACGGTGTCGTGCGGGAAGGCGGCCGGGTCGATCAGGGACGCGGCGCCGATCAGCAGGACGCCCACCAACTCCGTGCCGCAGGCGCTCAGGGCGAGCCTACGGGACCAGGTGCGTGAGGTGGACAAGCCAACCGTGGCGGCGATGTAGACGATCCCGGAGAACAACGACAGCACATACGCCAGCGGGGCCGAAGCGAAAGTCGTTGCGATCTGGACGATCCCGCGGGCCGTCGCCGCGAGGGCGAAGATCGCATACAGCGCAATGAGAATTCGCCGCGGGCCGGTCGGCGGCTCCAGCGATCCGCTCTCCGCCGGTTCCGGGTCCACTGTCGGCGAAGGGTCCGACCCATCGCGGTCAGGCACCCGGTGCCCGCCAGATCTGGAGCAGGCGAAGGGTCATCACCGCGGCGACCAGCGCAGTAGAGGCAAGCGTCAACGACCCCCACTTCGTTCGTTCGATCCGGGCCAGCTGGAAACCGAACGGCAGCGGCGCGAGGATGCCGGCCGCATACGCGATGAAGGTCACCGGCTCGGCGAGGTGAGCGCTCCCGAGCCGGAGCAGCGCCAACGCCGATTGCACCACCAGGGCGACCTCGAGAATGATCACCGCGATCATCAAGGCCTCGCCGGTCGGCTTGTCCATCCACGCCCAGATGCCCGCCCACCCGGCGAGCAAAAGCCCGGCGATCAGCACCGAGTACGCGAACGGACCAATCACGTGCCCGACGGTAACGGAAGGCGCGGCCCGATCCGTTGCTACCGTCGTGTCGTGGCCATCGGATTCCGACGTACCGGGTTGCCGACGCGGTGACGGTCGACGCCGCCGGCGACGCCCGAAGCCTCGGCCGGTCCGCGGCGTCCTGGCTACCTGCGGTGATCCTGTTGGTCGGGTCGTCGGTCGTCGCCCTCGGGTCGCTGGCTCCGGTGGTGGCGAGCTTCGACGGTTCGGCGCTGGGCCGGGCGGGCGTCGCGACCTGGATGGTGTTGCTGCCTGCGGCCGTGGCGCTGACCGTGTCCTTCCGGAACACCCTCGCGGGGGCCGCGGTCACTGCGGGCGCCGGCATCCTCGGGGGCACCCGGCTGTTGTCGGATGCGCCGCTGGTGTCCGGGCCGTCCAACCTGGCCCGGCCCGAACTCTTCTACGAGATCTCCGACGGTGCCCAGCCACTGCGGGCCACGGGCGGTGGCCTTCTGATGCTGTTCGGTGACCTGCTGATCGGGGCGGCCGGGATGCTCGCCTGCCGGCGACTCGGCAACACCTTCGACCTCGCCACGAGCCCGGATTGGCACCAGGACGGGCAGGACAGCGCAGTGACCCAGGGTGAGGACGGACCGAACATCCGAAAGGGTTCGCGCAACAATTTGCTGATCGCGGCCGGATTCCTCGGCGTCGTCGGGTTGCTCGCCGCTTCCCTCGGCGTGCCCTACAGCGGCGGCTACCTGGACCTCCGATTCCTGCCCGTGGGGCTCGACCTCTGGGGTATCGGCGCCGCACTGGCCGCGGCGAGCGTCGCGGCCGCGGCAGTTCTCGTCGCGGCCGGTGCCTCGCGGGCGGGATCGGTGGGTCTGCTGACCGGGATCGCCGCGGCGGGTGCGGCGCCGTTCCTGACGGCCGCTGCTGCGGTGGCGACCGGAGCGCCGGTCACCCTCGGCCCGTCCGCGGGTGTCGGGATAGCCGCAGCCCTCGTGATCGCTGTCGCGGGCTTGATCACGAAGACCCGGCCCGATGAGCGCGCCGAGGACCTTGATGACGGGGAGAGCGGTCCGGCGGGACGGCGGCTGATGGTGACCGGAGTGGTCTTGTTGCTGATCACCGCCGGGGGCGCCGCAGCGGCCTGGAAACTGCCCGAGCTGCGGTACAACGGTGGCCCGGATCCGCTGCTGCCCAGCGGGTTCGCCATTTCCGCACCGCTGGCAGCGCCGTTCGGCCCGGTTTTCCTGCTGGCCCTGGCGGCCGGCGTGCTGTGGGCGATTCCGGTCGTGGCCGATGCCGGACGGGCGTTGGCTGCCCTCAGCTGGGCCGGCTGCCTGTTCGCGCTGGCCCAGTCCCTGCACCTGTTCGGCAGCGTTGTCGGCAGCGCCGGCGCTCCCAACGCCGGATTCGCTGCGCCCAGCTGGTCGGTGGGACCCGGCCTCTGGGCCGCGATCATTGCAGCCGTGCTGTCGGTGGCCGGGGCCGCCATCGCTCTGGCCGACGGTCGAAGGGTCACGGACGCCTCGCTGGAGATCGTCGACGACGACTCGCTCGTCGCGCCGCGGGCATTCGGCACGGTGGTGGCGACCGTGCTGACCGCTCTGAGCCTCGCCTCGTCCGCGTTACCCGTCTACCGCACCGACAACGGGCCGGGTCCGACGGTGCGAATCGGGTTCGAGCTCGATTCGTGGGGGGTGCTGGCCCTGACCGTCGGGACGGTCTGCGCGGCGTGGGCGGCCGGTCGGGCGCGAAACGGACGGTTGTCCGTCGGTTTCGCAGTGGGTGGAGCGGCATTGGTCGCTACCCGACTCGTCGTGCCGGCCTCGGTCCGCGGCGCCCCCGGGTTTTTGACAGGTGCGGGGTGGTACGCCGCGCTGGCAACGGTTTTCGCCTTCCTGGTGGCCGCCGGGGTATTGGCCGTGTCCGCCCGGCAGATCCGCAGCGGCCTGCCCACACCGATCCGCGGCAGGGCCGTTCCCATAGGTGGCAACGGCCGGAAGACCGCCCCGGGCGCATCTGTCCCCGGCGCCACTGTTCCTGTCACCTCCTCCGCAAAGGCGACCTTGCGGCGTCCGGGGGGATGACCGGGGGGATGACCGGTGCGGAAGCTCACCCCTGACACGGTGCAACCCACCGGCGGGTGACGACTAAGGTTTTTTCTACGGTCCTGGGGCGCTCCGGAAATTTCGGCGGCGACGCCGCATCGCCGTCCAGCACCCGCTGGCCAGCCACCACGTTCAGCGGGGCGGCCCACCGCCCAACCGTAGGAGCGCACGTGGATCTGTACGAGTACCAGGCCAAGGATCTCTTTGCGGCACATGGGGTTCCGGTCACCCAGGGCGATACCGCGACCACCGCCGACCAGGCCGAAGCGATCGCGAAGCGGATCGGCAAGGCGGTGATGGTCAAGTCCCAGGTGAAGACGGGCGGGCGCGGCAAGGCCGGCGGCGTCAAGTTCGCCGCCGACCCCGCTGCCGCCAGGGAGAAGGCGGAAGCCATTCTCGGGCTCGACATCAAGGGCCACGTCACCCGCACCGTCCTGGTCACCGAAGCCGCAGACATCGAGCAGGAGTACTACGTCTCCTTCCTGCTCGACCGGTCCAACCGCACCTACCTGGCCATGGCCAGCAAGGACGGCGGGATGGAGATCGAGGAGCTGGCAGTCGAGCGGCCCGAAGCGCTGGCCCGCATCCCGGTCGATGCCCTGACCGGCGTCGATGCCGCGAAGGCGCACGAGATCGCCGTCGCCGGCCGGTTCCCCGAGGAGGTCCGCGACCAGGTCGAGAACGTGCTGATCAAACTATGGGACGTCTTTGTCAAGGAGGACGCCACACTTGTCGAGGTCAACCCGCTGGTCAAGACACCAGATGGCGTCGTCCTCGCCCTCGATGGGAAGGTCTCGCTCGACGAGAACGCCGCCTTCCGTCATCCGGATCACGCCGCCCTGGTGGACAACGCGGCCGAAAATCCCCTGGAGCTCGCTGCCAAGGAAAAGCACCTGAACTACGTCAAGCTCGACGGCCAGGTCGGCGTCATCGGCAACGGCGCCGGACTGGTCATGTCGACCCTCGACGTCGTGGCCTATGCCGGCGAAAGGCACGGCGGCGTGAAGCCTGCCAACTTCCTGGACATCGGCGGCGGGGCCAGCGCCGAAGTGATGGCCGACGGCCTGGAGATCATCCTCGGCGACCTCGACGTCAAATCGGTCTTCGTCAACGTCTTCGGCGGCATCACCTCCTGCGACGCCGTTGCGACTGGAATCGTGCAGGCGCTGGAAATCCTGGGTGACCACGCCACCAAGCCGCTGGTCGTCCGGCTCGACGGCAACAAGGTCGAGGAAGGCCGCCGCATCCTCGCCGAAGCGAACCATCCGCTCGTGACGCTGGCCGACACGATGGACGAGGGCGCCGACAAGGCCGCCGAACTTGCCCACGCCGGCTCATCGAAGTAAGGGACCAGTAGCCAAATGTCGATCTATCTGAACGCAGACTCGAAGGTGCTCGTACAGGGCATCACCGGCGGCGAAGGCACGAAGCACACGGCCCTGATGCTGAAGGCCGGCACCAAGATCGTCGGCGGGGTGAATGCCCGCAAGGCCGGCACCACGGTGACCCACGGGGACATTCAGCTGCCGGTATTCGGCACCGTGGCTGAGGCGATGGAGCAGACCGGCGCGACCGTGTCGGTGATCTTCGTCCCGCCGGCGCACGCGAAGGCGGCGGTGGTCGAGGCGATCGACGCCGGGATCGAACTGCTGGTCATCATCACCGAAGGAATCCCGGTACAGGACTCCGCCTCGTTCTGGGCCTACGCCACGAGCAAGGGGAACGCCACCAGGATCATCGGCCCGAACTGCCCGGGCATCATCACCCCCGGCGAGTCGCTGGTGGGCATCACGCCGGCGAACATCACCGGCAGGGGACCGGTCGGGTTGGTCTCGAATTCGGGCACGCTGACCTACCAAATGATGTACGAGCTCCGGGATCTGGGTTTCTCGACCGCCATCGGCATCGGCGGCGACCCGGTGATCGGGACCACCCACATCGACGCGCTCGCGGCCTTCGAAGCCGATCCCGACACCAAGGCGATCGTGATGATCGGCGAGATTGGCGGCGACGCGGAGGAGCGGGCGGCGGCGTTCATCGCCGGCAACGTCACCAAGCCGGTGATCGGCTACGTCGCCGGCTTCACCGCGCCCGAGGGCAAGACAATGGGCCACGCCGGCGCGATCGTCTCGGGTTCCTCAGGCACCGCGGCGGCGAAGCAGGAAGCGCTGGAAAAAGTCGGCGTGCGGGTCGGCAAGACGCCGTCGGAAGCGGCCAGGCTGCTCCGTGAGGCACTCGCCTGACGGTCACCTCCGCCTTCCGGATGCACGCGCCTACCAGCGTGCGTGCATCCGACCGTCGAAGCCGTCCCTCCGCAACTCGGGGTCGACGCGGCTGTCGACCGCGAAGGCCTGGCTCGCCGCAGCCAGGATCAGGAGCATGGCAACGATCAGGATGAGTGTCATGAACAGAGTGTGGGCGCAGTTAACTCTAGCGTCCAGCTGTTTATTCTGCTCAAATCGCGTTAGATTCTCTGCATGATCGATGTGCGGCGCCTGCAGATCCTTCGTGAGCTGGCCCGGTGCGGGACCATCGCGGCGACGGCGCAGGCATTGCACCTGACTCCGTCGGCGGTGTCCCAACAGCTGGCCTCGCTGACCAGGGAGGCCCGGACGCCGATGCTCGAGCCGGATGGCCGTCGGGTACGGCTCACCGCGGCGGCCGAGCTCCTCCTGACCCACGCACACGAGGTATTCGCCCATCTGGAACATGCGGAGGCCGATCTGGCGGCGTTCCGCCGCGGCAACGCCGGGACCGTCCGACTGGGCGCGTTCGCCAGTGGAACCAGTTCCATCGCGGTGCCGGTCATCCAGCTGTTGGCCCGCACCTCGAAATTGCAGGTCTCGCTGGTCGAGGTGCAATCGGGCACCGAGAACGCGTTACTGGCCAGGACCGTCGACGTGGCGTTGACCCTGAACGCCGGCGAGATCCTGCGCGGTGAGGACGATCCGCGCTTCTTCGTCGAGCATCTGATCGACGACGTGCTGGACGTGGGGCTGCCGATCGGGCACCGGCTGGCCAACCGGAAGGAAATCGACCTCGCGGATCTGGCGGGTGACGACTGGGTGCTCAGCATGCCCGGAATGCCCTGCTGGCAGGTGTCGGTTGCTGCCCTGGCCCACGCCGGATTCGCGCCACACGTGCGACATCACGCCGACGACTTCACCGGGGTGGTGGCCCTGATCGGCGCCAATCAGGGCGTCGGGCTGATCCCCCGACTGGCTCAGCAGTACCTTCCCGCCGGGCCGGTGATCATCAGGCCCGTGGTCGACCCGGCGCCGCGCCGGAGGATCGGGGTTCAGTACCGGTCGGGCACCGCCAACCAGCCACACATCGCGCCCCTGCTGGCCGCGCTGCGGTCGGTGGGCAGGCGGCTCGCCGCGGAACCCCAGGACGGCGTGAGCTCGCTCGAGCGGGAGGTTCCGATCTCCCTGATCCGCCCGGCCTGATTCGCTGGTCCTGATTCGCTGGGCACGACGTCGGCCCGGCCTGGTCAGCGTCGTCGCGGCGTGGCAGCGCCTGCCGTAGCGCCCCGGCGTGTGAAAGTGAGCCATGCTGCGTACCCGCCCTGCGCCGGGCAACGGACCGGCCGCCGGTTCGGTGCTCCCGGCCACTTTTGGTGAGGATGGCACTGCCGATCGGCGTGGCGCTGCCGGCCCGATTGTCGTGGCGGCCATCGCGGGGGCGCGAGCGGTCGTCGCTGCGGCTTCCGGTTTCATCCTCACCGGCGGGCTGGCGGTGCTGGTGTGGGCGGTCACCCCTAGTTCCGGCGCCGGCCCGGTTCCGCTGCTCAGGGCCGGTCTGGCGGCCTTTGCCGCCGCCCACGGCATGCGGATCCAGCTGGGCGCCACGGCCCTGACGATCCCACCCATGCTCCTGACTCTGGTCGCGGTGGCGCTGCTCAGCGCCGTCACCGGCCGGGGCAGGGTCGCGGCGGTCGGCCTGAGCGAGCAGCTCGTCGGCGCGCTCGTCGCGACCGGCGTGTACGGCGCCGCTGTGACGACCACCGGTGTGCTGCTGGCCGCGCCCGGTGCGGTGTCGGCCGGGGACTGGTGGCGTCCGGCCCTGGTCGCTGCCGTGACAGTCGGGCCGGCAACCCTGATCCGGGCGGGGGCGGCCGCCGCCATCGACCAGGGCGCCCACCGACTGTGGCCGGTGTTGGGGTGGCTGCCGACCGCGTTCCGGATCTCGGCCGTCGGGGCAGCCGGCGTCCTCGGCGCCGGTGGTCTGGTGCTGGCCGTCGGGTTGGGCGGGTCGTTCACCCGGTCGGCATCGCTGTTGGCGTCGGGCGCCCCCGGACCGGCCGGCGGGTTCGGGATGACGCTGCTGGGGCTGGCCTTTCTCCCAAACGCAGTGGTGGGGGCGGCGGGCTATCTCACCGGCGCCGGCTTCACCATCGGCCAGGGCAGCTACTCAGTGTTCGGTTCGTTCCCGGCACCCCTGCCGCCCATTCCGTTGTTGACTGCCGTTCCCGACCACCTCGGTCGCGCCCCGGTCGGCCTGTTGTTACTGCTCCTGCCGATCGGCCTCGGCATCCGCTGCGGCAGGTTGGCGTTGCGCAGTCTGACGGGCGGCGGCGAACGCATCCTCGCGGCCGGCCTCGGCGGAGTGCTCGCCGGATTGATGTTGGGCCTGGTGGCGGCGACCGCCTCGGGTGGGGTAGCCGGTGGCTCGTGGCCGACCTCCGGCGCTCCGCCGATGCTGTTCGCCGGCCTGGCGGCAGCGGAGCTGGGTGGATCCGGCGCAGCCGTTGCCGGTCTTGCCGGACTCTTCACCCTGGTTCGTGGCCGAGCGGCTGGGCGGGCTGCCCGGTCGCAGTTGGCCGGACGGTCGCGACCTGACGAAGCCGATGCGGTGCAGGATGGCTCCGGCCTGGACCAGGGTTCGACAGTGCCTGAAGTGATGGCCGACGGCGAGCCGGTCGACGCTGATCCCGTCGACGACCAAACGGTTGAAGCCGACCCGATCGCCGGCCAGATCGTCGAAGCCGATCCTCCCGACAGTCACGCTGTCGACGTCGAATCACACGCAGTCGATCCGGTTCACGGTCAGCCGACAGAAGACCAGTCGGTCGAAGTGGACCAGGTCGAAGATGGCCCGGTTGAAACCGGGTCACGCGCCGCTGCGCCGTCCGACGCTCCGGCACAGGGCGTCGCACGGGTACGGGACGAGGATGCGTTGGTCGAGCCGGAGGGTGACGAACAGCTGGCGAAGAGCCTGCAGCCGACGGCACCCCGCAAGGTGTCCTGAATTCGGGCAGACCGATCGGGTGGACCGGACAGTGGACCGCCCGGCGGGACCCCACCGGCCGGAGTGATCCGCCGGACCTGACTCATCCTGCCGACCAGGGGCCCTCTACGCTGGTCTCTCAGGTCCTTTTCGCGACGAAAGATTCGACGAAAGAACGGGATAGTGCCTTCCGATCACCAGGTCGACCTCGAATCGCGCTCGAACGGATCGCGTCCGGGGCCGTCCACCGGTCGCCTGCCCACTGCTCCGGTTAGGGTGGTCGTCTTGGCGTCCGGGGCCGGGACGCTGCTCCAGGCGCTGATCGACGACCCGGCGCCCAGCCCGTACGCGGTGGTGGGCGTGGGTGCCGACCGGAATCGAGCGGCGGCGCTCGATCGTGCGACCGCCGCCGATATCAGGACCTTCCAGTGCCGGATCGCCGACTTCGCCGACCGAGACTTGTGGAACGTGGCTCTGGTCAACGCTTGTCGTGATCTCGGCGCCGAGATCATCGTGTGTGCCGGCTTCATGAAGCTGCTCGGCCCGGCTTTTCTGTCGGCCTTTCCCGAGCGGGTGATCAATTCCCACCCGTCATTGCTGCCGGCATTCCCGGGAATGGCGGCACCGGCCGAGGCGCTGGCGCATGGCGTCAAGATCACCGGGTGCACCATCTTCACCGTCGACGGCGGAATCGACGCAGGCACCATTCTGGCTCAGCAGTCGGTCCCGGTGCTGCCGACCGATGACGTCGAATCGCTGCACGAGCGGATCAAGGTTGCCGAGAGGGTGTTGCTGGTGCGCACTGTCAGGGAGTTGACCGAAGCGATCGCGATCGGTCGGTATTCGCTGCCGCCGGCGTTGCCGCCCATGGAGCAACCAGTAACGACAAGGAAGTCCGACTGACGTGACCGACACGACAATTGATTCGAGGCGCCCGGTCCGGCGCGCTCTTCTCTCTGTCTCCGACAAGACCGGCCTGGTCCCACTGGCCCGCGCGCTCGCCGATCACGGGGTAGCCCTGGTGTCGACCGGCAACTCGGCGGCGGTGATCGGCGCGGCCGGCATCGATGTGCGGACCGTCGAGCAGGTCACGGGGTTCCCGGAATGCCTGGACGGCCGGGTCAAGACCCTGCACCCCGCCATTCATGGTGGGCTGCTTGCCGACACCCGCAGACAGAGCCACCTCGCTGAGCTGGCCGAGCTGGGCATCGAGCCCTTCGATCTGGTGGTGGTCAACCTCTACCCCTTCCAGGCAACGGTTTCGACCGGGGCGAGTCCCGACGACTGCATCGAACAGATCGACATCGGTGGTCCCGCAATGATTCGGGCCTCGGCGAAGAACCATCCGAGCGTAGCTGTCGTCGTCGACCCGTCGATGTACGACGAGGTCGTCGATGCGGTCGCGGCCGGCGGATTCACCTTGGAACAACGACAACGACTGGCGGCCAGGGCCTTCGCTCATACCGCCGGCTATGACGTCGCCGTTGCGTCGTGGATGAATTCAGTGGTGGCGCCCGATCCGTCGGGCTGGCCGGACTGGATCGGATCGACGTGGGAGCGCCGTGCGGTGTTGCGTTACGGCGAGAACCCGCACCAGCGGGGGGCTCTCTACGGCCATTGGCGTGGTGGTCTGGCCGATGCCAAGCAGCTGCACGGAAAGGAGATGAGCTACAACAACTACGTCGATATCGACGCCGCATGGCGAGCTGCGGCGGATTTTCCCGAGCCGGCAGCGGCGATCGTCAAGCACGCCAACCCTTGTGGCATCGCTGTTGAGCCCGGCCCGGACGCCGGCGTCGCCCAGGCGCATGCCAAAGCTCTGGCCAGCGACCCGGTATCTGCGTTCGGTGGGGTCATCGCTGTGAATCGCCCGGTGACCGCCATGCTGGCCGAGCAGATCGCCGAGGTCTTCACCGAGGTGTTGCTCGCGCCGGCCTACACCGACGCCGCGTTGGCGGTGCTGACCCGGAAGAAGAACATCAGACTGCTGGTGATGCCCACCGCGGTGACCGCTGATCCGCTGGAATTCCGAGGCATTTCCGGTGGCATCCTGATACAGACCCGTGATCTGCTCGACGCCGACGGCGACCGGAGCGCCGGTTGGACGCTCGCCGCCGGCCCGGCGGTCGGTCCGGCGACTCTTGCCGACCTGGAGTTTGCTTGGCGCGCATGCCGTTCGGTCAAGAGCAATGCGATTCTGCTGGCATCCGGGGGCGCCTCGGTCGGCATCGGAATGGGCCAGGTGAACCGGGTCGATTCGGCACGGCTGGCGGTCGATCGAGCGGGGCCGCGAGCCGCCGGATCGGTGGCCGCGTCGGACGCCTTCTTCCCGTTCGCCGATGGACTGGAGATCCTGCTGTCAGCCGGCGTCCGGGCCGTCGTCCAACCCGGCGGCTCCGTTCGTGACGCAGAAGTGATCGCGGCTGCGGAGGCCGCAGGCGTGTCGATGTACTTCACCGACACCCGGCACTTCTTCCACTGACCGAAGCGGCGTTCGGTTTCGCCGAGCTGTCGGGCCCACCACGGCAGCAGCTGCGCAGGTTCTTCCACAGGTCAGCGGCAATCGGCGTGGAAGGATGATCCCTCGTGACCGCCACCACTCTGGACGGCAGAGCGACGCTCGCCGCTGTCAAGGCCGAACTGCGGGTGCGACTGGCCGTGCTGGCCGGGCACGGGGTGGTGCCGGGCCTGGGGACCGTGCTCGTGGGGGATGACCCGGGCAGCAAGTGGTACGTCGCCGCCAAGCACGCCGACTGCGCCGAGATCGGGATCAACAGCATTGCCCGGGAACTGCCACCCACCAGCTCACTCGGCGATGTCCTGGCGGTGGTGGACGAGCTGAATGCCGATCCGGCCTGCACCGCCTTCCTGGTCCAGCAGCCGACCGGGCTCGACGAGTTCGCCATCCTGTCCCGGGTGGACCCGGTCAAGGACGTCGACGGACTCCACCCGTTCAATCTCGGATCGCTGGTGCTGGGCCGGGAGGCGCCGTTGCCCTGCACTCCTCTGGGAATCGTCGAGTTGCTCCGGCGCTACGGCGTGCCGATCGCCGGATCGCACGCGGTGGTGATCGGGCGGGGCCTGACCGTCGGCCGCCCGCTCGGCCTGCTGCTGACCCGGCGGTCCGAAAACGCCACCGTCACCCTTTGCCACACCGGCACCAGGGACCTCGATGCACAGGTGCGTCAGGGCGACATCGTCGTCGCTGCAGCCGGAGTGCCCGGTCTGATCACCGCCGACATGGTCAAACCCGGCGCCGCGGTGCTCGACGTCGGGGTCAGCCGGGTGGACGGCAAGATCGCGGGTGACGTGGCCCGTGGGGTCGCCGAGGTGGCCGGTTTTGTGGCGCCGAACCCCGGCGGAGTGGGGCCGATGACGAGGGCTATGTTGCTGACCAATGTGGTGGCGGCGGCCGAACGATTCGCCGGCCCGACCGGAACCCGATGAACCCCGAGCAGGACCGGTCCCGGATCTTCTGGGATCAGGCGGCGCGGCGAGATGCCATGTGGCACATCGCTACCGGAGCCGCGGATAGCCGGGAACGGTTCTTCGCCTCTGGCGTCACCGAAACGGACACGTTCCTGGCCTTTGCCGACATCGCCCCTGATCCGCGGGCCGCCGTGTTGGAGATAGGTTGCGGAATGGGCCGGATGACCTCGCGGCTGGCCGATCTCTTCGGCCGGGTCGTCGGTCTCGACGTCTCCGAGGAGATGCTGGAACGAGCCCGGGAAGCGTTGCCGGACAAGAAGAACATCACCTGGCTGCAAGGTAACGGAGCGGACCTGGCCGGGGTCGCCGATGCCTCCGTCGATGTGGTCTTCTCCTATATCGTCTTGCAACACGTGCCGACCGTCGCGGGCCAGTTGAGTTATTTTCGGGAGACGCGCCGGGTGCTGGCCCCCGGCGGCGCAGCGGCCATCCAGGTGCGCACCAACACCGTGCCGGCCAGGGCGTTGGACTGGGCCGGACACCTGCGGCACCGGATCTCCGGGCGGCACACCTTCGCTAAGGCCTGGCGTGGCGCGCGACTTCCCCGCACGGCGCTGTTGGCCGCCGCGTCGGGCATCGGGGTAGATGAGGGCGGACCGGTCGCCCGGGTCCAGTTGCGGCCCTTCGGATCCCGCCACACCTGGGTGATCATGCGCCGGCCCGTCGGCCCTTTGCCGGACCAGGGCAACACCCCCGGTGGCTGACGGGGGGTCGGGCAGGGGGACCGATCGCGGCCCCGATCCCCGGCCGGACCGGCGGATGGACCGCCGGACCGAACATCGGGGGGTCAGGTCGCTGCCGATCGGCGTCGTACTGACGATTGTGGCCGTCGGGCTGGTCCTGGTGGCGACCGACCATTGGCGCCGGGGTGGGGCGACGATGGCCTCGGCTGCCGCGGTGGGTTCGATCCTCCGATTGGTGGTCCCGGAGCGCTTTCTCGGTCCGCTGGCAGTCCGCAGTCGGCCGTTCGATGTCGTCTTCTTCGCGGTGCTGGCCATGCTGCTGGCGCTCGCCGCGATCGGTTTCTGAACGCACTGCCGTATCCGTCGAAGGGGCCGGGTGCAGCAACCCGCCGGCCGGTCGGCCGTCGGTCAGGCCACGTTCCGGCGGGACAGCCCGGTCAGGGGGCGGAGATGCGCTCGAGGTGGGGCAACGGGCCCGCAGGGATCACCCCGAGACTGCCGGACTGATAGTCGTCGAACGCCTGGATCAACTCGTCCCTGGTGTTCATCACGAATGGTCCGTACATTGCCACCGGTTCCGGAATTGGCCGGCCGCCCAGGATCAGCAACTCGACGCCACCGCGATGCCGCAACTCCTCTGCCAACAGGCGGTGGAGGTGTCGTATTCCGTAGTCGGACCCGGCGGCCCCGGAACGGGTGACCGCCACCTGCAGGTAGGGGGGTGGGGCGGCCCCGGTAGCGTTGCCCCCCGGATGGGCGGCGCTCGAGCCGTTCCCGGTCGGTCCGGTTCTCCCCGGTCGACCGGACGGCTTCACGACGAAAGGTAGTTGCAGGTGTCGGATATGCAGGTGTCGAAGATCAAGGTCACCGGGACCGTCGTGGAGTTGGACGGCGACGAGATGACCCGAATCATCTGGCAGTTCATCAAGGAAAAGCTGATCCTCCCCTATCTGGACATCGACCTTCAGTACTACGACCTTTCGATCGAGAACCGGGACGCCACCGACGATCAGGTGACCATCGATGCGGCAAAGGCGATCCAGCGGCACGGGGTAGGCGTGAAATGCGCGACGATCACCCCGGACGAGGCGCGGGTCGAGGAATTCGGGCTGAAGCAGATGTGGCGCTCGCCCAACGGCACCATCCGCAACATTCTCGGCGGGGTCATTTTTCGCGAGCCGATCATCATCTCCAACATCCCGCGCCTGGTCCCCGGCTGGACCAAGCCGATTGTCGTCGGCCGCCACGCCTACGGGGACCAGTACCGGGCAACGGATTTCAGGTTCCCGGGCGCCGGCGTGCTCAAGATGATCTTCACTCCTGACGACGGGTCCGAAGGCATCGAGCGGGAGGTGTTCCACTCGCCCAGTGCTGGAATCTCGTTGTCGATGTACAACCTCGACGACTCGATCCGTGATTTCGCGCGGGCATCGCTCAATTACGGTCTCTCCCGTAACTATCCGGTGTATCTCTCCACGAAGAACACGATTCTGAAGGTCTACGACGGCCGTTTCAAGGACATCTTCCAGGAGGTCTTCGACGCCGAATTCGCCGACCGCTACGCAGCCGCCGGACTCACCTACGAGCACAGGCTGATCGACGACATGGTGGCTGCTTCGCTCAAGTGGGAGGGCGGCTACGTCTGGGCATGCAAGAACTACGACGGTGACGTCCAGTCCGACACTGTGGCTCAGGGCTTCGGATCGCTCGGCCTGATGACTTCCGTGCTGCTGACCCCGGACGGCTCTGTGGTGGAGGCCGAAGCCGCCCACGGCACCGTGACCAGGCATTACCGGCAGCATCAGGCCGGCAAGCCGACGTCCACCAACCCGATCGCCTCCATCTACGCCTGGACCGGCGGTCTGAAGCACCGCGGCAAGCTCGACGACACCCCGGAGGTGACAGCGTTCGCCTACGCGCTCGAGGACGTCATCATCAAGACCGTCGAGAGCGGCAAGATGACCAAGGACCTCGCCGCGCAAGTCGACGCGCTGGAAGATCGTGCGAACCGGTACAGCGACCGCGGCGCGGCGATGCAGGCTTTGCCGCTGTTCG
>JBBRDH010000135.1:0-14629 GCA_038204125.1 Mycobacteriales bacterium
AACACCCCGAAAGATGCCCAAAACAAAACCTCGCAATGCACCAACAAAAGCCCCACCACCCCAAAAAAAGGCAGCAAAACCCACAACATTGGCGCTGACTTTCGGTACACTGTTGAGTTCTCAAAGAACACACGCACACCCGTCGACGGCCTCTCGGCCTTCTTGGGGGCAACCCTGGAAACATTACCCGGCTCGGTTCGGCCTGTCAAACTGGTCCGTACCGGCCTCCGTCGGGTCCGCAGTCAAGCCGACCTACAGCGAGGCATACCCAAAGAGGCACACCGAAGCTGATCAAGCCTCCCGACCGGCGAACCGCTGGCCGTTGATGCTGGCAACCGCTCGACGACCAGAGTCTCGTCAGACCGCAGATTGGACCCTACCGACGCACCGACACCAGTTCAAATCGAACGTCCGGCCGGTACCGGCGCGGTGCCGATGACGGGCACTCCCGGTGCCGGGCTTGGTCGGCCACCTGTGCGGCTCGACCGCTCCGTGAGCCAGACGTGGGTTGCCGACCCCCGCCGGTGCAGTCCAGAAGAGCAGTCCAGCCAGAGCGTTCCAGACCGACGCCGGGAACCCGACGGCGACCCCGCGAACCGCGCCGGCTCACCGGCAACGACTGTGCCCTCACCCCAACCGCCTCACCCCAACAGCGCTGCCTCACCCCAGCGGCGCCGGCTCACCCCCACGCCGCAGGGTCACCGGCCAACGCCGCCCCACCGCTCATGGCTGGATGCAGGCGAACTCCAGATTCATCAGTTCGGCGATCGCCCTGACCTCGGCGGCCCTCGAGCCGACGCCCAACGCCCAGTGATGGGAGATGCCCGATGCGCTCCAGCTGTCCACCCACTCGCCGGGCGAGCAACCGAAATCGACCCTCGACGTGGTATTGCCGATGCGCAGCAGGGGGCCCGGGATGACCGTTCCTTCCGACACCACCAGCCGGAACGTACCGTCGCGGCCCTGGGCGATGCCGAACGTGGTGACGGGGCCGTGTCGTACGTCGAATTCGACGGACACACCCCATCCGCGCTTGCCGTGAAAGACGCCGAGGCCGCGCAGCAGCGGTCGGGACGCGCTGATCGCCAGGTGTGCAGGCCCGTCGTGGCCCATCTCCACCACATCGTCGGTGAAGTTCATCGCCTGGATCTCGGTGAAAGATCCGCCGCCGCCGAGTCGGTCCATGATCAGCATGGCGAGGGAGGTGCGGAGTTCGTACTCCCCGACCGCCGGCACACCTCGCGCGGTGAGCAGGGACGCGCCGAGGATCATCCCGGCGGCGAGCCGTTCATGTTGTTCACCTTCCAGGCCGCGGTGGTAGTAGGCGAGCGAGTCCAGTTGGAAGTCCTCCACAAGTCGGTCGAGGCCGACCGAAACCCGCGCCCCCCAGTCGAGGTCGGGGAGCGCCACCGAGGGGTCGAGTTGGAAGGTCAGTTGGGCCAGCGCCACCCGATCGTCGACCTCCTGTTGCGAGACCGCAGCGACCCGAACCCTCAGGTCGTCGAATTCGACGACTTCGACGTGGCCACCGAACTGGGCGCTGACCAGGGTCAGGTCCGTCGAGACGTCGAGCATCCCCGGATAGAGGTGGCCCATCAGGCCGTGGCGGGCAGTCCGAAGCTCCGCCTTGATTCCTGCCGCCCGCACCCAGTTGGCCACCTTCGCCCAGGCCCGCTCCTCCTCGAGATGGCCCGAGACCGAGCGGAACTCGATACCGGCTCGAAGAAAGGTGTTCCCCAGCTCCGGCACAGAACACGATCCGCAGTACGCCAGCCACTTTCCGGTGTCGAAGTTCGGGTGGTCCATGGCCGGCGAGGGTTGGAGATTGAGAACCAGAACGGGTGCCCCGGATCGCTGGGCGGTGGGGAGCATCATCGAAGCCGTCAAATAGGTGGGGATGTACATGACGATCAGATCCACGCCGGCGACGCGCAACTTCTCCGCAGCGAGGGCCCCCTCCTGTGCGTCGGAGATGAATCCGGCGTCGATGACAACGCAGTCCATCTGCCGTAGGCGTTCCACGACCCGGTCGGCGCACCCCCGGAGCTGGGGCAGCAGACCCGGGAATTGCGGCCAGTAGGCGGCGAGCCCCCCGGCGACCACTCCAATCGTGGTGCGTCGGCGGGTTCTGTGCTGTACAGCCGTCGCAGCGGTCATCAGGCGCCCCAGCCTGCCTGTTGGCCGCCCACCCGCTCGCGGGCGATCTGTTGCGGGTAGCCCGATCTCGCGTAGGAGCCCATCGGATCCGGGTCGAGCCCCTGCTCCTCGCGGAGTTCGGCCAACATCGGTCGCACGTCGGTGTTGTAGGCGTCCATCAGAACCGCGTTGGCGCCGAGGACGTCCCCAGCAGCCTGAGCGGCCTGCAACGCATCATTGTCGACCAGCAGCGCCTTGGCGGTCGCCTCCTGGACGTTCATCACGGATCGGATCTGGCCCGGGATTTTCGGCTCGATGTTGTGGCACTGATCGAGCATGAATGCAATTTCGGAATCGGGTGCCATCCCCCCGGCATCGACCACTTCGAAGAGAATGCGGAAGAGCTGGAACGGATCGGCCGCTCCGACCATGAGATCGTCGTCGGCATAGAACCGGGAATTGAAGTCGAAGGCGCCCAGTTTGCCGGCTCGCATCAGGAAGGCGACGATGAATTCAATGTTGGTTCCGGGTGCGTGGTGGCCGGTGTCGACGCACACCTTGGCCCGCTCGCCCAGATCCTTGCAATGTGCGAACGAAGTACCCCAGTCGGGGACGTCCATGGTGTAGAAGGCCGGCTCGAAGAGCTTGTACTCCAGGATGAGTCGCTGATCACCGGAGAGCCGCGCATAGACGGAGTGGAGCGCTGCAGCAAGGCGGTCCTGCCGAGCCCTGATGCTGTCCTGGCCCGGATAGTTGGTGCCGTCGGAGAACCATAGTTTCAAGTCCCTCGAGCCCGTCTGGTCCATGACGTCCACACACTCGAGCAGGTGATCCAGCGCCTTCTGCCTGATCCGCGCGTCCGGATTGGTGACGCTGCCGAGCATGTAGTCGTTGTCCTGGAACACGTTGGCGTTGATGGTCCCGAGCTGCAGACCGAGGTCGCCGGCCGCCGACTTCAACCTGCCGAAATCATCGACCCGGTCCCACGGGATATGCAGCGCAACAGCGGGAGCGGCGCCGGTGTGGGCGTGCACCCGGGCGGCATCCTCAAGTTTCTCGAAGGGGTTCCGAGGCACACCCTGCTGCCCGAAAACCTTGAAACGGGTGCCGGAGTTACCGAATGCCCACGACGGGAGCTCGATTCGTTGGGCGCCGAGAACTATTTTGGCAGCCTCGCGGGTGACCATGGATGCAATCCCTCCGAGCGTGACTTCACCTGACATGGACCCGCGCGGTGCCGGGGCCCGGCCCATCCTGTTGATGAACCGAACCCCGGTGCCGCCTGCTCAGAAGTTGAACTTGTCGATGTTCGACGAATCGAAGACGGTGGGCGGCCCGAGGACCACCGACGGCCCGGTGGTACCAGCTGGCGCGAGCACCGTGTACTCCTTCAGCTTTCCGGCCGAGAACTTGGCGCCCGTATCGATGGTGGTAATGCCGGAGGCCAAGGATGCCGCCGCGTAGCCGGCCAGATATCCGAGATCCGAGGGGTTCCAGAGCTCGAAAGCCTTGACCGTGCCGTCCTTGATGTAAGGCTTCATCTGCGACGGCAGACCAAGACCGGTGAGAGTGATCTTCGCGGCGATGTCCTTGTGTGTGGAGAGGTACTGGGCCGCGGTAGAGATACCGACTGTCGTGGGGGAGATTATCCCCTTGAGGTTGGGATAAGCGGAGATGAGTCCCTGGAGGACTGTCAAGGAGACGGCCGGATCATCGTTCCCGTAGACCGTGCTGACCAGATGCATGTTCGGGTACTTCACCAACTGCTTCTTCATGAATTCGATCCAGGCGTTCTGATTGGTCGCGGTGGCCGTCGCGGAGAGAATTGCGATGTCCCCGGTGCTGTTGATCTGCTTCGCCAGCAGATCGACCTCGGATGTTCCGATCTGTTCGGTGTTGGCCTGGTTGATGAACAGGTGGTTCGGACAGGTGATGTCCGAGTCGAAGGACACCACCTTGATGCCGGCCGCCTGGGCCTGCCCGATCGCTGGGCAGAGCGCTGTCGGGTCGTTGCCGGCGATGACGATCGCGTCCGCGTGCGCCTGGATCGCGGCCTGGATCGAGGGGATCTGAGCGGCCGCGGTGTCGGCTGTTCCACTGCTCACGACGACGGAGCCGCCCAGCTCCTTCAGCGCATCTGTCCCCCCCTGGTCGGCAATGACCTCGTACGGGTTCTGGGTGTCCTTCGGGATGAAATAGATCTTCAGGCCCTTCTTGATCTCACCACCGGCCGCCCCACCGCTGCTCGGCGGCGGCGCGGAACTCGAAGCGCCGGCGGTGTCCGAAGAAGCGGTGTCCGAAGAAGCCGTGTCCGAAGAAGCGGTGTCCGAAGATCCGGCGGTCGAGGTTGCCGGGGCAGCACTGCCGGTGTCCGAGCTCGGCGCCGAACTCGTTGCGGCGGAACTGCTCGGGGCCGAAGTGGTGGGAGCGGCGGAACTACTGGGACTGCTGGTGGCGGTGGAACTGGACGAGCCGCAGGCGGCCGTCGCGAGGAGCGATACTGCCATCGCCACACCGAACAATCGGCGCCTTGCCGGGTGAGTCATCATGCTGTGGTTCCTTTCGGTTTGTGGAGCCTGGCGAGGAAAAGATGTGTGGTCAGCGGCGGAATTGGGGTGCTGCATCGAACTTCGGTGAGCCGGCGGGTCCGGGTGCGCCGCCCGTTCAGGTGCGCCGCCGGGCGCGGGCACGTATCCGGCGGACTGCCTCGCTCACATTGGGCAGGATGACGCTGATCAACAACAGAACTCCGGTGATGATGTTCTGGACCTGTTGGTCGACGTTGATCTGACTCAGCGCCTGATCGAGACAACCGACGATGATCAGCGACAACACGACACCCAGCACCGAGCCGCGGCCACCGAAAATCGAGACGCCCCCGAACAGCACGATTGCCACCACGTTGAGTTCGAGGCCGACACCGGCGTCGTACCGGGCGGAACTGGATTTGAGCGTGAAAAGGACGCCGGCCAGCGCGCAGATCACTCCGGACAGGACATACAGGCCGAACTTGATGCGCTGGACCCGGATTCCGGAGAACCGTGCCGCCTCCGTCTGCAGGCCGATGGCGAACAACGAGCGCCCCAACCGGGTTCCGTGCAGGACCACGGCAAAGCAGATTGCCAGGACGAAGAACAACCCGATCGAATAGGAGAGGTACGTCCCCGGAATCGGGATGATGCCGATATTGGTGAGCGAGACAGGAAACCCGGTCACCGAATTGGCGCCGAGCAGGGGCTCAGCTATCCCTCGGAACAGGGTGAGCGTCCCGATGGTCACGGCAATCGACGGCAGGCCCATCCGGGTGATCAGAAACCCGTTCAGGGCCCCACCGAGGGCACCCACGAAGAGCGAGGCGAGCATGGCTGCCCAGACCGACCAGCCCTGTTGGAAGAGCAGCCCCATGACGGTGCCGGAGAGTCCCAGCATGGCGGCGACCGACAGATCGATTTCGCCGACGAGCACGATCAGCAGCAGAGGCAGGGACATGAGGGCGATCTCGCCCATGTTGAGCCCGACATAGAAGAAAGTCGTCTTGTTGAGGAAGTTCTCCGAGATCCTGGAATCGAAGATCAGGCTGCCGATCAGGACCAGCACCAGGCCGGTCTCCCACCGGACGAGCCCCGCAGCCGAGCTCCGCAGCCTTTGGGGCGGGTGACCCGAGGGCGTGGGCGAGGACGCGGGCGCGATCAGCGGTGGTCCCGCTCGGTCGCCGACGACCGGCGAGGATGCGCTGTCCAGTTCAGGTGTCACTGTTCGCCCTCTCCGGGCTCCGCAGGCGGCGCGCTATCCGCAGGCTCAACCAGCGGTCGAAAGCGATCGCGATCAGCAACAGCGCGCCGGCGACGGCCTGATTCCAGAACGAGGAAACCTTCGACGCCACCAGCGCCTGATTGATGGTGTTCAGCAGAACGGCGCCCAGCGCAGCTCCCAGGACCGTGCCGCTGCCTCCGAAGATCGCCACCCCGCCGACGACGACAGCCGAGATCACCAACAGCTCGTAGCCACTCCCGCCGGTCGAGTCGACGGTGGCGAATTCGGCAAGAAACAGCGCGCCCGCGAGGCCGGCCAATGATCCGCTGATCAGAAAGGCCGTGAATACCCGCCGGCCGGTTGGGATCCCGGCGAGCGCGGCCGCGTCGGGGTTGGACCCGATTGCGTAGAGCTCGCGGGCGGAGCGGAAAGAACGCAGTGCATAGCCGGTCACCCCGACCACCACGGCCACCACGACCGCCAACCATGGGATGCCCAATACTGTCTTGTAGCCGATGACCGTGTACGCCGCCGGAATATTGACCGGATCGATTCTCTTGCCATTGACGATCAGCGCATCCGCCCCCCGAACGATGTACAGCGCAGCAAGCGTCACCACCAGGGAGGGCACCCTGGCGATGGTGGTGACCAGGCCGTTGAGAGCACCGACCACCGCGCCGACCGCGGTACCCAGCAAAAAGCCGACCAGAACAGGCATCCCGGGATGGTTGACGAATTCACGGCCGACCACGTAGGCGGACAGTCCGACCACCGAACCCACCGAAAGGTCGACGTTGCGCGTGATGATGACGAGTGTTTCGCCGACGCCGATCAATGCGATCAGTGAGGCCCCGGTGAGCAACTGCGCAATGCTGGTCCCGCTGGCGAAAGCCGGATTGTTGAGCGTCGTGGCGCCGAAAACGACCACCACCGCCAAGCCGATACCTAATTCTCGGGCCCGGAGCAGGCTGTCCAGCCGGCGCACCGGCCTCACCGGACCCTCCGTCGCCAAGTTCACGCCGCCGCCTCGGCGCCAGGTGTTGCGGCCCGCATGATGGCAGCCTCGTCGGCTTCGGCGCGACTCAGCTCGGCCTGCAGTCGGCCTTCACGGATCACCAGAATCCGGTCGGCCATTCCCAGCACCTCCGGGAGCTCGGACGAAATCATCAGCACGGCCAGTCCGGCCGAGACCAACTCGTCGAGGATCCGGTGCACCTCTGCTTTGGTGCCGACATCGATCCCGCGAGTGGGCTCGTCGATGATCAGCAGGGAAGGCTTTCGGGCCAGCCATTTTCCTAGCACCGCCTTCTGCTGATTACCGCCCGACAGGGTGGATACCGGATCGTGCATCCGGCCGAATTTCATTCGCAGCCGATTCGCCCAGGTCACCGCGAGCGAGCGCTCCCGTGACCGGCGAACCAGGCCGAACCTGCTGAGCCGCTCGAGGGAAGTGAGCGCAATGTTGTGGTCGATGGCCAGATCCATCACCAGCCCCTGTTGACGACGATCCTCTGGAACCAGCGCGATGCCGGCCGCCATTGCTGCAGTCGGCGAGCCGGTCGTCAGCACCTTCCCCCGCATCCTGACGACACCCGACGTATGCGGATCGATCCCGAAGATTGCCCGGGCGACCTCGCTGCGCCCGGCTCCGACCAGACCGGCGAGCGCCACGACTTCGCCGCTCCTCACCTCGAACGAGATATGATCGAAAACGCCCTCCCTGCCGAGATTCTCAACCGACAACACGACTTCACCCGGGTCGGAAGGGGTTTTCGGGTAAAGGGTGTCGAGGTTGCGACCGACCATCGCCAGAATGATCGATTCGACGGTCACCTGCCCGATGGGTGCAGTCCTGACGAAACTCCCATCACGCATGATCGTGACCCGTTGGCAACTGGCGAAAACCTCTTCGAGACGGTGCGAGACGAAAAGCACCGCGGCGCCCTGACGCCGTAGCGTGCGCATCACTTCGAAGAGCCGGTCGACTTCCACCGAAGTCAGGGCTGCAGTCGGTTCGTCCATCACCAGGACCTGCGCGTTCAACGACAGTGCTTTGGCGATTTCGACGATCTGCTGGTCGGCCACCGAGAGCCCCTTGGCCGGCCGGTCGGGATCCATCGTCACACCCAGCCGGCCGAATAGATCAAGGGCCGCCCTGTTCATCTCGCGACGATCGATCCGGCGCCCACCGGCGAGCGGTTGCCTGCCCATGAAAACATTCTCGGCAACTGTCAGGTCGGGGAACAGCGTGGGTTCCTGATAGATGATGGAAATGCCTGCGGCCCGTGAGGCAGCCGGTCCGCTGAAGGAGACCGGCTCGCCGTTGATGCGGAGCGCGCCCCCGTCGGGTCGGTGGACGCCTGCCAGGATCTTCACCACGGTCGATTTTCCCGCGCCATTCTCGCCCAGCAGGGCGTGCGACTCGCCAGGGAACAGGGTCACCGATCCATCGGACAACGCCCGGACAGGACCGAAACTCTTCGTCGCATTCTCCAGCACGAGCCAGGGCTCCGTCGTAGCCTGCTCCTCCACGGCACCGGCTCCGATCCTGTGATGGCCACGATCTTGTGAAACCTTTCACCCGGTTGGTACGCAGACGCTAAACCTCGAAGTACCACGCGTCAAGAGCCGTCGGCCGATTCGTTATCACCACGTAGCCGCTCGGTCCGACCCGGCGGCGGGTACGTTGACACGATTCAACCTGCATCATGGTCGGCGCGGGTTGAGATTCGTTGGATGCACGAGCGACGAGCCGGCAGTGATCCGGGCGCCCGAGAAGGGGTGAGATCAGAGATGAGCGACACCGTCAGCGTTGTCGATGTCGCCCGCCACGCCGGCGTGTCCCTGGGGACCGTGTCCAATGTTCTCAATCGGCCGGACCGGGTCGCGCCGGCCACCCGCGGGCGGGTGCTCGCAGCCATCGAAGAACTCGGGTTCATTCGCAACGAGGCGGCCCGGCAACTTCGGGCCGGCCGGAGCCGCTCGATCGGACTGATCGTGTTGGACATCCGCAATCCGTTCTTCACCGACGTCGCGGCCGGTGTCGAGGACAGCGCGGCAGTGGCCGGCCTGTCCGTGGTGCTGTGCAACAGCCGCGACGAGGGAGGCCGGGAGGATCACTACCTGAGCCTTCTCCAACAACAGCGCGCCTCAGGCATCCTGATCACCCCGACGGCGCGGCCCAAGAGTCCGCTGGAGGGTATTCGTCGCCGGGGAATGCCGCTCGTCCTGGTCGACCGGGCTGCGAGCCGGCGGCAGTGCTCGGTGTCCGTCGACGATGTCGTCGGAGGTGGACTGGCGGTCGCCCACCTGGTTGCTCTCGGGCACCGCCGGGTGAGCTTTGTCGGCGGTCCCCTGTCCACTCCCCAGGTGGCCGAACGACTTTCGGGTGCCCGGTCGGCGGCAGCAACCGGTGACATTCCCCTGGTGCTGCTGGAAACCGCCGATCTGACGTTCTCGGCCGGGCGGCGGGCCGGTGAACAGATCGCCGGGATGTCCCCCGGGCGGCGGCCGAGCGCCGTGTTCTGTGCCAACGACCTGCTGGCATTGGGTGTTCTGCAGGAGATGACCCGCCACCGGATCGATGTTCCCGGCGACGTCGCGATCATCGGCTACGACGACATCGACTTCGCCGGGTCGGCCGCCGTCCCGCTGACCTCGGTACGCCAGCCCCGCGAGAGCCTCGGAAGCGCAGCGGCCGATCTGCTGATAGACGAGGTCGTCGACCCGGACGGGCACCGCCATCGCCGGGTGGTCTTCGAACCCGAGCTCGTCGTTCGTTCGTCAACCGTGCGGGAGTCAACGGGACGTTCGAACGAACTATAGGTATACGCAATAATCCGCGGGACAGTTCTGGAGGTGGCTGTGAAGAGCAGGACCGTGGCCGCTGTTGATCTGGGCGCCGAAAGTGGCCGGGTCACGGCTGTCTCCTTCGATGGGCGGCGACTGACCGCCTTTCTGGTCAACCGCTTTGCCAACTCCCCGATCCGCCTTGGCAAGGAACTGAGCTGGGACGTCGAAGGCTTGTGGGACCGGATCGGCGAAGGGCTGTCGCTCCTCGGTGCCGGCAGCCAACAGGTGACCAGTGTCGGGGTCGACACCTGGGGAGTCGACTACGGCCTGTTGGACAGCAGCGGGCGCCTGATGGACGCGCCCCGGTGCTATCGCGATCCAAGGAACGAGGTTTCCCTGGCGGCGGCCAGGGAGCTTGTCGGCGTAGAAAGACTGTACTCGGCGACCGGGGTACAGGTGTTGTCGATCAACACCATTTTCGGACTGATGGCCGACATGCGAACCGACCCGGACCGGTTGACCCGCTCGTCCCGTTTACTGATGATGCCGGACGTAATTCACCATAAGCTCTGTGGCGCGACAGTATCTGAATACACGGCGGTCTCAACCTCAGGTGCGTTCGACATGGTCGGGAATCGATGGGCGACCGGGCTGCTCGGTGAGCTCGGCGTTCCCACCCACATGCTTCCCGAAGTCGCGCAGCCGGGTACCGATATCGGCCCGCTGCTGCCGGCTCTCGCCGGGGGGCGGCTTGCCGGCGCTCGGGTGGTGCTGCCCGCCGGTCACGACACCGCCAGCGCCGTCGTCGGTGTCCCATTTGCCTCCCCCGGTGGGCTGTTCATCTCGTCGGGCACCTGGTCGCTCGTCGGCGTCGAACTGCCGGTCCCGGTCGTCACGACCGCGTCGCAGCAGGCCAACCTGACCAACGAGGGAGGCTACGACGGGACGATCCGGGTGTTGCGAAACGTCATGGGTTTGTGGATTCTGCAGGAGTGCCGGCGCGAATGGGCGCGTCAGGGAACCGATATCGGGTATCCGGAACTCGCCGAGATGGCGGCGGGAGCGCCGGCGCTCGCCGGCATCATCAATCCCGATGCACCGCTCTTCCTTCCGCCCGGCGACATGCCCGCCCGGATCAGGTCGTACTGCGGCAGCCATGGAACGGCGATCCCGCAAACGATCGCCGAACTGGTCCGCTGCGTCCTGGACTCCCTCGCGTTGGGATACCGGGCGGCATTGATGGATCTGATCGCGGTGACCGGCCGACGTCCGAGCACCGTCAATATTGTCGGCGGCGGCGCGGACAATATCTTGTTGTCCCAATTGACTGCCGACGCGACCGGATTGCCGGTCTACTGCGGGCCCACCGAGGGAACCGCACTCGGAAACGGCGCCGTCCAGCTGGCCACTGCCGGCGAATTCGGAAGTCTGGCCGACATCCGCCGGGTGCTCGCCGACAGCTTCCCGGTGACCAGGTACGAACCGCGTCCGGGAGACTGGGATTCGGCCGGCGACCGGTTCCGCCGGCTCGTCGAAAGCGATGCTGCCGACCAATCGGCATTCACGGACAAAAGAAGGTGAATCTGATCCGGCGGATGTCGGGACCGGGATACCAAGGGAGACAACAATGACAGCCGTACATGCACCGGACCTGGTCAGCGGGGAACTGCTCCAACTCACCCGCTCGCTGGGCAGTCCCGATCGAAACATGGTCATTCTGGCCGAAGGGAACACTTCGCAGCGGCTCGCCGATGGCCGGGTGGTGGTGAAGGCATCCGGCTCGCGGATGGCCACCGCGACGGCCGCGGATTTCGTGACCGTCGATCAAGATCCGCTGATCGAACTGCTGCGCAATCCGCTGCGCACCCAGGCCGATCTGACCGCAGCCCTGGACGCCGGCGTGGTGGACGGCCACCGCCGGCGCGGCTCGATCGAAGCGCTGGTCCACATAGCGGTCCAGGCGGTGGCGCCGGCAGCTTTTGTCGGACACACCCATCCCACCTCAGTGGTCGGACTACTCGCTTCCATCCACGCCGCCTCGGCCTTTTCCCAGTGGGTGTATTCCGATGAGGCAGTCGTCATCGGCTCGCCGTTGTTCGTTCCCTATGCCCAACCGGGCATCGACCTGGGCAGGTTGTTCTATCGCCTACTGCTCGAACGGTTTCAGGATGTCGGGGCGCTACCGGAGCTTGTGCTGCTGGGCAACCACGGAATGGTCGCCATCTCCCCCACGGCAGCGGGCGTGGAAGGAATTTCCGAGATGGCCGTCAAGGGTGCCGCGGTTCGGACGATCGCCCTGTGTGTCGGCGGTGTCGCGCCGGTGCCGGCGGACTCGATGGCCACCTTCTTCACGCGCGATGACATCGTCGAACGCAGAGGCAACCTGGCCGGCGGCCGCTACTGATCCGGAGGCTTCCACAGAATCCATTCAACAAATTATTCAGGGAGCGAGAGATGACAATTTCCGATTCGGCCGACAGCGCAGCAGTCCCCGATGCGGTCGCCGAGCTGCTGGCCAGGTCCAACCGGCTGGGCTCGGATGCCACGGTCACCAATTATGGCGGGGGCAACACCTCGGTCAAGGTCAGACAGCGCAATCCCGCTACCGGCGACGACGTCGAACTGCTCTACGTCAAGGGTTCCGGGGGGGATCTGGGCACGTTGCGAGTCGCCGGTCTCGCTGTGCTCGAGTTGACCAGATTGCAGTCACTCGATCATGTCTACCGGGGGTTGGCATTCGAGGATGACATGGTCGGCCTGTTTCCCTATTGCTCTTTCGGGGGCGGCGGCGCAGCCCCGTCGATCGACACCCCGATGCACGGTCTCGTTGCCTACGATCATGTCGATCATCTCCATCCGGACGCCATCATCGCCCTGGCCTGTGCCGCCGACGGGCCGGCACTGGTGGAGGCAATCTGGCACGGAACGGTGGCCTGGGTTCCGTGGCAGCGACCTGGCTGGGAGCTCGGCCGCACACTGGCCGCAATCGCCTCCGATCCGGACGTCATCGGCGCGGTACTCGGCGGCCACGGTCTGACCGCCTGGGGCAGCACCAGTGCCGAAGTCGAAGAACGCAACCTGAGGCTGATCGGTCAGGCCCAGCAATACCTCGATACGAATTCGGTGGCCGAGCCGTTCGGGGGGGTCCTGCCGGATCGGCTCCCGCTGGCGACCGCGGCGCGGCGCGACCGGGCCGCCGAACTCTTCCCGCACCTGAGAGCCGTCGCATCCACGGACCGACGACAGATCGGCCACTTCACCGACTCCGCAGTGGTTCTTGACTTCCTGTCCCGGGAGAAGTGCGAACGACTCGTCCGGCTCGGGACCTCCTGCCCGGACCACTTCCTCCGGACCAAGATCCGTCCACTGCTCCTTGACACGGCACCGGATTCACCGCTGGAGGAAGTGAACGCCCGGCTGGCCGCGCTGCATCAGGAATACCGAACGGAATATCAGGCCTACTACGACCGGCACGCGACCAGCACCACTCCCGCCCTCCGCGGCGCCGATCCTGCCATCATCCTGATCCCCGGCGTAGGGATGTTCTCGTTCGGCGCGGACAAGCAGACCGCCAGGGTGGCCGGCGAGTTCTATGTCAACGCGATCAACGTGATGCGGGGCGCAGAGGGCGTTTCCGTTTACCAACCCGTGCCTGAAGCGGAGAAGTTCAACGTCGAATACTGGCAGCTCGAAGAGGACAAGCTGAAGCGCCGGCCGGCCCCGAAGTCGCTGGCCGGCCGGATCGCCCTGGTGACCGGCAGCGCCTCCGGGATCGGGCTGGCCACCGCCAGACTTCTGGCCGAGCAAGGCGCCAATGTCGTGGTCGCCGACGTCAACGAGGAAGGATGCAACTCGGTCGCGGCAGAGCTGGGCGGCCCGGACCGGGCCGTGGGCGTCATCATGGATGTCACTGACTTTGCCGCCGTGCAGGCCGGAGTCGGCGCGGCAATACTGGCCTTCGGCGGTATCGATCTCATCGTGAACAACGCCGGCATCACCCGTGCCGGTTCGCTGGCCGACACATCGGTGCAGGACTGGGATCTGCAATACAGCATCATGCCGCGCGGCTCGTTCCTGGTGGCAAAGGCGGCAGAGCCGGCGCTTCGTGCCCAGCGTCTCGGCGGGGACATCATCAATATCTGCTCGAAGAACTCAGTGTTCGCCGGACCTAACAATGTCGCCTATTCGTCGGCGAAGGCAGCTCAGGCGCACATGGTGCGACTGCTGGCTGCCGAACTGGGTGAGATCGGCGTGCGCGTCAATGGCATCAACCCGGACGGAGTCGTACGCGGTTCCGGCATATTCGCCGGGGGCTGGGGAGCGTCCCGGGCTGCAACGTACGGTGTGGCCGAAGAAGATCTGGGCAAGTTCTACGCCCAGCGCACCGTGCTGAAACAAGAGGTGCTTCCGGAGCACGTGGCAATGGCCGTGCTCGCCCTCACCAGCGGCATGCTGCCGATCACCACGGGGCTTTTGGTACCGGTGGACTCCGGGGTAGCGGCGGCGTTTTTGCGGTGAGCTGTTCCGCGGGACGTCGGCGGCCAGTGTCGCCTGCCAGCCGGCGGGTCGTCCGGGCCGGCCGGTGGCTGGCCCGGGTCCGCGAACTCCCGGTGTCGCGTCGCGACCGGATCGGCAATCCCTGAGCGGGGAGGGTGGGCCTGATTGGTGGTGGCGGCGGTGTCAAGTGTCCGGTGTCCGGTGTCCGGCGGGCGTCACTGGCCGGGCTGGCGTGGGGCGCGTTGTCGACCCAATGCGGGGTTTGGTGGTGTGGGGGTTTGGGGGTGTGGGGAGTTTGGGGGGGCCGGACAGGGGGGGAGCTGCCCGCGGGTGCGGGTGGCTCCCCCCCTTTTTTGTGAAGGGTGTCCGGCGGCGACCTACTCTCCCACACCCTGGCGGGTGCAGTACCATCGGCGCACAGAGGCTTAGCTTCCGGGTTCGGAATGGGACC
>JBBRDH010000136.1:0-14527 GCA_038204125.1 Mycobacteriales bacterium
CCGTCGGCGGATACCGTCCATCTGCCAGGTCAAATCGCCGATGAAGGCGTACCGCTGACCGTCCGGCACGGTCACAAACACCACGATGGAACCGGTGGTGTGTCCCCCGGCGAGAGCGATCACCACCGAGCCGTCCCCATACACATCGTGGCTGGCCGGAAACCCCAGATACGGCGGCCCGTCCAATTCGTATTCGTGGATCTCGTGGCCTTTGGATACGGAGCGGAACACGTTCCCGTCCGGGTCTTCGGCCGCATAGAGCCGTTCACCCTGGTTCATCCAGATGGGCACCTGCAGCCGGTCCAGACCGCTCACATGATCCCAGTGGGAGTGGGTCACCAACACGCCCAACAGTTGGCTACGGTCGTAGCCGACTGCGTCCAGTTGCTCGCTCACAGTCCTGCCGGCCCGATACGGAGCCCGCGCTATCCGCGGAACGGTCGCGACGTGCGCCGCGATGTCGGCGCCGAAGCCCGCGTCGATCAGCAGGTCGCCTCGGGGGTGCTGCACCAAAATGGCCGACGCGGCGAAGTGCCGCTTGTCGCGAAATGACCCGCCGCGGAACGCGAACGCCGCCCGGGTGTCGTAGGTGCCGGTCGGCAATTGATAAATCGCCATCCCCGTCGGCGGGTCGGCCGCGGGCAGCGGCAGGGTCCACGGAGCGGGCATCGGAAGCGGAGTCATCAGCTGATCGTACGACGCCAGATAGTCCGAAGCAAGATGAGTTTGACCCGCGTAGGGCTCTCATCCGCGCTCCGCACGTGCTCACGGCCGCTCTCGCCCCCTCGATGGCGGAGCGCAGCGACGGCGCGATCGTCGTCATCGGTTCGTGGATGGCGCACGTGGGACACCCGATCGTCGGGCTGTACTCCGCGACGAAGGCCGCCGAGATTCAACTAGCGCGCAGTTGGTCCGCCGAGTTCGGGCCCTCGGGTGTCCGCGTGAACACGGTCTCCCCGGGAGCCACCCGCACCCCGATCAACGCTGATTCCGGTGACGTCATCGCCCGGATGACCGCCGGCATTCCTGCTCAACGCCCAGGGACCCCCGACGAGATTGCGGCGGCGGTTGCCTGGCTGCTGTCCGACCAGGCCACCTACCTGCATGGAGCCGAGATCCCGGTCGATGGAGGAATCACCGCTACCCGAACCCAATGAAGCTCCGCTGCCAACCGGCTCCGATCGCATCCGTCGGTCGTCCCGCGTCACCGACCAATCTGCTGCGCGCGCGGCCGAAGGTGGGTGCCCAACCGGGGGCTCGCTCAGAGGGCAGCCCACGAAGATCATGACTGCGTCGATTGGCCATCGCCTTGCCTCGGCGGTGATGGTCTTGGTCATCGGCGCTCCGACTCCCGCCGGCAGCGTTACTCGTCTCCGGTCCAGCAGCCCAGGACGTCGGAGGCGATTTCGTTGGCGAGGTCGGTGCGGTGCTGTTGGTTGGTGCCGAAGATGGCGGGGAGCTTTGTGGTGTCGACGGTGAGGGTTTCGTTGTCCTTGATGACGACGGCGACGCCGGTGGTGGTGGCGTAGGCGCCGTCACCGAGCCCGATAAGCGGCCGGGTCGGGGGCAGGTGTCGGCGGAGAGTTGAGAAGTATTGCTGCGCCGACGATTTCGTGGGGGAGTGTTGGACGGACAGCAACATTGGTCCGACGGGGAGGTGGTAGGTGCAGGTATAGATCTGATTCGAGAATGTGGAGGTGACCCGCGGCGCGGTAGGAAGCGCGAGGACCTGCTTGACCTTGCCCTTGATGTCGTCGCCGCACACCATCAGGGCGGCGGCGGTGGGCTTTTCCTGTTTTGCCCCAAGGGACGGGGTTGCCGGGGCGGCGTTGCGCGGCTTGGGGTTTGCGGGCGCCGCGGTCGGAAGGGCCTTTGCCGGCGGGGCGGTGGATGCCGGGCCGGCGCTCGCGGGTGACTGGGGGGCGGCCGCGATCGCCGCTGCGGAAACAGTGCCGGCGATCGTGGCCGGCCGGGCTGGGGTGGCGGCGCAGCCGGCGAGCAGCAGGGCGGCTGCGAGCAGGCGCAGCGGTCGGGGGTGGCTGGTCATCGGGGGCTTCCGGAGTCGGGATAGGGCGTGCGCAGGTGTTACGCGGGATGGCTGGAGACGAGGGAGGCGTAGGCGACGATGTTGCTCTCGTAGCTGCCGGCGGCGAAGTCGAACTGCCCGCCGCAGGTGATCAGCCGCAGTCCGGCGTGATCGGTGTTGCCGTACACCTCAAGGGTCGGAAAGCGGTTTTTCGGGTAGGACACGACCCGGTCGACGCGGAATACCGCTGCGGTGTGGTCCGCTCGATCAACCGTGAGAGTCTCACCCGGTTTCAGCGCGCCGAGTTCGAAGAAGACGCCGGGGCCGAACTCTTTGGAGTCGACGTGCCCCAGGATTACCGACGGGCCGAGTTGCCCTGGGGTGGGGGAGAAGCGGTACCAGCCGGCCCGGGAGTCTTTGCTCAGTGGCGGTACCTCGACGGTGCGGTCGGCGTTGATGCCCAGCTGCAACAGATTCGAGTCGACACCGATGGAGGGAATCTGTAGCCGGGTCGGGGCGGCGGCCGGCAGGATCGGGCCGGTGATGGTCGCAGCCGGCAGCGTCGGGACCGGGGCAGTCGATTTCGGCGCGATTCGAGTTTTCTGGGGCGCCGAAGAAGTCCGCGCTGAGCCAGAGGGGGAAACTGACCCGGGCGGGTGGGTCGTCGAACCGCTCGGCGCCAGGGTCGCCGACGCTGGTGATGCCGTCGGAGATGTCGGGGAAGATGTCGGGGAAGATGCCGCGGAAGATGCCGTGGTGCTCCCGGAGGTCGAAAAGGGAACCGCGGCTGCTGCTGTGGGTTGCGGAGCGTGACGCTGGCCGCGGAGGCCGATGGTGAGCGCGACCGCGCCGACGATCACGAGCAGCACAGCCAACGCGACCAGAGGTATCCGGACGCGCCGCCTGTGCTGCTCGTGACTCGACATCAACTACTCGATTCTGTTCGGTGGATCAGGTGACGGGTTGCTGGTGATCAGGTGACGGTGATCAGTTGGTGGCGGCATTGCGGCGACGCAGCGCCAGTCCGCCGGCCACGGCACCCGCGACGAGCAGGGCGCCGCCGGCGCCGAGCAGAGCCTCATCCTGCACGCCGGCGGTGGAACCGCCGCCGGTGCCTGCCGCGCCATTGGGCATGGTGGTCATCTGCGAGGCCTTGACGGCGCCGCACAGTGCGGGTGAGGTCGCGGCCAACGGCAGCGCCGGAACCAGGTCACTCTTCTCGCCCTGGGCGGTCCCCGACAGGGTCGCCGGGTCCAGTCCGTGGACGACGACGACGGCGGTGCCGCCCTTCAGTGCGTCCAGCGTCTTCGAGTCCAGCGTCGTGGTGCGGCTGTAGTCGAAGGATCCTCCGGTCGGCGCGACGGTGAGCGTCAGGCCGGCCGCCGGACTGGTGTCACCAGAGGTCGACAGGGTCGTTCCGATGCCACCGTAGAACGAGGCGCCTTCGGTGGTGCTGATGACGCCGTCTTTGTTGGCGTCGGCCGCGGTGGTGGGGCACTGACCCTTGGCGCCGATGTGGATGTGCTGCACGTGGGGGTAGGCGTTGCCACCGAACTTGTCGGCCAGGCCGGTGACGTGCTCGGTGATGGTGGCCTGAGTCCCGTTCACTTCGATCATGAAGGTGCCCGAACCGCCGGATCCGTTGAGGGCATCCAGCGTGGCCTGATAGGACGTCGAGTCCGCGGCCGAGGCGGCGGCGGGCGCGAGCAGCGCCAGTCCGATCGCAGCGGCCGGGGCGAGCACGAACATGAACTTCTTGTTCTTCGACATGCAGTTCTTCTTTCCTCGTGGGTGCCGGGGGTGGGCCTGGCGAATGGATGAAACCTGTGAGCGGTAAAACTGTCGCAGCGCGGACTTCGACTGCCCGGCCTGGCAGCGAAATTCACGAACGATCGATCATCATCTGACGACCAGGACTCCGTGCATGTCGGCGTGGAACTCGCAGTGGAACGGGTATGAACCGGGTTTTACCGGGGCCTTGAATGTCAGCGCCGTTCCGGCGACGGCGGTCAGCCCGAAAGCATTTCCGCTATCGGCGGTGACGGTGTGGTTCTCGCCGTCCATATTCATCACCGACACCGTCGCTCCTGGCCGCACCGAGGCCGGCACCGCAAACATGAACTTTTTGATGTGAATGACCGGCATACTCGCAGAAGAAGCCATTGACCCGGCGGCTATCGGCGATTTCATGACCATCTGCGACGACGGAATCACCTTCGGTGACGTTTTTGCCTTCCCCGGCGCCTTCCCCGCAGACATCACCGTGGCCGGCGACGGCGATGTCTGCGGAGGCGATTGGGCCAGCTGCGACGACATCGGCATCTGCGACGACATCGGCAGCTGCGAGGCCATCACCACCTGCGACGACGATCCACCGCCGACCGTGGCCGACCCCGCAGCCGCCGACGACACCGCAGCCGCCGACGAAACCGCAGCGAAGGTCGAGGACTGATCAACGGACGAGACTGTCGACGCGGCAGCCGAAGTCACCGCCGCCGAGGACCCGCAACCCGAAAGCCCGAGTACCAACACAACGGCCGGGACGAAAAGGCCAGGAATTCGCGATGGCAGAAGTTCTGCTGTTGACCGACCCCGATTTTTGCGGTCGGGATCAGGTGGCAAACCAACCACAGTGTTGTCTCCTCATGCCGACGGCCGGACCATGGACCCGATTTTCAGCACTGGTTCGTAGCGGAGACCGATGGGGACTGCCCCGATTTCGAGAACGCTATCAGGAGAAATGGACATCTCGGGCCAGAGCTCATCTGACCCTTGCGGCAGGCTCCGAGCCGGAATGGTCGATTCCCACTCTTTTCATCGTTGAAACTGTGGACGAAGACTCTGCTGGCCGTCCGCGGAGCCAATGGACCCGAACCTGCCCGTCGGCCCCGAACCGACCTCTGAGGCCGGACCCCGGACCCGGAGTGCTTGCGCCGCCAGCCGATCGGACTCACCAAGGTCGGGGCCGTTTCAGTTGGCCTGATGCCGGGACGCCGGGTGGCGAACCGGCACCTGGGGTGGGGACCCCTGCAGCATCCGCGAGGGCGGTGACAAACTCTCGATCTACCCCGACAGTTCCTTCGCCCCGACATTTCAGGTCTGGAGAGATCGATGAGCGCTCCATCGACGCTGCTGGGCATCGATCTGGGCACCAGCTCGGTCAAGGTCGTCCTGGCAGATCGGACCGGGGCGGTGCTGGCCCAATCCGTCGCGGACTACCCGGTGGACCGGCCGCATCCCGGATGGGCGGAAACCGACCCCGAGGCGTGGTGGCAGGCTATCCGGGCAGCATCGGCGCAGGTGCTGACCGCCGTAGCGGGCGCCGCACCGGTCGGGATCGGGCTCTCCGGTCAGATGCACGGCGTCGTCCTGTGTTCCGCGGACGCGACGCCGGTGCGGCCGGCGGTGCTGTGGGCCGACGCCAGGGCCGAAGCAGAGGTGGAGCTCATCCGGGCGTTGCCCGCGCCGGTGCGGGCCCGGCTGGCCAATCCGCTGACCCCCGGAATGGCGGGGCCGCAGCTGTCGTGGTTGCACCGTCACGAACCTGACGTGGTTGCCCGAGCCAGGTGGGCGCTGCAGCCGAAGGACTGGATCAGGGCCAGGCTCACCGGCGCTGTCGCAGGCGAGCCCAGTGACGCTTCGGCGACGCTGCTCTACGACGTTCTGGGCCATAACTGGGACGGCGAAGTGGCTGCAGCGCTGGGTATCCGACCTGAACTGCTGCCCGGTCTACTGTCGTTCGCGGGGGCGCCGGCCGGGACGTTGCGGCCGGCGGTGGCGGCCAAACTCGGCCTGCCGGCGGGTATCCCGGTCGCCGCCGGGGCGGGCGATTCGGCGGCGGCCGCCCTCGGGTCCGGGGTGCTGGAGCAGGGCACGATCCAGCTGACCATCGGTACCGGAGTGCAGATCGTCACCGTTGTTCCGCCGCCGACCGCGGACTCGCTCAGTGGCCACCGGGATCCGGTCACTCATCTCTACCGGTCGGCCACCCGCAGCGGCTGGTACGCGATGGCCGCAGGCCTGACCGGGGGCCAGACACTCGACTGGGTCAGGCGGCTGCTCGGCGCCGATTGGGCCGAGCTGTATGCGGCAGCCGAGCGCGGCCCGCGCGGCGGCGACCCGATCTTCGTCCCGCACCTGGTGGGGGAGCGAACGCCCTACCTGGACACGCATCTGCGCGGGTCCTTCACCGGGCTGGACGCCCGTCACGATCGGTCCGCGATGCTCTACTCCGCCCTGGAAGGGGTGGCGTTCGCCGTCGCCGACGGGCTCGACGCCCTGCCCGGTGTGGGCGAGGGCACCCGCGACCTCCGGTTGGCGGGCGGCGGCACCACCCACCCCGGCTGGCGGGCCCTGCTGGCCGATGTGCTGAACGCGCGGTTGCACGCCGTCGATGTTCCCGGTGCCTCCGCCCGCGGAGCCGCCCTGCTCGGCGCCCAGGCGGCCGGTCTGGTCACCGATGACGCGCTTGCCGAACTTGCCCGCCCGCATACCACCCTGGTGGCCACGCCGGGACCAGGAGCGCCCGCGCTCAGGGACCGGAGGCAGTTGTATCTGCACACGCTGAACGCGCTGAGGCCGCTGCGGTCCCGCCGGCCCTGACCGGCTCGCAATCGTTGTCCTCGCAACACTTTCGACGTCCCCGCAACAGCAGGAACGGTCACGGCTGTTGCGAGGATGAGATAGCTGTTGCGAGCCGATCGCCGGCGGCCGGTCGACCTGCCGTACCTTCGCCTGATGGTCGACGTCGGGTTACCGGGGAGGTGACCGCAGCGGTGACCGGTGTGCACGTCGTCGTCGCTCCCGACAAGTTCAAGGGCTGCCTGACCGCGCTCGAGGTGGCCAAGGCCCTCGATGACGGACTGCGCAGCGACCGATCCGATGTCACCACAACGCTGCTGCCGGTCGCAGACGGCGGTGACGGCACAGTCGCCGCCGCGCTGGCCGCGGGCTTCGATCAGATCACCGTCGAGGTGCAGGGTCCGACCGGCGCCCCCGTCATCGCGCCCTACGGCCTGGCCGGTGATCGCGCGGTGGTCGAGCTGGCGGCCGCCTGCGGGCTTGATCTGCTGCCCGGCCACCGACCGGATCCGTTGAGCGCCTCCACTTTCGGGCTCGGTCAGGTCATCGCCGACGCCGTCGACCGGGGGGCGACTGACATCATCGTGGGCATCGGCGGCAGCGCGTCCACCGACGGCGGCGCCGGGATGCTGCAGGCGCTCGGCGCGCGACTGCTCGATGATCGCGGCACCGATATCGGCCGCGGCGGGGCGGCGCTGTGCGCCGTGGCGACACTTGACCTGACCGAGTCACGACAACGGTTGGCTACGGTGCGGTTCGCGGTGGCATGCGACGTCGACAATCCGCTGCTCGGCCCGCGTGGGGCTTCGGCGGTCTTCGGGCCGCAGAAGGGGGCCGGACCGGCCGAGATCGTTGTCCTGGAAGCAGGTCTGACGCGTTGGGCGAAGGTGGTCGCCGGGTCGGTGGGTGCCGATCTCGCAGGTCGGGCCGGAGCCGGCGCGGCGGGGGGTACCGGGTTCGCCGCGATCGCGGTCCTCGGCGCGACGATGTCGCCCGGCATCGAGTTGATCCTGAACCTGCTGAATTTCGACAATGCTGTCCGCGCAGCCGATCTGGTGGTGACCGGGGAGGGATCGCTGGACGAACAGTCCCTGGCCGGGAAAGCACCTGTCGGAGTGGCCACCGCAGCCGCCCTGGTGGGTGTGCCGACGGTAGCGGTGGCCGGTCGCTGCCTACTCACGCGCGACCGCTACCAGCGGGCAGGCATTTCGCAGGTCTACCCCCTGAGCGAACTGGAGCCCGACCCGGTCAGAAGCATGGCAAACGCCGCGCCGCTGCTCCGGAAGGTCGGCGAGCGGATCGCCCGGGATTGGCTGACCGGAATGGAGGAGTCGCACCATGAATGACGTCGATCTGGTGATCCGCGCCCGCAGCGTGCTGACGCCCGACGGAGGCGGGCCGCGCGCCGTCGCGGTCTCCGGCGGCCGGATCGTCGCCGTCACCGCCTGGAAAGACGCGCCGGTAGGAACGCAGAACGTGGAATTGGCCGCTGACGAGGTGCTGATCCCCGGTCTGGTGGACACCCACGTCCACATCAACGAGCCGGGGCGGACTGAATGGGAGGGTTTCGCATCCGCCACCCGGGCCGCGGCGGCGGGTGGCGTGACGACGGTGCTGGACATGCCGCTCAATTCAATACCGGCGACCGTTGACGTTGCGGCATTGGAGGTCAAGCGCGGCGCGGCCGCCGGGCAGTGCGCGGTCGACGTCGGGTTCTGGGCCGGCGCCGTACCGGGAAATCTCGGAAGTCTTGAAAGGCTTGCCTCAGCAGGAGTTTTCGGGTTCAAATGTTTCCTGCTCGACTCAGGGGTGCCCGAGTTCCCGCCGTTGAATCCGGAGCAGCTCCGGCAGGCGATGACCGAGATCGCCGGCTTCGGTGGGCTCTTGATCGTCCATGCCGAAGATCCGGCAACCATCGAACTGCACGCCACGGCGACCGCCCGCCGTTACACCGACTTCCTCGCCTCCCGACCGCCGGAGGCCGAAAATCTTGCCATTGCAACGGTTCTCGAGACGGCCCGGGACACCGGCTGCCGGACGCACATCGTCCATCTGTCGAGCTCCGAGGCGCTCCCAGCGCTTGCTGCCGCCCGGGCCGACGGTGTCCCGGTCACGGTGGAAACCTGTCCGCACTACCTCACGCTCACCGCGCAGGACATTCCCGACGGGCATACCGAGTTCAAATGCTGCCCGCCGGTCCGCGACGCCCACAACTCGGACCTGCTCTGGGAGGGATTGGCGCAGGGCCTCATCGATTTCATCGTTTCGGACCATTCGCCGAGCACACCGGAGTTGAAATACGCCGGGAACGGGGATTTCGCTGTCGCCTGGGGCGGGATCTCGTCGCTGCAACTCGGCCTATCCCTGATCTGGACGGAGGCCCGGCGGCGCGGCTTCGACCTGGCGCAGGTCGTCCGCTGGATGGCGCAGGGCCCGGCGCGGGTGATCGGCGTGCCCGGCAAGGGTTTCCTCACGGTCGGCGCTGACGCAGACATGGTTGTCCTCGCGCCTGACGACTCCTTCGTGGTCGATCCGGAGACATTGCATCATCGGCATGCGGTGAGCCCCTATCGCGGCCGGACCTTGCGCGGTGTGGTCCGCCGGACCTACCTGCGCGGCCGGTTGATCGACCTGGCCCAGCCGCCGCAGGGGCAATTGTTGTCAAAAAATCATTGACGACGCCTATACCCCTTGGACCTGCGTTGCACCCGGCTTCACGGCAGCGCCCCGGCCCGCAGGTCGTACCACTCGATGGCGGTACCCGAGAAGATCCGGTCCGTTTCGGTGGTGCTCAGATCGGTCATGACCTCATCGAGGATGCCGACGACTTCGGGATAGCTCGCGCCGAGCGTGCAGACCGGCCAGTCGCTGCCGAACATGGTGCGGGGCGCCCCGAACAGGTTCAGCGCCACGTCCAGGTACTCGCGCAGACGCGGGGCCACCGCCCGAAAATCGGCGGTGAGGGTGGCAAACCCGGACAGCTTGAGGCTGACATTCCCGTGGGCGGCGATGGGCCGCATTCGGTCGGCCCACTGTCGGGCGGTGACGGTGTCCAGGTCCGGTTTGGCGAGGTGATCGATGATGAAGCGCGTCGCAGGCGCGGACCTGATCGCCTGCCCGGCGGCCGGCAGCATGTCGTCGGTGATCAGTAGGTCGACGGCCAGACCCCGCGTCCCCGCCGCCCGGAAGAGCCTTTCCGCCTGCTCTTCGGCGAGCCAGTGGACATTGGCGCGGCTTTGGGTGAGGTCGCGGATCGACTTGAGCCGGTTCGCCCCTGGATGCGCGAGCAGGCGATCCAATTGGGCCTCGATGCTGTGATCGACAGCGACATCGGTGTCGCTGTCGACCCAGCCGACGACGCCCAGGATGGTGGGGTGCGCGGCGGCCAGTTCCAGCAGGTCGGGCGTCTCGGTCGGGTCACCTACGGTCTGCACGAGCACCGAGTGGGTGATCCCGGCCGGGATCGCCACTTCCGCCCAATCCTGGATCGAGAAGTTCCGGCCGATCCCGGCGGCCTCCTCGGACGTCATCCAGGTCTGGGGGTGTTCCGTCAGATCCCACACATGATGGTGTGCATCAATTCTCATGATTGGATCTCTGGCCGACCGCTTCGGCCGGCTGAACGCCGGCGACCTGCCGGCCGTGCGCCCAGACGCCGGCGACGTCGGCGGGCGTGGCCAGGGCGAATGTCTTGGCCAGGGCGTCGACCGGATCCTTGGCGTGCTCGAGGTTGACGGCGAATGTGGTGTCCGGCGTCGGTCTGATCCACACGGCGTCGAACTCCTTGCCGGGATGGAAATCTCCGATGTGATCGTCGCGCCCGAGCGCCCTGGCACCGGCCCTGGTGGCCAGATACAGCAGGTGGACCGGCGTCAGCCCGTATCCGCGTGCTCCCAGCAGCTGCTGCATGAAATAGGCCTGCAAACCCTCCTTGGGTAGGAAGAAGCCGGTACCGCCGCCCACGTCCGATCCGAGCGAGACCCCGACGCCGTGGTCGAGGTGCCGGCGCAGTGGGAACAATCCGCTGCCCAGGGAGGCGTTGCTGGTGGGGCAGTGCGCCACCCAGGCACCCAGCTCACCCATCAACGCCAACTCCGCATCGGTGGCGTGCACGTTGTGCGCGAAGACGCTCCGCCCGGTGACCAGACCGTGCCGGTGATAGGTGTCCAGGTAGTCGCGGGCTTTCGGGAACATCTCCCGCACCCCGCGAACCTCGTCGAGATTCTCGTTGATGTGCGTGGTGAACCAGATGTCATCGGCGAGTAACTCCGCACAGACGTCCAGCATCGCCTCCGACGCCGACATCGAGAACCGGGGGGTGACGGCGTACCGCAGCCGGCCCCGGCCGTGCCAACGGCCGATCAACTCCCGGCTCTCCGCGAGGCCACGCTCCGGGGTGTGCCGCAGCTCTGGCCGGAGCATCCGGTCGCTCAGCACCAGGCCGGACGTGATGCCCAGGCCCAGCTCCTCGGACCGGGCGAACAACGCCTCCATCGCACCGGAGAAGTGCGCACCGAAAACCAGGGCGGATGTCGTTCCCGCGTTCACCAGGCCGTCGAGGAACTCCTTCGCCACCGCCTGGGCGTACGCCTGGTCGGCCAGCTTGCTCTCCTCCGGCAGTGCACAGCGTTCCAGCCAGTCCAACAGCGGCATGCCCAGGCCGCCGATCACCCTGACCTGGGGGAGATGGACGTGGGTGTCGACGAAGCCGGGCAGCAGAATTCCACCGTCGAGTTGGACGACCGGTTCTGCCGGGTGCGCGGCCCGCACGGTGTGGAAGTTGCCGCGGGCCAGGATGATCCCGTCCCGCACCAGCACTCCGCCGTCGTGGTCGACCGCGAGGGCGTCGGCCGGGTCGGAGTGGAAGGGGTCGCCCGGCGTATCCATCAGGGCGGCCCTGTAAAGCGTCATCTGGACACCTCCGAGCCTTGAAGCCGCCCTGAGCGCACCGAAGCCTGCATGATCTTCAGCAGCTCCGAGGCAACCCCGACGGCGATCACGGCCGGTTCCTTGCCGGTGATGGCCGGGTCGCCGATCGGGCAGCTGATGCGATCGATCAAAGCCGGCCGATGGCCCTGCGCGGCGAGTTTGGCCCGGAACCGGGTCCGCTTGGCCGCCGACCCGATGAGAGAGACGCTGCCCAGCTGCGGCAGCCGCAGCGCGGTGTCGCACAGCGCGAAATCCTCGGCGTGATCGTGGGTCAGGATCAGCACATGGGCGCCGCGGGGCAGCCGCTCGAGCAGTTGCTCACCCAGCAGCAGGTGATGGACGACGACCTCGGCCGGGCCGCCGGTGACGTCCGCGAGCCGCAGGTCGTCGAGCTGTTCGGCCCGGGAATCGGCCAGGTGCAGCACGATCTCCAAGCGGGACAGGATCCGAGCCAGCTCCAATCCGACGTGGCCGACGCCGAAAATGGCGATCACCGGGCGAGCCGGCAGCGGCTCCAGCAGCATGCGCACCACCCCGCCGCAGCACTGTTGTCCGTGCTGGTGACGCGCGTGTTCGGTCAGGCTGGATTCGATGATCTCCGGGGTGGCCGAGCCCGAGGCGATCAGTTCCCTGGCCCGGTCGACGGCGCTGTGTTCGAGGTTGCCGCCGCCGACGCTGCCCCAGCTGTGGTCGGAACCGACCACCATTTTGGCGCCGGCGTCCCGGGGCGCGTGCCCCCGCACCTCGATGACCGTCACCAGCACCCCGGGCAGGCCGTCGCTGCGGAGCTGCTGGAGCGCGCCGAGCCAGTCCACCTCACACCCCCGCAAACGTGATGGCGGCCCCCGGGACCGCGGCCCCCGGGGCTGTGGCCCCCGGGACTGTTTCATCGGGGACAGTTGCATCGGGGACAGTTGCATCCGGGACAGTGGCCGCCCGGGCCGTCTCGATCGCCCAGTACACGGCCTCGGGCGTGGACGGGCAGCCGAGATCGACGCTGTGGCCCAGTGGGCCGAATGCCCCGACAGCGGCTCGCAGCGCCTCACGCACGCTGAACGCCTGCATCAGCGGCGGCTCACCGACGGCCTTCGATCCGTAGACCACACCCGACTCGGTGGCCCGGTCGAACAGGTGCACGTTGAATTCCTCCGGCATTTCCGAGAAGCTCGGGATCTTGTAGGTGCTGGCCGCCTGGGTCGCAAGCCGCCCGCGATTCGGGCCGTCGCCGGTGTCCCACTGCAATTCCTCCAGGGTGAGCCAGCCGGCCCCCTGCACGAAACCGCCTTCGATCTGACCCAGGTCGATCAATGGCGACAGGCTGTCCCCGACATCCTGGACGATATCGACCCGGCGCAGCCGGTACGCCCCGGTGAAGCCGTCCACCTCGACCTCGGACACCGAAGCGCCGTAGGCGTAATACTTGAACGGCTCGCCCTGCATCCGTTCGGGGTCCCAGTGCAGACCGGCGGTCCGGTAGAAACCGGCCGCCCACAACTGGACCCGCTGGAAATAGGCATCGTGGACCAGTTGCGCCCAGGGGATCTGCCGGTCGTGAAAGCCGATTCCGGTGACCATTCCGTCGACGAAGCGAATATCGTCAGGGTGAATGGCTAGCTGTCCGGCGGCGATGACCGCCAGCCTTCCGCGGATCTGGTCGCAGGCATTCTTGACGGCTCCGCCGTTCAGATCCGCGCCGCTGCTCGCCGCTGTGGCGGAGGTGTTCGGCACCTTGTCGGTCCGGGTCGGAGCCAGCCGCACCGAACTCAGCGGGACCCCCAGGGCGGTGGCTGCGACCTGGATCATTTTGGTGTGCAGGCCCTGTCCCATTTCGGTGCCGCCGTGGTTGATCAGCACCGAGCCGTCCTTGTAGACGTGAACCAGCGCCCCGGCCTGGTTGAACGCCGTGAAATTGAACGAGATGCCGAATTTGACCGGGGTCATCGCGAGCGCCCGTTTGAGGTGTGGGTGGGCGGCGTTGAAAGCTGTTACTTCGGCCTTGCGACGGTCGAAGTCGCTGCGCTGCTCCAGAATCTCCCAGATGGCAGTGAGGCGTTCGGCGTGCCGGACCGGCTGTCCGTAAGGAGCGGCCTGGCCCGGGGTATAGAAATTGCGGCGACGCAATTCCTCGGGCTCGACGCCGAGTGGCGGTGCGCAGCGACCCAGGATGTCCTCGATGACGATCATTCCCTGCGGACCGCCGAAGCCGCGGAAGGCGGTCTGCGAGGTCTTATTCGTCCTGGCAATCCTTCCGAGCACTTCGATGTCGGGAATGAAGTACGCATTGTCGATGTGGCACAGTGCCCTGGCCAGCACCGGCTCCGAAAGGTCAAGGCTCCAGCCGCCATCGCTGGTCAGGGTCGCCCGCAGCGCGCAGATTCGATTCTCACCGTCGAAACCCACCTCCCACTGCGCGTGGAACGGGTGGCGTTTCCCGGTCATCGTCATGTCCTGGGTTCGGTTGAGCCGCAACAGGACCGGTCGCCCGGTCAGCGTCGCGCCGAGGGCAGCGACGGCGGCAAAGCCATGTGGCTGCATCTCTTTCCCGCCGAAGCCGCCGCCCATCCGCAGGCACTGAACAGTGACCCCATTGCTCGCCAGGCCCAGTACGTGTGCCACGATCTCCTGCGTTTCCGAGGGATGCTGGGTGCTGCACTGGATGAACATCTGGCCGTTCTCGTCGACCAGGGCGAGAGCGGCATTGGTCTCCAGATAGAAATGCTCCTGCCCGCCGAATTCGAATTCCCCACTGAACCGATGAGCGGCGGCGGCGAGACCGGAATCTGCATCACCCCGGGAAACGGTGCGTTGGTGCCCCTGGAAACTCGCCGCGTCGATCGCCTCGGTGAGGGTCAGCAGTGCCGGCAGCGGCTCGTAGTCGACCTCGACCGCCTCGGCGCCCAGTCGCGCCGCCTCCAGCGTCTCACCCAGCACCCAGCAGACGGCCTGCCCGTAGAACATCACCTCGCTCGGGAACAGCGGCTCGTCGTGCTT
>JBBRDH010000137.1:0-14456 GCA_038204125.1 Mycobacteriales bacterium
CGGTGGGACACGAGGGTCTCCTTGGTGATCAGGTGTGGTGGTTAGTCGCTTCACACCTCACCAGGAGGCCCTCACCCAGACCTGCACATCCGTCCGACCGGCGTGTCACCAACCTCCCGGGGTACAACAACTAGGCCACCACCGATCAGCTGCAGCGCATGTTCGTGCCAGCCCTGCTGGTTGAGCACTCCCGCCAGCGCTCCGCCGTCACCTCGGACCACCGCGCCCTACATCAACGCCCGGTGCTCCGCGCGATCCATGCGCCATATTCTGCGCGACTCCCGGCCGGCGCCGGCGCTTCGGAGCCCGGCCGCATCCCCGGGCCAGGTCGGGGGCGGCTACCAACCCCGCTGCCGTTATGGGGCTGTATTTTGTGGCTGTGCTGTCCGCCGATCTGCGTCACTTCCTCGACCTGCCCGACGGCGCTCCCGGCCCGGCGCGCCGGTTGGCCACCCAGCTCGGGGATCTGGTCCGGGTTGCCACCGCGGCCGCACCGGGCCCGGCATGGACCAGCGCGCTGCCTTGCCGCCGCCGTCCAGGCCACCGCGCCTGCCCGGGACAGATGACGGTGGCCCGCCCCGACCGGGAGGCACCGATCCTTTTCGAGTGCAACGTCTGCGGCGACGGCGGGGTGATCGACGGTTGGCAGGACTCGCCGTATGACTGCCGCGACGACCACGGCCGAATGCGGACCGCGGCGGGCAGGGTCAGACAGATCTCCATCCCGGAGCAAGTCGCGGATACCCTGCGGGACCTGACTTTCCTGGACCGAAGCTGCGAGCGGGTCGTGTACGGGGCGCGCGTCGACCGCGGGGCCGTCGCCTTGGCCGTCACAGACCAGGAGCTGGACGAACTCATCGGATCCGTGGCTGCGCAGGCAAACCACGAACCGGACCGGCGTCGGCGGCAACGCCTGGACGCCGCCCTCACCACGCTCGAGACCGCAGCCCGCCACGTCGGCCAGCTCCGCGCCGTCCCAGAGGCTACCGGCGGCCTGGCCGGCGCAGCGTCGCCGGCGGCGGCGGCGGTGCCGGTGCCGCCAGGTGTGTCCGGGCTACCCGATCTGGACGTTGCGCGGGTGCAGCGGTGGTGCGCCGCGCGGGTACCCGAACTGGCCCGCGACCAGGTCTATGTCGAATGCCAACGCGCCAAGCAGCACCTCACGATCGTGGAGCGGCGCGCGCCGTGGTCCAAGGACATCGGCCCCGAGTGGACAAGCTTGCCGATCGCGCAACTGCGCTACGACCGCACCAGGAAAACCTGGGCGCTGTACGCCCGCGACCGGAACACGCGCTTCCACCCCTACCACCCGCTGCCTGCCTCGCCGCACATCACAGTGCTGCTCACCGAGATCGGAGCCGACCCCACCAGCATCTTCTGGGGATAACCACACCAGGAAACCGCCGCGTTCGTTTCCCGCCAAATCCACTCACCGGGTCCCGGAACGACGCTCAAGAGATCCTGGGTCCTTGCAGTGGGAGACGGTCGCGATGGTCACCGGCAGACGATCCCGTTGCGGTGCCGGGATGGATCTCGACAGTCGTGGTAGGGGAGGGCCAGATCGTCACCGTAGGCCGTTCCTCTTACGGGTGATCTTCCTTAATCGATTCCACGATCGGGTTGAGCGTGGCGATGCGGCTGCCACTCTTCCTCGTCCAGGAGTTGATGCGGACGCTCGGTGTCCGCTACTGGTGCGATTGTCTGTCCATGACGTCACCGACATCTGCTGGTCTGCAGGCTGCAGTCCCTCGGAGGCGACGTGCCGCTGGGGGTCCTGGTGATGGTGGCTGGGAGTCCACAGCAAGCCGAGGCTTCGACGAAGTCCTGAGCACGATCAGGGTTCGCGGTGCTCGGGTGAACAACCTGCGCAATGTGGACCTCGATATTCCGAAGCGGCAGCTGGTGGTGTTTGCGGGGGTGTCGGGATCGGGTAAGTCCTCGTTGGCCTTTAACACGATTGCGGCTGAATCGCAGCGTCTGTTGAACCAGACGTACCCGGCGTTCGTGCAGTCGCTGATGACGCAGCTGCCGAGGCCGGATGTGGACTCCTTGGAGAACCTCAACGCGGCGATCGTAGTCAACCAGGAACCGATGGGGGCCAACCCGCGGTCCACCGTGGGTACTGCAACGGATGCGTGGAGCCTGCTGCGGGCGTTGTTCGCCCAACACGGTGTTCCTGCTGTGCCGGGACCGCGGGCGCTGTCTTTCAACGATGCGGCGGGGATGTGTCTGGACTGTGAGGGTTCCGGTCAGGTGTCGGCGCTGGATGTCTCTGTTGTCGTTAATTTCTCGCGGTCGTTGAACGAGGGGGCGATCACTTTCCCCAACTTCGCGCCCGGCTCGCTGTTTTGGAAGGTGTACACCCGTTCGGGACATTTCGACAACGACCGGGCGGTCGGCAAGTACAAGCCAGCCGAACTGGAGAAGCTGCTCACCGGGACCGGACCCAACGTCGAAACCGGGTCCTACCCGATGGCCTATGAGGGTGTGCTGAGCAAGATCAGGCGCCTCTACCTGAGCAAGCCTGTGGAGGCGCTGAAGCCGCGCATCCGCGCCGCCGTCGAGCAGAGCGCCACCTTCGAGCCTTGCGGGGGTTGCGGTGGCAGCCGCCTCAACGCGGCGGCCCGCGCCTGCACCATCGGCAAGCTGTGCATCTCCGACTGCCACGACACGCAGGTCTCCGACCTCGCGGTCTGGGTCGCTTCTCTCACATTCCCTGGGCCGTCGCTGCTGCAGGATCAGTTGGTCGCGATCCTTGGTGACCTGCAGCGGGTGGGCTTGTCCTACCTGAGCTTGAGCCGCCCGACGGGCACTCTGTCCGGGGGTGAGGCGCAACGCATCCGCACGGTGCAGCACCTGGATTCGGCGTTGACCGAGCTTACTTACGTCTTCGACGAACCTGCCGCGGGTTTGCACCCTCATGACACCGCCCGCGTCATCGAGCTGTTGCAGGCGTTGCGGGACAAGGGCAACACTGTGCTCGTCGTCGAGCACAACCCGGACATCATCGATGCGGCGGACCACATCATCGAGCTTGGTCCTCGCGCCGGGATACACGGCGGGCAGGTCGTGTATCAGGGCGACCGCGCCGGCTTGGCCAGGGCCGGCACTCTCACCGGCCGGCACCTCACGGCCCGCCAGCCGATCAAACGCGACGTGCGCGCTCCACACGGCACGTTGGTCATCGATCACGCCACCACCAACAACCTGAAGAACGTCAGCATCAAAATTCCTCTTGGTGTCGTGGTCGCCGTCACCGGTGTTGCCGGTGCGGGCAAGACCTCGCTGATCTACGGGTCACTGCCGCGAAACGAGGAGTTCACGTTTTTGGACCAGACACCGATCCGCGGATCACGCCGCTCCAACACCGGCACCTACACGGGGCTGATGGACACCATCCGGGCCGACTTCGCCAAAACCAACGGTGTGCAGGCCGGCCTGTTCAGCGCGAACTCCACCGGGGCTTGCCGGGACTGCAGCGGCTTGGGAGTCACCTACACCGAAACCACCGTCGCCGAACCGGTTCCCGTCACCTGCCAGAGCTGCCACGGGCAGCGCTTCATCGATGAGGTCCTGCAGTATCAACTGCGCGGCAGGAACATCAGCGAGGTCCTGGCCATGCCGATCGACGAGGCGGCCAACTTCTTCACCGACCCGCCCACGCACGCCATGCTCAGCACGCTCGTCGACGTCGGGATTGGGTACATCACCCTCGGACAACCCCTGTCGACTTTGTCCGGCGGGGAACGGCAACGGCTGCGGCTGGCCATCGGAATGCGCCGACGCGCCGCCGTTTACGTCCTGGACGAACCCGCCAACGGGTTGCACCTAGCCGACATCGATCACCTCATCAAGCTTTTGGACCGGCTCGTCGACGACGGGGCGAGCGTCATCGTCATCGAACACAACCGCGATGTCATCGCCCGCGCCGACTGGGTCATCGACCTGGGCCCCGGCGCCGGCCACGACGGCGGAACAGTGGTGTTCCAAGGGACACCGGCCGAGCTGGTCAAGGCCAAAACCACTACCGGCGAACACCTGCACGCCACCCACCGCTGACCCAACTTGAAAGGACCCACCATGCCTGACCGTTCCGGATCTCAGATCGACCACCTCAACATCGCAGTCCCCGACCTGGCCACTGCCGTCGAGTTCTACACGCCGACACTGGACTCGATCGGCATCGTCACTATCCTTGCGATCCCCGCCGACCACACCCCGGGAATGCCGGCCATGACCGGCTTCGGCTGGCCGGAGACCAAACCGTTCTTCTGGCTCATCGACCGCGGCACCGTCGGCACCAACATGCACCTGGCGTTCACCGTCGACACCCGAGACCAGGTGCGTGCGTTCCACCGGGCAGCCCTGGCTGCCGGAGCTCAGAACCGCGAGGAACCGGCGGTGCACCCGGAATACCACCCCGACTACTACGGCGGCTTCGTCACCGACCCGCACGGCATCAACCTCGAAGCCGTATGCCACCACCCCGAATGACGCCATGCGCCACCTGCGGCGGGTACGCGATGTCAGCCGATCCTGAGATCCTCTGAAGATGGCCGACACCTCCAGTCGCATGCTGGCGCTCCTGGCGCTGCTGCAGTCCAAACGGGACTGGAGCGGCCCGGCGCTGGCCGACAAGCTGGGCGTGAGCGACCGGACGATCCGTCGCGATGTCGACACCCTGCGCGAGCTGGGTTACCCCGTCGACGTGGCCCGCGGCGCTGGCGGCCACTACCGGCTCGGCGCCGGAAATCAGTTGCCGCCGTTGGTCTTCGACAACGACCAAGCCGTAGCTGTGGCCGTGGCCCTGCAGGTCGCGCCGCGCACCATCGCCGGTCTGAGCGAGGCGGCGTCCCGCGCCCTGGACACGGTGTTGCAAGTCATGCCCACCCGGCTGCGTCACCTCGTTGGACGCATCCAGATCACCTCCATCTGGAACGCGTGGGACCTGGCCGCCCCCAATGTGCACCAAGACGTCCTGCTGGCCGTCTCGGCCGCGCTGCGCAACAACGAGACCCTGCGCTATGACTACCAGGGCAACAGTGAACCACCCGGCCCGGCCCGGGAGATCCAACCCCACCACCTGGTGATGTGGGCCGGCCGGTGGTACCTGCTCGGCTACGACCCGGCCGAACTCTCCTGGCGCACGCTGCGACTTGACCGGGTAGAACCGCGTACCCCCAACGGACCACGATTCGAGGCCAGCGCCTTACCCGAGCCGGACAACATCGCTCATTTCGTGATGGCCCAACTGGACCGAGGAGACACCTCTGACCACTGGCCCTGTCAAGGGACCGCCACCGTCGCCCAGCCGGCGCGGCTGATCGCCCAATGGGCGCCCGGCGGGGCCCTGGTCGAACCGATCACCGACACCACCAGCAAACTATGGATGGGCTCCTGGTCCTGGAACGGGCTCGCTGCACTCCTTGGCACCTTCGACGCTGCCCTGACCGACGTCGAACCCGCCGAGCTTCGGCAGGCCTGCGCCGTGCTCGCCGTTCGATACGGCCAGGTCACCTGACCGCATCTGAACAAACGACGTAGACCCCGGTCTGGTGCGGACACTGGGCGTCCGCTGCCGGTGGCAGCGTCGGCGACATGAGAACTTCACCTGTCGCCGCGGCCGACTCCTCCGCCACGCCAACGCCTCTGTTGCCGGCCGGGGGCACCGTGTCCGGTCCAGCGGCCACCATGGCCCTGGTCGTGGTGTTGGTCGCAGCCTTCATGGACCTGCTGGATGCGACCATCGTCAGCGTCGCCGCCCCGGCTATCCAAAGTGGCCTGCACACCTCGGATTCAGCATTGCAATGGATGGTTGCCGGCTACACCCTGGCCCTTGGCGGGGGCCTGATCACCGGTGGCCGGATCGGGGACCAGCACGGCCGCCGGAAGGTGTTCCTCATCGGTTTGACTGGGTTCATCGTGGCTTCCGCATTGTGTGCGCTGGCCGGTTCGGGCGGCGTCCTGATCGCCATGCGGGTGCTGCAAGGTCTCGCCGGGGGACTGATGGTGCCCCAGGTGTTCGGGATCATCCGCTCGTCCTTCGCCCCGGCCGCCCGGGCCAAGGCATTCGGCGCCTACGGCGCGGTACTGGGTCTGGCCTCGGTCGCCGGGCCGCTGCTGGGCGGTCTGCTGGTCGATGCCGACCTGTTCGGGCTGGGTTGGCGGACCATCTTCTGGGTCAACGTGCCCATCGGTGCGATCGGCCTCGCGCTGGGCGCAAAGTTCCTACCGGCCGGGCGAGCGGAGTCCGCGGCCGGGGGCCTGGACCTGCTCGGCGCCGCGCTCGCATCCTTGACCGCGGTGCTGGTGCTGCTGCCCCTGATCCAGGGCCGGGACCAAGGGTGGCCGTGGTGGGGTTTCGCGCTGTTGGCCTGCTCACCGATCACCGCGGTGCTGTTCCTGAGCCGGGAGAAGCGCCTCGCCCGGCGGGGCGGCCGCCCCATCCTTACCCCCGCACTGCTCCGCAACCGCTCCATAGGCTCCGGCCTGGCCAGCTCGATTCTGTTCTTCGGCGCTATCGGACCGTTCTTCCTGTGCCTGTCGCTGTACCTGCAATTGGGTACCGGACGCTCTGCCTGGCAGACCGGCCTGGTGATCCTGCCGTACGCGTTGGGTTCCGTCCTCACCTCCGGCGTCGGGGTCGCATTGGCCAGCAAGGCCGGCCGAACGTTGCTGATCACCGGCTCGCTGGTGCTCGCCGCGTCCCAGTTGCTCCTGTGGCAGGTCGTGCGCGATGGCGCCCAGCCCAGCTACTGGCTCCTGGCGTTGCCCCTGTTCATCGGTGGCCTCGGCCTCGGGCTGGCCGCTCCCATCCTGATCAATGTCATCCTCGCGGGCGTGCCTGGCCGCGACGCAGGGGCCGCGGGGGGCGTGCTGACCACCGTGAACCAGATCGGCAACGCCGCAGGCATCGCGATCCTGGTCACCTTGTTCTTCGCGACCCTCCGGCGGGGGGGCACCCCCGGCTCCAGCAACCCGCTGGAGGGGTTCAGCCAGGCACTGGCAACCGTCCTGCCCTGGCAGGTTGGCCTCTATATCGTCGCTGCGCTCATGATGCTCCTTCTACCCAAAACAGCTGCCGACCACCAGCGGTAAACGCGCGACGACCGACACCGGCGTTCGGCGACCATGGCTGTCCCGCTCAGCCATCGGCCTACGAACCAACCGGGTTGGTTGGTTGGTGCTTTGCGGAAGTACTACGGCGCCTCGCCGTCAACCTAGGGTTGACTCAGAGATATGACAACCGTAGGTTGACGGTATGACATCCACGAGTTCCGCTCAGAACGTCCGCTTGAACGACCTCATCCACACGGTTTCCGATGCCCATCAGGATCCACTGGACCGTGTGACAGGTGCAATGCAGCTGGCCGCAGAGTTGGATGAGGTCGCCGATTCGCTCATCGGGCATTTCGTGGACCAAGCGCGTCGAGCCGGCGCATCATGGTCTGAGATCGGGCGGAGCATGGGGATGAGCAGACAAGCCGCCCAAAAGCGGTTCGTCGCTAGAACCCAACCCGCAAGCCCCTTGGACCCGAGCCAGGGGTTCAGCCGATTCAACGAAGAAGCTCGTGCGGTGGTAGTCGCTGCGCAGACGCGAGCGCGGGCGATGGGCAACGACACGATCGGGGTGGCGCACCTGCTGCTCGGACTCATCGCAGCCGACGAAAGCACCGCTGCCCATTGCCTGACGGCGCAGGGACTTTCGCTGGCAGAAATAGGGCGGACGGCTGAAGCGATGCTTCCGCCTGCCGGATCGACCCTGCCCGCCCTGATCCCGTTCGATCCGCATGCGAAAGACGCGCTGCAGCGCACCCTGGCAGAAGCCCAGCGCCGCGGCGCAGACAACATCGGCAGTGAACACGTGCTGCTGGCCATCTTGGCCGTCGAACAAGGAACCGGCGTTTTGGCTGGCCTCGGTGTCACGCCGGAAAGCATCGATGCTCAGCTGGACAGCGCCGCCCGGTAGACGATCGGTGACCGGTACAGAATCCGTCAACAGGTCGCTCGAGTCGGCGGCAGATCCTCAAGTCGCTGTCGCGCGAGTCGGTCGAGCAGCTCAAGGTGGGCACCCAGTGGTGTTTGGCCGGCGAGTTGCGCCCGACTCTGGCTGACAACCTTCTCGATGATCGCGATGGTGTGGCGAGATTCGTAGTCGCCGAACAGCCGCTCAAGCAGGTCGGCGTAGGAATCGGCACTCACGACGCCCAGTGTGGACCACACTTCGGCAGTTGGTCGGGCGGCGCGGCCATACACGTCGTTCGGTCGCCTCGGGGCCTTCGGACTTTTCTGCTCGCTGCGAGAACTGGTCGTTTCCAGGCCGAGTGACCCAGAGCGGTCAGGCATCGGTGACCGGTCACCGATCCGCAATCGGGACGATGATGATCTTGGTACCACGGGCAGCTGGGCCAGATTGTCGCCGCATGACGTTCGATGCTTGCGGGGGGTGTCCGCAACTTGTGGGTGCGGATCTGGAAGGGATCTTGGTTTGGTGGGTCAGACCACGGCGTGGTGAACAGCTGACACTGTCGGTGGGGGCCGGACGGGGTAATGATCTTGGGTATGGATGATCCGTGGGGGTTGGAGGATGCTGCTACGCCGCATCCGGTGCCACCCGAGCCGTTGCCGCCGCGACTGGCGAAGTTGGCGGCGCTGTCGGGGCCGGAAGTGGTGACGGATTGGTCGGACTGGGAGAGCCCCGGACCGCAGGCTCTCCCAGAGGTTGCCACGTTGTTGGCCCAGGGTTGGGCGCTGCTCGAGCAGGACCCTCGCTTCGTGTTGATGCCGGCCATCTGGCCCACTGTGCTGCGCTGCTGGCTGCCTGATCGGATGCCCAAAACGTACAGCTCCTTCGACGGTCAGACTTCCCGGATCATTCCGGCCGGCCAACTGTGTCACCCCGAACACCACCAGTCGCGCGCGCCCGAAGCCTTCGAAGCCGAACTCGCAGCCGAGGTTGGCCTGCCAGCGCCGCTGCCGGGCCGGATCTGGCTGCTGCGTTCTCCGTGGCCAACCATCGGTCTGAAGATGGTGCTGGATCTGTTTGCCCGCCGCTGCGATGAGCAAGGCCGTTATGAGGCAGCAGATGTCATCGAGGCGGCACGGGAGATGCTGCGGTGGGATGAGGCCCACATTCTCGCCTGGTGGACCGGTGAGGAACGGGACGCGGCATCGGCATGGCAGGCCCAAGGCCGCATTGGCGAGGATGTTGTCGAGCTGGTCCACGCGGGGATCGGTCCCGATCTATGGGCCAGGATGCCGGGACTGAGCGTCGAGCAGGCTGCGGCGTGGCGCTGGGCCGTGGCCGGGCGCACTGCGCAGGAGGCGGTGGATCGGGTGGTGTTCTTCCGGTCGGCGGGGCTGCCGGACACGCCGCCGGCTGACTTGTATCGGCTGGCCGCGATGTCGGAATCGGACGTTCTGGCCTGGTTCGGCGGCGGCTTCGACGTGCCGGCGATGGTGCAACTCATGGGGCTGACCCTGGGCGAGGCGATCACGTGGCGGGACTTGGGCTACAGCCCGGCCCGCACCCAGGAGTTGCTGCAGGTCGACCCGTCGTTGACGGCGGCGGAAGCCGATACGTTCACCCAGGCTGGAATTGTCGGCGCGCATCAGATGGATTGGATACAGCACGGGTTCACCTCGTCGGAGGCCGCCGCCTACGACGAGAACGATGTCCAGCCGAACGAGGCGCGGGTCTGGCAGTCGATGGGCCTGAGACCGGGCGATGTGCGACCGGGTCAGCACCTTCCGGCCGGCTACCAGCGGGGCGGCTGGGCGATGCCGGCAGGGATGCGGATGCGCGATGCCCAACATTCGGTGCAAGACCCACCCGGAACCAGAGGAGTGATTGCCGAGCGGGACGGGCAACACCGGCATCGGCACCGGCGGCGTTGACCTGAGGTTCTGGCCAGCAGAACAGAACCTGCCCCTGACAGGCATCGCACCGATGCCTATGCGCGCGAGGCTGTATCTGACGACCCGCGGCGAAGCCGTTCGAGGCCGACGGTGAACCGGTGCAACGGTGGACAGTCTGGCTCCGTCACTATCACGGACGGGGTCATCACGAAGGCGGCCGCGAACCGTGGACGTTGTCCGTACCTGGGCGGCACGAAAGATCGTTGCCGTCGATGCTCCTGATCGCCGCGGCGATCACGGTGGCATGCAGCGCGGCCAGCGAGCACGGACGTTGAACTCGGTGACGTAACCGGATCCGGCCGGTCTAGGAACCCCAGTCGATCCGGACCCAGCCGGCTCGAATAGCGCTACTATTGGCAGTGATGCCAATAGGAGGATTTGATGTCTCGACGACGCAGGCGAGAACCCGATCAAGCTCGCGAAGAAATACTGGCCGCGGCCGGGGATCTGATCGCTCGGCATGGGCCCGACGGGGTGAGCCTTCGTCAGGTCGCGGACGTAGTTGGTGTCACCCATGGCCTGGTGAGCCACTACTTCGGCACCTACAGTGCGTTGGCTCGGGCGGTGCTGCAACGCGAAAACGAACTCCATCACGAGCGTGTCCGTGAGCAGCTGCGGGCCGATCACGGCCTGCCCCAGGCGGAGAGCATGACCCGAGTGCTGCTGGAGACCCTGACCGACGAACGCTACGTGCGACTGTGGGCGTGGTCGACCCTGCACGCCGCCGACGGTAATACTGCCCCAGCGGGGAATCTGCGCGAACTGGTCACCGCGATCCAGGCCGGCATCGGCGACGCCGCGGCGGCGGCCCAAATACCCGACCGGGACCGGATCGAGTCGGCCGTGCTGCTCGGGCTGTCCGCGGCCTACGGCTACACCCTGGGCAAAAAGGTCTGGCTCACTGAGCTGGGCCATGACCCCGCCGACCCGGGCATCGATGCCGAGTTCCGCGCCGCACTGGCCGCCGCGGTCACTGTGCACCTGGTTCAAAAATGAGCAAGTTCAGCGATCTCGCCTCCTCCATGTCCAACGGATCGCCCTCGATCAGTCAACAGGCGGTCGCGGTCAATGCGGCCATCTTCCTGGCTGTCCTGGCTTACGTCCTGCACCGGCAATTCAGCACCCGGGCGGTCACCTCGAGGACCTTCATGCTCATTTCGATCCTGTTCGCCTACGGCCTGTACAGCGGCCTACCCACCGCGCCCCTGGGCATCACACTGCTAGGGACCTCGGTGGTCGTGTCTATCGGGTTCGGCCTGTGGCGAGGCGCCTCGATGCGCATGTGGCTGGCCCCCGACGGCGTCGTCTACCGGCGGGGCACCACGCTCACCATCACCTTGTGGGTCATCACCGTGACGATCAAAATCGCCATCGACGTGTGGGAAACAACTCGGACCCACACCTTTTCGACCGGCTCGATCTGGCTGGCCATGGCCGTCACCCTGGCCGTGCAACAACTGGTACTGCTCCGCCGAGCCACAACGCTCACATCACCGACCGCACGCACACCGGTCCCCGAACCCCATCCTTGAACTATGTACCGCAGACCGATCCCCGAGCGGTCACCGATGGGTCTATCAAGAGCGTTGCCCCGCGTGCAGCGAGGCGACCGTCTTCGCTAGGCCTCATCGTTCCGCAGCTGAAAGCTACGGCTTGCGCGGATTGCCCTAGTTAACTAGTGTGCTTTCATGATCGAGTTCCGGATCGCCCGCAGGCACGCCCTACCGGCCTACCTGCAGATTGATCCTGTCAACCTGAGTTGGCCCCGGAATGTCGGTTTGATCTGGCCCCAGCGGGGTGGATGATCGCCTGGTGGAGGCGACGCAGCTGGATGGGTGGGAGTGGGCGGAGGAGTTCTTCGCGGAGTTCGCCGGCGATGATGATCCTCGTGGGCGGATGTCTGCGATCAACCTCTCGTTGCTTCGCGGTGCGCGGACGCGCTGGTCGAATCAACTGGACTGTGTCCCGGTGATGGGCATCTGCTTGGGTTTTCGGACGCCAGTGAAGCCGTTCTTTGGAGACTGGGTAAGGGTTGAGCCCCGTCCGGACGGGAGGTCTGGGCCGACCGTCGCGGTGACGTTGCTGAGCTCCGCTCTTCTGCGACCGCGGACGCGGCAGACGCTTGTCATGGAACCGGTCGTCGGAGCGACGCTTTGCCGTGTGTCAACGGCGCCAGCAGTGCTGGAGTCTTTCTTGTTGCAGATCGGTGACGAGCAGCTAGCCGACCGCACTGGGGCTTTTTGGCCGTCGGTTAGCGCGTGAGTGTTCGAGTCGGTAGCTGGTGGTGCCGGTTTCGATGATCTGGCCGTTGAAGGTGAGGCGGTCGACGATGGCGGCGCAGAGCCGTGGGTCGGTGAACGTCTTGGTCCAGCCGGAGAACGCCTCGTTGGAGGCGATCGCGACGGCCGACTTTTCCTCCCGCTCGGTCAACACCTGGAACAGCAACTCGGCCCCTTTGCGGTCCAGCTCCAAGAAGCCCAGTTCGTCCAGGCAGAGTAGATCGACTCGCCCGTAACGAGCGATCGTCTTCGAGAGTTGTTTGTCGTCAGCGGCTTCCACCAACTCGTTGACGAGTTTCGAGGTCAGTGTGTATCTGACGCGGTAGCCCTGCTGGGCGGCGGCGGTGCCCAACGCGATGAGCAGGTGGGACTTGCCGGTGCCGGAGTCGCCGATCAGGCAGAGCGGCTGCCCGGCCTTGACCCACGCCCCGGTGGCGAGTTGGTTGATCACGGCGGCGGGGATCGCTGGGTTCGCGGTGAAGTCGAAGTCCGCAAGGATCTTGAGGCGGGGGAACCCGGCGGCGGCGATCCGCCGGGCGGAGGCGCGTTTGTCCCGGTCCTCGCATTCCACCATCACCAACTCCGCCAGGAAACCCAGGTAGGACAGCTGTTCTCGCTGGGAGTCGGCGGCGATGTCGGCGAACCGGGCTCGGATCGTGGGTAGTCGCAGCAGCCTGCACGCCGAGTCGATCGCCGCGACTGCGGCCTCTTCGGTGACGCCGCGGCGGGCGGTCACGCCGACCCGGCCCGGCGTCGCAGCAGCGCGTCGTACTGGTCGACCGTCGGCAACGGCCGGCTGTCACCGGGCAAGCTCGCTGGTCGGCGTTCGGTCAGGTGCACCACGTCATCACTGCTCCGTTTCGATTGCTGTTGGGCGCCGGGGTTGGCGCCGCGTTGCCCGGCGGCTTTGCGGGCTTCGACCGCGACGACGTCGGGGTTGATCGATCCGACGGCCTGGGCGGCGGTGATTCCGGCGATCACATCGACCGCGGCGAGATGCCGGTGCAGCAGCAGCACCTCGATCAACGCGCGGGTGCCGGCGCTGTCGCCGCCGGTTTTGCGGGCGGCGGCCCAGAACGCGTCGTGCACCGACGTGAACACTCCAGTGGCCCGGGCCTGGACCAGGGCGGTCGCCCCCGGGAGCGCGCCGGGTTTGCGTTGCAGGATCTCCAGGTAGTGATCCAACTGCAACGACTGCCCACCGGTGGCGATCAACCGTTCGTGCCGGGCCACCTCGTTGCGGCCGTCGAAGATCACCACCGACTGCGCCCCCAGATGCACCCGGACCCGCCGGCTGATCAGCCGCGCCGGCACCGAGTAGTGCCGCTGCCGCACGGTGACCCGGGCATACCGGTCGACCCGCGGGGTCAGCGACAACCAGGTCGGAAACACCTCGACCGGCAATGGCCGCAACGTTTCCCGCTCGAACGCGAAGTCGTGACCCACCGTCTGGGCGTGGTTTTCGATGCGGCGGTGGTCGTCCTTGGCATCCGCCGCGATCATCAGTTCGTTGAGCTCGTCGATGGAGTCGACCTTGGGCATCGGGACGCAGTGGTTGCGGCGGAACCGGCCGCCCTCGCCCTCCACGCCGCCCTTCTCGTGGGCGCCTTCGACGCCGGGGTGGCAGTAGAACGCGTCGAAGCCGAAGTGGGACTTGAACGACGTCCAGCGGGCTGATTCTTCTCGGCCCCGTCCGAACAGCACACGGGAGACGGCGGCCTTGAGGTTGTCGTAGCGGATCTTGTCGATCGGGGTGCCGCCCAGTTCAGTGAACGCGGCGACGTGGCCTTCCAGGAACGCCTCTTGGGCCTGGGTGATGAACTCCCGGTGCACCGACTTGCCGCAGTAGGACAGCCGCAGGGTGAACAGGAACGTCTTGGTCTTCACCCCGCGCAGGATCACCCAGAGGTCGGCGAAGTCGACCTCGGCCTCACCGCCGGGTTCATGGGTTTGCGGCACGAACCCCTGCGCCAACGAGCGGCCGGCCTCGATCGCGATCTCAGGACGTCGCCGGGCCAGGTAGTCCCGGACGGTGGAGTACGAAACATCAACGGCTGCGTGCTCATCGACCAGCCGGGCCAGCACCCGGCGGGCGGTATGCCGCTGCTTGCGTGGGGCGTCCAGGTCGTCTTTGAGCCAGCCGTCGATGACCGGCTTGTGTTCCTCGAGCCGGCGGGACACCCGCACCGGGGTCTTCCGCGGCGGCGGCAACGCCGACGCCAACGCCTGCCGCACCGTCCGGCGGTGCACATGATGCCG
>JBBRDH010000138.1:0-14316 GCA_038204125.1 Mycobacteriales bacterium
TATGGGGACGGCTCGGTGGTGATCGCTCTCGCCGGGGGACACACCACCGGTTCCATCGTGGTGTTTGTGACCGTGCCGGACGGTCAGCGGTACGCCTTCATCGGCGATTTGACCTGGCAGATGGACGGTATCCGCCGACGGGTGGAACGGCCCTGGGTGCTGAGCAAACTCGCTGACAGCGACCGGGAGCAATTGCGACAAGGTCTGCTCCGGGTGATCTCCCTGGCCGGCCTGATGCAGATCGTCCCCGCCCACGACCTCGGTTCCTACGACCAGATCCCCCATCTACCCGCCCGACTGCCACCGGTTCCGGCCCCCGAAACCGCCGGCCACCAATGAGCCCAAGGAGCCTGAATTCCCCTGCCGATGCGATCCTCGCCGGCCGGACGCCCTCGGCGCGGGTCGGGCGCATTGCCTCGGGCGCCCGGCCTTCGGTCGACTCCGAAATCACCTGGCTGCTGCATCGGGCGGCGCAGCGGATGCGCGGCGCGACCGGCGAACAGGCGGAGAAACACGGGATTACGCTGCGCGATTACATCGTGCTCAGCGCCCTGCACCTGACCCCCGACCTCACCCAGGTCGAACTGGGAAAGGCCCTCGGTTTGGACAAAACGACGCTGATGAGCCAATTGGACCAGCTCGAAAAGACGGGCCTGGTCCGACGCCGCAGCGACCCGCGCGACCGCCGTATCCGAATTCCGCAGATCACCCAGGCGGGAGAGGTGTTGCGCAGGAAGGTCGCCAACGCCTGCACCAAGGTCGAGGCAGCGGTTCTGGATAATATCACCCAGGACCAGATAACAGCCTTTCGCCGGATACTCTTCCAAATAGTCGGCGACAGCGAAGACCGCGGATCCTGTCTCTGATCGGTCAGCCTGCAGGGCTCTGGCTTTCTCGAAGAAGTCACCGTGGTCGAGTCGTGGATCAGACCGGGGTGGGTCGGCTTCTATACCGCCATCTGCCGGCCCACGACCTGATGCCATGGCCTAGGGTGGGCGCCGTGGGCCGCTGCGAACAATCGCAGACTTCCAGGTGAAAATGGTCAGGGTCGCCGAGATCGCGGTCGGGCGTTGAACCCGCCGGAGGCTTGGGGCAAGCCGTTCGGACCCCAGGGGATCCGGCTGGACAGGCTGGGCTTCGGCGCCGCCGGGATCGGCAATCTGTACCACGCAATGTCCGATGACGAAGCCGTCGAGGCGGTCGATGCCGCCTGGGACAACGGGATCCGGTACTTCGACACCGCGCCGCACTACGGGCTGGGCCTTTCCGAGAAGCGGCTGGGAAGAGCGCTCGGCCGTCGCCCACGTTCCGAGTTCGTTTTCTCCTCCAAGGTCGGCCGGCTGCTGGTGCCGAACGAGCACCGCACCGGAAACGATCCGGCCGGGTTCGTCGTGCCCGACGACCTCCGGCGGGTGCGCGACTACAGCCGGGACGGGGTGCTCCGGTCCATCGAGGGAACGCTCGAACGGACCGGCCTGGATCGGATCGACATCGTCTACATCCACGATCCGGACGACCACTGGCCACAAGCCTGCGACGAGGCCATGCCGACCTTGGCCGAGCTTCGGGACGAGGGCGTGCTCGGCGCGATCGGCGCCGGGATGAACCGGACTCCGATGCTCGAACGTTTCCTCCGGGAGACCGCCGCAGATGTGGTGATGATGGCCGGCCGCTACACGCTCATCGAGCAGGGCGCGTTGACCGACGTCCTCTCCGCGGCCGCCGAACTGGGCAAATCAGTGGTGGCGGCAGGTGTCTTCAACTCCGGTCTGCTGGCCGCCCACCGACCGTCGCCCGGACAGAAATACGACTATGTGGACGCTCCCGCCGACATCCTGGCCAGAGCGCAGCGGCTGGCCGACGTGTGCGAGCGGCACGGCACCACGCTCCCGGCGGCGGCCATCGCCTTCCCGTTCGGCCACCCGGCGGTGGTCGATGTGACGCTGGGAATGCGGTCACCGGCCCAGGTCGCGAGCAATGTTGACGCATGTCGAAACCCTCCCCCGGCTGAGTTCTGGCAGGACCTGAAGGACCGGGGGCTGCTCGGCGCCGATGTGCCGACGCCGGGCGCGCAGTCCCGAGCAGCCCGCTGAGCGGGACGCTGCCGCCGTCAGCGGGTGATCGTGCCGAAATCGACATTCCACGGCACTCCGGGTTTGGTGCCGAAATTCTTCAAGCCACCACGGTGGACGATCACGTCCTTGACGTCGGCTAGCGGCACGAAGCCGCCGTCGTCGAAGATCAGCTGCGCCCCTTGGTCGTACAGAGCGTTGCGCTTGCCGATGTCGACGGTGGCGTTGGCCGTGGCGAAAAGTTTGTCGGCGGCCGGATTGCTGTAACCGAAAATGTTCAGGCCGCCGCCGGTCGTATAGAACAATCCCGCCTGCGAGCCGGGATCGGCGGAGTCCGGGTTGTTCTGCGCAAGGAAGATGTCCGGCGCCTTGTTCAGGTTCTTGGCGAAATTGCTCGGCTCCGCATCGGACAGCGATCTGGCGGTTGCCTTGATCCCGACGCTGCCCAGTTGCGAGATCAACAGGTCGGCCACCCGCTGCTGCACCCCGGCTTCACCTGCTGCGTAGCCGATCTCCAGTGGTGGCACCGCAACGTCGGCCACCGACGAGGCGGTCGGCCACTGGTAGGGCTTGGCCGGGGTCAGCATCGCGGAGGGGTACAGGCTCTTTGCCGGGGTGGCGTATTTACCGAAAGCGTCGTTGATCCAGCCGGCCGGATTCAGGCCGGCCTTCACCTTGGTGCGCTGCGCCGCGGACTTGAGGTTGCGAGTGGGGTTGATGAAAGCCATCTCCAGTCCGAGGTCGTCATAGGCCTCCACCTGCAGGCCGGCCGGCAGGGACGCCAACTGGGTGAACGGATATCCGTGCTGCACCAGGTCCAGGTCGCCGTTCTGAACCTGCAGTACCTGCTGACCGATGTCGGGCACGATTTTCGCCGAGACGGAGCTCATGGCTGGCTTCTCGCCCCAGTAGTTGGGATTGCGGTCGAATTTGTATCCCTGGCCGCGGACGAACGAGCTGAGCAGGAACGGTCCGGTTCCGTCGGCGTGGTCGGTGAGCCACGCCGCCGACTGGTCGCCGGCCTTGTGCGTACCCAAGCCGTCCGGCCCGACGATCTTGGGCCCCCAGGGGCTGCAGAAGCTGTCCAGCAAACCGGGTTCGGGGCTCTTGAGCTTGACCACGAACAGGTTGGGCGCCGGCGTCTGCATCGAGGCCACGCCGGCCAGGAAATAGTTGAGCACGAACTTCGACGACATCCTGCGCTCGAACGAAGCCTTCACGTCTGCGGACGTCATCGACTTCCCGCTGCCGAACTTCACCCCGTCCCGCAGGGTGAACGTATAGGTCAACCCGTCCGGCGAGACGGTCCAGCTCTTGGCCAGCAACCCCTGGATCTTGGTGGTGCCGGGCCCGTAGGCGACCAGACCCTGGTAGACCGCGAGAATGGCACCCAGACCGGCAACCTCGAAATTGTTGTCGGGATCGAAGGTGGCGATGTCTGTCTGCAGCGCGGTCTTGAGGCTGGTGTCGGGGGCGGCGCCGGTCGAATTCGTCGTCCCGGTCTGGGTTCCGCTGGTCCCGCCGGCCGTGCAGCCGGCGACCAGTTCGGTGATCAGGACAGCGGCCAGGAGTGACCGGCCCAGTAATCGCTTCGTCATGCGTACTCCCTGGTTCATCGCGGATTCGTTTGCGGATGCTTGAAGTTGTTGCGCGCGTTCACAAGCTGACGCGGGGGTCGGCGACAGCCTGGGCCAGGTCGACCAGTGCATTGATGACGATGTAGGCGGCGCCGGTCACCAGCGCGACGCCCAGCACTGCGGTGAGGTCGTCGGTGCCCAGCGACTGCACGGTGTACAGGCCGATCCCGGGCCAGGCGAAGATGCGTTCGACAATGAGGAGATTGGCCAGGATCAGCCCGATCTGCAGGCCGGCCATCGACAGTGGCGCCGCCGCCGAGTTGCGCAACGCGTGCCGCCGGACGACCTGCCCTTCGGTGAGCCCCTTGGATCGGGCGGTCCGCACGTAGTCCTGCCGCATGGTGCCCAGCAGCGAGGACCACAGCGCCCGCCCCACCGCGACTCCCATCGGCAGCCCGAGCGTCAGTGCGGGAAGTGCAAGGTGCTGCACCGCATCCCAGGCGAGAAGCGGCCGACCGGCGAGCAGCGAGTCGACGGTGAGGAACCCGGTCGGCCCGGTCGGTGCATCGGCCAAGCCGGACCGGCCCCCGCCGGGTAGCAGGTGCCACTTGAACCACAGCAACAACAGACCCAGCAGGCCGGTGAGGAAGATCGGCGCCGACGCACCCGCCAGCAAAATCCAGCGGATGGGTTTGGCCCAGGGCAGCAGCAACTCGCCGAGGGCCAGCACCAGCCCGATCACGATCGCGACAAGCACCGCTGCCACCACCAGTTCCAGGGACGCCGGCAGCGCCCCGATGATGTCGCCGCCCACGGGGCGGGAGGTACGTGAGGACTGACCGAGGTCGCCGTGCAGAAAGAGGTGGTCGAGGTAGCGGCCGAACTGGAGGTACAACGGCTGGTCGAGCCCGAGCTCGACCCGTTTGGCAGCCACGACGGATTCCGGCGCGTTAGGGCCGACCGCCGCTCGGGCCGGATCGGCCGGCAGCAGCTGGCGCAGCACGAACACCACTGCCGTCATCACCACCAGCACGCCGACCAGGCCGGCCAGCCGCAACAACAGGAATCGTTTCATCGCGATGCTCCTAGACCGACTGCAACATGCGGCGGACTCCGTCGCCGGCGACATTGGCCGCGAAGGCCAGCAGGAAGATCACCACGGCCGGCACAATGGGCAGCCACCACGCGGTTGTCAGGCTTTCCAGACTTCGGGCCGACATCGCTCCCAATTCCGGCGACGGAGCCGGCGCACCCAGACCGAGAAACGAGAAAAGAGCAAGTACCAGAACGACATTGGCCACGTCCAGGGTCGCCGCCACCACCATTGCCGGCACGGCGCCGGGCAGCAGGTAGCGGGTCAGCAGTCGAAGCCTGGAGGCGCCGGCAAGCCGGGCGGCCTCGACGTGCGGCCGGGCGGCCAGCGTCTTGATCTCGCCTCGCATGATCCGCGAGTACCAGGGCCACCAGAAGACCGACACCGCCACCACCGAGTTGACCAGCCCCGGTCCCAGCGCAGCCACCACAGCGATCGCGATCAGGGTCGCCGGCAGCACCAGGAACAGATCGGTCAATCGCTGCAGCACCGTGTCGATCCAGCCGCCAAAAGCGCCCGACAGAAGGCCGACGATCCCGCCGACGATGACGCCGCCGGCGATGATAGTCAGGCCCGGCAACCAGGTCAGTGCGATTCCCGACAGCACCCGGGTGAAGACGTCACGGCCGATGTCGTCGGTGCCGAACAGATGTCCGGCCGATGGCGCCTGGAACGCGGCACCCACCCTGGCGTTCGGGTCGTCGGGGGCCAGCAGCGGCCCGAAAGCAGCGAGCAGAGTGACGAGCAGCAAAGCCCCGAGCGCGATCCGGTCACCCCATCGGACCCGGCCGCTGTGAGAGCTCCGGACCAGGCTGGGCACCGGGCGCCTGGCGAGCTTGACCGCGCCGGCTGGGAGGGTCATGCCGTGACCGGCCCGTGCTCGGGCATGCTGGCCAGCAGTTCTCGGGTGTAGGCGTGCCGCGGGTCGCGGACGATCTGGTCGGACGGACCCGACTCGACGATCCGGCCGTCCTGCATGACGACGATGCGGTCCGCGACGAACCTGGCCGCGGCCAGGTCGTGGGTGACGAACAGGACTGCCATGCGCAACTCCCGTCGCAGTGATTCGAGCAGGTTGAGAATGGAAGCGGCCAGCGAGACGTCCATGGCGCTCACCGGTTCGTCGCACAACAGGAGCCGTGGCGGGACGACGACCGCCCTGGCGACGGCGACGCGCTGGCGTTGGCCGCCGGACAGTTGGTGCGGCCGCAACCGCGCCGCGCAAGGATCCAGGCCGACCCGCGCGAGCGCCTCGCCGATCAGTTTCTGCCGGGTGGCCCTGTCCAACTTGGTTTGGCCGGAAACTTTGTGCCGCAGGCGTTCTCCGACCAGTTCGCCAATACTGAGCCAAGGGGTGAGAGACGCCGATGCATCCTGGTAGACCATTTGCGGCTGCTTCTCGGTCACGGCGACCGACCCGACGGTGGGCAGCACCAGGCCGGCGATGATGCGCAGCAGAGTCGACTTGCCGGAGCCGCTCTCCCCGACAAGGGCGACGCACTCCCCCTCGTCCACACTCAGCTCCACCCCGTCGAGGGCCCGGGTGAGGTCATGGGTGCCGCGGCGGTGATAGACCTTGGAGAGGTTGTCGACCTTGACGACGGGCGTGTCGGTGCGGGTCGGCGGATCGGCCGGCCAGGCGTCGGCGACCCTGGTCCACAGCTCGGCACTCACCTTCTCGGTGTGTAGGCAGGCCGCCGCTCCGGCATGTTGGGAGATGGGAGCCAGCTCCGGGGTGACCTTCGTGCATTCCGCCGTGACCAGCAGGCAACGGGGCGCGAAGAGGCAGCCCTGCTCGGGTTCGCCGGCCGCGGCCGGCAGCGTCGGCAACGGCCGGTCCTTGGTCACGCCGATGGTGAACCTGGCCTCGAGGAGGGCTGCGGTGTAAGGGTGGGCCGGGGCGTTCATCACCTGGGTGACGTCGCCGATCTCGGCCAGCCGCCCGGCGTACAGCACTGCGATGCGATCGGCGATGGACGCGGCGACCGACAGGTCGTGCGTCACGAACAGGAACGCGGTGCCGGTCTGATCGCGCAGTTCCCGGATCAGCTCGAGCACCCGCGCCTGCACGGTGACATCCAGTGCGGTGGTCGGCTCGTCGGCGACCACCAGCACCGGTCGACGACACATCGCGATGGCTATCATGATCCGCTGGCGTTGGCCACCGGAGAGTTCGTGCGGGTAGGCGCGCAGCTTGCCGACCGGTTCACCGATTCCGACCCGCTCGAGCCATTTGGCGGGATCGCCGTCGCCGCCCATCACCTCACGAAGCTGGCGACCGATCGTCATCGTGGGGTTGAGCGAGGTCATCGGGTCCTGGAAGACCGAGCCCAGCTGGGTCCGCCGTAGTTGACGCAACGTCCGCTCGGGCGCGCCGACCACCTCGATGTCGTCCAGGACAATCGAGCCGGTCGTCTGCGGCCTGCTCTCGGCCGGCAACAGACCCTGTATCGCCAGCCCGAGAGTTGACTTGCCGGAACCTGATTCGCCGACGAGGGCGACGATCTCGCCCCGGCCGATCGTCAGATCGAGCCCCTTGAGCGGGTGATTGGTCTGACCGTCGCGATGCATCGTGACGGTCAGATCGCGGACCACGAGCGCCGGTCCGTCGCCGGACGGTCGGCCACCGGCAGCGAAAGCGGGCAACGAACGCTGCGCACCGGGCAACCCGGGATTGGGTGCCAGACGGGCTTGCTCTCTCGTCATTGCTAGACCATATCCTTTATAATTTCTAGAATCAAGCCGGATTGGCCCCGACACTTCGATGACGCTCATCGGACTGCTCAGACTCCGGGCGCTCTCCCGCCCGGGCCGCCTCGCAGCCGCCACTTGTTTCCTGGTCATTTCACGTTCGAAGCGATCGGACACGGAGACGAAACCCAGGCTGACAATGATCGAAACACCGGCCCGGTTTACTCGGTAATGACTCGTTGAAGGCAACGGGGCGCGTCTAGGGTTCCGCCGGAAATGGTACGTCGCAACGCTTCTGCGTTGGGGAGTGTCCGGGCCGCGACCGAGAGATGCAGGCAGGCTGCTGTGCGGCGAGTCGCCGGAGTCTGCTCCACGGCGGGATAAAAGCCCGGGAGGCCATCTTTGTGGCCCCCGCCGGCGCCGTCGTGGGTTTCTTGATCACCGGGGAGTCCCACCATGACCGCAATTGCGCTGAATGCAGACCCGCGCGCCGCCAGCGATCTGAGCGGTTTCGGCTACCAACAACAACTCCACCGGTCGATCGGGTCCTACGCCTCGTTCGCGGCCGGGTTCTCGTTCGTTTCCATCCTCACCACCATCTTCCAGCTGTTCGGCTTCGGCTACTCGTTCGCCGGCCCGGTCTTCGTCTGGACCTGGGTCGCTGTCTTCCTGGGCCAGCTGACCGTCGCGCTGTGCTTCGCCGAACTCGCCGCCCGGTATCCCATCTCGGGCGCGATCTACCAGTGGTCGCGACGACTCGGCGGTCATATCGTCGGCTGGTTCGCCGGCTGGACGATGATCCTCGCTCAGATCGTCACGGTCGCGGCGGCCGCGATCGCCATGCAGGCGGTCCTGCCGGCCATCTGGTCGGGCTTTCAGCTGATCGGCGGCGATCCGGGTATCACCACCAGAACCGGCGCCACCAACGCCGTCATCCTCGGGGTGATCGTGCTGATCGCCACCACGGTCATCAACTCGATCGCGGTGCGAGTGATGGCGCTGGTCAACGCGGTCGGAGTCACGTGCGAACTGGTCGGCGTCGTGCTGCTGGCCGTCGCGCTGTTCAGCAAGGCCAAGCGCGGCCCGGGCATCGTGTTGAACACCCAGGGCCTGTCCGGCGGCCTGTTCGGATCGCTCCTGGTGGCGTCCTTGATGGCGGCCTACGTGATGGTCGGGTTCGACTCCGCCGGCGAGTTGTCCGAGGAGACGCACAAACCACGAAAGACGGCGCCCCGCACCATCATCAGGGCGCTCACCGTCTCCGCTGCCGGCGGCGCGCTCATCCTGCTCGGTGCCCTGATGGCCGCGCCGCAGGACAATGACCCGAACATCGGGGGCCAGGGCCTGGCGTACGTCATCACCAGCCGCCTCGGCGACACCCTGGGCCGGGTATTCCTCGCCGACGTCGTCTTCGCCGCCTTCGTCTGCACGCTCGCCATCCAGACGGCGACGACCAGGATGATCTTCTCGATGTCGCGCGACGAGGTCCTGCCCTTCTCCAGGAAGTTGGGCCGCGTCTCGGCGAGCGGCGCTACCGTGGTGGCGTCCGTGGTGGTGGGCGTCCTGTCCGTCGGTGTACTGCTGATCAACGTGGGCCAGTCGGGGGCGTTCACCGCGCTGACCAGCACCTGCATCGTGCTGCTCTACCTGGCCTACCTGATGGTCACCGTTCCGATGCTGATCCGCCGGATCACCGGTTGGTGGCGCAGCCGGCCCGCCGAGACCGACGAGGACGGCAGGAAGCTCTTCAGTCTCGGCCGTTTCGGATTCGCGGTGAACCTGGTCGCGGTGCTGTACGGCGCCGGGATGATGATCAACCTGGCCTGGCCCAGGCCGGCCGTATACGGCACCAGTCCGGTCCTGCAGTATTTCGCCCTGCTGTTCGTCGGGATCGCCATCGTGGGAGGCTTCCTGGTGTTCACTTTCAAGAAGACGGCCTACCGCAATGCCATCGGTGCCGGGACGGCGGTACCAACCGCGCCGATCCCGGCGCAGCCGACAGACTCGCCGCCGGTCCATGCTTCCCACGACCTGCCGGCGCAGGCATCCATCTGATGCAGCCGCTCTATTCCCACGACATTCCTGGCGGGGCGGCGTGGTCCGTGACGTTGGGGGCGGCCCGGACCCTGACCTTGACGGCGACCGGTGACGGCGCGAACGTGTCGACGCTGGTGTTCGCCGCCGACCGACTGGACCGGATGAACGTGCCGGACACGTTGAAAGCCCAAATGACGGCACGGATCCGGCCACCGGTGGTGCTGATGAGCGATCGCGGCCTGGCACTCGCCTCGGTCGTCGCCTCGTCGGTCGACTGGCATGACGCGCTGTGCGGGTTCACCGGTCCGCGTGATCTGGACCGGTTCTCCCCCACCGACTATCAGCACGACCGGAATTCCTGGCAGCGGAGCGCCCGCGAACTGTTCCTGCTGGAATTGGCCAAACACGGAATGGGCGAGGCCGACCTGCACGGCAGCGTCAACTTCTTCTCCAAGGTGACCTCGAAACCGGACACGTTGTGCTCGTTGGACTTCGATCCATCGAACTGCGTCACCGGCGATCACGTCACCCTGCGGGCCGAACAGGACCTGCTGATCCTGCTCGCCACCACGCCGCACCCACTCGACCCTTCGCCGCAGTTCGCGCCGGCCGGAGTCCGCGCGGATGTCGGCTCGGCGGATCCCTGGGACGAGCAGGATCCGTCGTTTCTCTTCCGGGGCGAGAGTGCCCGGGCGCTGCAGCAGACTCGAAAGGCCATGGCGTGACTGGAATATCGACGGGAATATCGATGGGGATATCGACCGGGATATCGACCGGGATCGTGCCGGGAGTGGTGGGTGGGGAGCTGACCGGGAGCGACCGGGAACCGGAGCGGGCCGTCCTTGACACGGTGGTCGGCGCGGGGGACGGATTCCTGGGCCGAGTTCCGGCGGGAGGCCGTTTCCGCATCGTGGATCTCGACGGCAACCAGGCCGCCGACACCCTGTTCTACGACGCGTCGGACGTCGACAACCGTTACAGCGCATTCGATACCATTCGCGCGCAGGCCGGCATCTACCTGACGACGGGTTCGCGCCTGCTCTCCGGACGCGGCGACCTGCTGGCCACCATCGTGGCCGATACCTGCGGCCGGCACGACACTGTGGGCGGAGCCTGCTCGCAGGAGTCGAACGTGATCCGCTACGGCGAACACACCCGCCACCAACATGCCTGCCGGCAGACCTTTCTCAAATACGGTGCGGCGGCGGGCATCGGGCAGCGGCAACTGGGTCACAACATCAATTTCTTCATGAACGTGCCGGTGACTCCCGAGGGCGGTCTCACCTTCGCCGACGGCCTTTCCGCGCCGGGCAAGTACGTCGAGATCGAGGCTGCCATGGACATTCTCGTCCTGATCTCCAATTGCCCGCAGCTCAACAACCCCTGCAACGGCTGGAATCCCACGCCTGTTCAACTGCTCGGCTGGTGGGACAAGTGACCCTCACGGTCGACGGTCCGCAGGCTGTCTCGCAGACCGGGTCCGGCAGCGCCGTTGAGGTGGTCAAGGCCGGGATCCAGACGACGGTGCAGGACCTGGCCGGACGCTCCGGACTGTGGGACGTGGGGGTGCCGCCGTCGGGCGCGTTCGACGAACTCTCCTTCGCGTTGGCCGATCTCGCCGTCGGAAACGGTGACGGTCAGGCCGGGCTGGAATGCGTCATGGTCGGGCCGGTCCTGCGGTTCACCGGCCCGGCGGTGATCTGCGTGGCCGGCGCCGCCGTGGCCGCCCGCCTCGACGGCGATCCGGTGATGGCGGGCCTGCCCACCGCGGTGAAGGCAGGCGCGACGCTGGATCTGGGCAAACTCGCCGGACCCGGTATGCGCGGCTACCTGGCGATCGCCGGCGGAATCGCCGTCGAACCGGTGTTGGGCAGTCGGTCGACGTTCGTCCTCGGCAAGTTCGGCGGGCTGTCCGGGCGAGCCCTGCGAAAGGGAGACCTGCTGCCCCTCGACGACTCGCCGCTGTACGACTTGTCGCTCGACAATTCGGCGGGCCGGACCAGGGATGTCAGCGCGATGCTGCCGACGTTGAGGTCGTCGTGGGAGCTCCGGGTGATGCTCGGGCCGCACGGTGCCCCGGGGCACCTGACGACTGCCGGCGCCGACGAACTGTTCTCCGCCGCCTGGACGGTCGACCACCGATCCGACCGGACCGGAATCCGGCTGGTCGGGCCGGTGCCGCAGTGGGCGCGGGCGGACGGCGGCGAGGCCGGCCTGCATCCGTCCAACGTGCACGACTCCGCCTATCCGGTCGGCGGCGTCATGCTGGCCGGTGATACCCCGGTGATCGTCGGCCCTGACGGCCCCAGCCTGGGCGGTTTCGTGGTGCCGTGCGTGGTGATCGGAGCCGACCGGTGGATCCTCGGGCAATTGCGCCCCGGTGATGTGGTCGCCCTCGTCCCGGTGGCCCTGGCAGAGGCACAGGACGCAATCGCCGCCCGCCGGGCCCTGCTCAGCAGCCTGGCCGACGAACCCCAGAACCCGACCAGATCGCGGGCCGGCGAATCCCAGGCCGGCGGGTCAGGCAGCGCCCCGGGCGCCCCCCACAGTGGACCCGCAGGGCTGCAGCGGTTCTCGAGCTTACCGCCGGCGCTGGTGGAGCTGCCGGCAACCGGTCATCTGCCCGACTTCACCGTGCGACTGGCCGGGGACCGGCACATCCTGGTGGAAGCGGGCACTACGGAGTTCGACCTGACCGTGCGGATGTGGGTGCACCTGCTGGCCGATTCGCTGCGTGCGGCGCGACCCAACGGGGTCACCGAGATTGTCGAGGGCGTCCGCTCCCTGCTGGTAGCCGTCGACGACACCCGTTTACGGCCACTGGATCTCGCTGACACGCTGGCCGGACTGGCCGGCGCTGTCGCCGATCCGGCCGAGGTCGTGCTGGACGTCCGCGAGGTCAGCCTGCCGATCGCTTTCGACCACCCCCAGGCCCACGAGGCGATGGAGCGCTACCAACGATCGGTCAATCCGGCGGCGCCCTGGTGCCCGGACAACGTCGAGTTCATCCGCCGGATGAACGACGTTCCCCAGCGGCGTGAGGTCTTCGATATCGTCGCTGCCGCAACCTATCTCGTCGTCGGACTGGGGGATGTGTACCTGGGCGCGCCGGTCGCCGTGCCGATCGATCCACGGCACCGGCTGGTGACCACCAAATACAATCCGGCGCGCACCTGGACCCCGCAGAACGCCGTCGGCATCGGCGGGATCTACCTCTGCGTCTACGGCATGGAGGGCCCCGGCGGCTACCAGCTGGTGGGCCGCACGGTGCCGGTCTGGCGGTTGCTGGCCGGCGAACCGCGGAGAGATCCACAACCGTGGCTCCTCCGGCAGTTCGACCGGCTCCGTTTTCACCCGGTCAGCACCGAGGAACTCGAGGACATCAGGGCCGACATTCTTTCCGGCAGCTCGGATCTCGTCACCGCGCCGGCACGGTTCTCGCTGTCGGAGGTGGCGGCGATCGAAGCCGAGCATCACGCTGAGATCGCCGAACTGCGGGGCGTCCGCAGGCTCGCCTTCCAGGCCGAGAGAGAACGGTGGAAAGCATGACTGGAACCACCGCACCACCTCAACAGCCGTTCGTCGTGCCATCGATTGCCAGCGATCTGCCTGTGGCGCAGCGGGTCCGGCTTGCGTTCGACCGCATTGCCGCCGCCGACCGCCCAGAGGTGTGGATCACGCTGCGCGACCTGGAGTCGGTACTCACCGACGCCGCCGCGGTGCAGAACCGCATCGACGCCAATGAGCCGTTGCCGCTGGCCGGGATGCTGGTTGCCGTCAAGGACAACATCGACGTCGCCGGTCTGCCCACCACGGCCGCCTGCCCGGAGTTCGAATACAGCCCGCAGACCAGCGCCACCGTTATCTCGCGTCTGCTCTCCGCCGGCGCGATCGTGCTCGGCAAGACGAACATGGACCAGTTCGCCACCGGCCTGGTCGGCACCCGCTCGCCGTACGGTGCGGTTCGATGCGCCTGGGACCCCGAGCGGATCTCCGGCGGCTCGAGCTCCGGATCCGCCGTGGCCGTCGCGCTGGGCATCGCCGACATCGGCATCGGCACCGACACCGCCGGCTCGGGCCGGGTGCCGGCGGCGTTCCACGGGTTGATCGGACTGAAACCGACCCTCGGACTGGTGCCCAACACCGGCGTGGTGCCCGCCTGTGCCGACTACGACTGCGTGACCGTGTTCGCCGCCGAGCTCCCCCTGGCGCGGGAGGCGCTGCGCGTCATGATCGGGCCGGACGACGCCGATCCGCGCTCCCGGATCTGGCCAGCAGGGGTGCCGTTCTCCGCGCCGGCCCAGCCGCGGATCGCCGTGCCGCGCGCAGTCGACCTGGCGGCCTTGGAACCGGCCTATCTCAAGGCGTTCGGCCTGACCGTCGCCGCCCTTGCCCGGACCGGTTGTTCGGTCGAGGCGGTCGACATCTCCGGCATGCTGCGGGCCGCGCTGCTGTTGTACGACGGCGCCATCGTCGCGGAGCGCTACGCCGCGGTCGGAGCGTTCCTGGCGACTGATCCGGCCGGCGCCGACCGGACCGTGTCCGCCATCATCGGCAGCGCGGGCCGGGTCACCGGGTCGGCGGTGATCGCCGATCTGGAAACCCTGCTGGCAGCCAAAGCCGCTGCGGCCCGGATGTTGTCGGGATTCGACGGACTACTTCTGCCGACCACCTCCGAGCACCCCAGCATCGCCGCAGTGCTGGCAGATCCGGTCACGATCAACCGGCGGCTGGGCACGTACACGAACTTCTGCAACCTTCTCGATATGGCCGCGACCGCCTTTCCCGGTTGCGAGGCCGGTGGCGCTCCCTTCGGCGCGATGATGGTGGTGCCCGCCTTCCATGA
>JBBRDH010000139.1:0-14141 GCA_038204125.1 Mycobacteriales bacterium
GCGCACCGAAGCAAGCGCAGGCCGCGCGGGACACGGAGATCCGCGACCTCGCGAAGTCTCTACCTCACGTTGAGGTAGCTCGCAGGATGGGGATTAGCCGGGTCCGTGTGACACAGATCGTCGGGCGCTCCTGTGAAGCAGTCTGAATGCGCCCCTAATGCTCCGGGTCGGGTCGGCCGATGTAAGCGTCAAGACCTTAAGCAGTAGTACGCCCTCAGCCACCCCACGGGTGGCTTATTGTTTTTCCAGGGGAGCCTCGCCCATGAGCTTCGGTATCCACATCGAGGGGGGCGGAACCCACGCGGGCTGGCGAACAATCAAGCCGAAGCCACGGGCGTGGAAGTGCTGCAGCCTCCACCTCGCCGGCTACCTCGCCCGTTGCCCCGATTGCGGCCGGCGCAGGCATGACGACCACACAACGTCTAAGCGCGCCACGGTGGGCGATTGAGCCCTCTCGAGCGCGCATACCGCTTGCGAATGTTCGCGTTCCTCGTGCTCGCGACAATCGTCCTCTGGACAGTCCTGCGGCCATGATTGATCCAGCATCGGCCAGCATCGGCCAGCATGAGTTGACCGGCGAAGAGCGTCGCCGCGGCGCATACGCGACGCACGCCGCTCGCCGAGCCAAGCGCGAAGCGGCCCGCCAACTGGCGGTCGAGCGGCTCGCCGGCATGACAGAGAAGGCTTTGACTCGGCTTGAGAACCTGTTGCTCGCCGAGGACGACCCGACTGCGGCCCGCGCTGTTCGTGAGGTTCTTGATCGTGTGCTTGGCCGGCCAACCCAGGCGGTTGAGGTGAGCGGCGAGGACGGTGGCCCGGTCCCGGTGGAGGTGAAACACTCGGTTGATGATCTCGCCGCGGTCGCTCGCATCCTTGCCGGAGCAGGAGCTCTCGGATCTTCGCCAGCTTCTGAGTCCTAGGCTCACCCCGTACATTCCGCACGCGCCGGAGCCGCCGCAGACAGCGTTCCTGCTGCTTGGCTGCGAGGAGGCCTTTTACGGTGGGGCGGCTGGTGGTGGCAAGTCGGACGCGTTGTTAATGGCGGCGTTGCAGTACACGGACGTGCCTGGCTATGACGCGCTGATCGTCCGCCGCACCTACGCGGAGTTGTCGAAGCCCGGGGCGATCATGGCCCGCTCGTTGGAGTGGCTCAAAGGGTCGGATGCGACATGGAACGAGCAAAAGAAAACGTGGCGGTTCCCCTCGGGCGCGTCGCTCTCGTTCGGCTACCTCAGACGTGAGCAGGACGTGTACCAGTACCAGGGTGCCGAGTACGACTTCATTGGGTTCGACGAGCTCACTCAGTTCACCGAGTGGCAGTACACCTACCTGTTTTCCCGGCTCCGGCAGCTGAAAGACGCGCCTTTCCCGAAACGGATGCGCTCCGCGAGCAACCCTGGCGGAATCGGGCACGGCTGGGTGAAAAAACGGTTTATCAGTGAACCCGCAGCCGGCACGGTGTTCATCCCGGCGAGGCTCGTCGACAACCCGCACCTGGACCGGGACGGCTACGTCGCCTCCCTGCAGCATCTCCCCGAGACGACGAGGGCGCAGCTGCTGGATGGTGACTGGGGCGCGTTCGAAGGCATGGCCTACCCGATGCTTGACCGCTCCCTGCACGTCGTTGACCCGTTCGAGATCCCGGGCAGCTTTCAGCGCTTCGAGTCGATGGATCACGGGGTGACGAACCCGACCGCGTGGCTGCTCTTCACGGTGGATTACGACGGAAACCTGATCGTCGCGGACGAGTACTACAAGCCCGGCCTCCCCGATGAGCACGCGCGCGAGATCCTTGACCGCAGGAAAACCTTGTGGGAGGCGAAGGACGAGAACGGCTGGACTGTCCGTCACTCCGCGTTCGGCGACCCGGCCTCGCTACGCGAAGCGCTCCCGTTGAAGAACGACTACGGGCAGCCACTCACGTTACAGGACGAGTACGAGCGGCACGGCATCCACCTGATCCCCGCGAACAACCGCAGAAAGACCGGGTTCGTCCGGGTCGCCGAACTGTTGAAGCCTGATCCGGCCCGCCGGTTCCCGATGTGGCATCAGCGCGCCGGCGAGATGGGCGCCCCGAGCCTGTTCCTTGTCGGGCAGCGCTGCCCGAACCTGCTTGAACAGATCGAAGCCGCACCGCTCGCCTCAGAGGAGGCGGACCCGGAGCGCGGCGAAGCAGTTGACCGGCGATGGGAGTCAGCGCACGGCCACAGTCACGCCGCGTTGCGTTACGGGTGCCTCACCCGTGAGCGCGCCAGTGCTTTACCGGAGGTCGTGCTTGATCCGCGCGCAGAACTGTTGCGGAGGATCGAGAAGGCGCATCACACCGATCGGGACGACCTGATCGATGTCTAAAAAGGGGGGACACCACATGCTTGGTTTCGCGATCCTCGGGGTCGGCGGCATCGCCGGCCTGCTCATCCTGATCGCCCTCATTTTGGCGATCGTTTCCCTTATCCGGCACTTCTAGATGCCAGAGTTCCTGCTGGTCGAAGCCCCTGTCCACGCACCGGGCCGCTGCCTCACCTGCGGCGCGAGCAACGGCCCGATGATCGACACGCTGATCCGGCATGACTCTTGGGACATCGGTGCCCTGTACCTGTGCCCCGCCTGCGTGGTCGAGGCCGGCCGGCTGATCGGCTCTCTGAGCCCTGAGCAAGCCACGGACGCGGCGGCACGGTTGGCTTCCGCGTCCGAGCGGATCAGCGAGCTCGTGGCGGAGCTTGCAGCTGAACGGGAGAACAAGCTCGTATCGTTGGCCGATGTGCTCACGTACGTCGCGAGCGAACAAAAGCCCGTGATGAAGACGAAGGCTTCGTGAGGCGCCTGACCTTTCACGCCTGCCGTTACGTCGTCGCGGCTCTCGCCCAACTCCACCGGGAGCGGCGAGCAACCGCTGCTGTTCACGCTGACCCGCGACTTTTCGCAGCGCTTACGCGGGAGCCAGCAGACCGCGAGTGGCGAGAGAGCAAGGAAGCTGTCGTCCCTCGCCCCTCCACGAGATGGTCAGCGTGACGGTCGCGATCGACTGGGACGACACCCTCGTTAACGTCAAAACCCAGGAGTGGCTGCCCGGAGCAGTGGAGGCGCTGCAAAAGTTCCTCGCGCAGGGTGATTCGGTGGTGATTTTCACGTGCCGGGCGAACTGGCCCGAAGGCTTGGCGAGCATCGAGCAGAAGCTCGTGCCGTTGCGCAAGTGGCGCGGCAAAATCAGCATCGAGAAGAAACCCCGCGCGGACGTGTACATCGACAACCAGGCTTTGCGGTTCCAGGAGTGGGAGACCGCGTTACCTCAGGCTGAGCGAATCCTCAGCGCGCACCGCGCGTTCGAGGCGGCGAAACGGCCCTCGCGGAACAGCAACACGGCGTCGACGGCGCCGTACGTGACGTACTTCAGGACGCTCTCATGATCTCGAAGCGCGCACTCCTCCGAACCCTTGAGCGGGAACGCGAAGCGTTCGTGCTGGAGCGGGCGCATCTGATCGACGTGATCTGCCATTTGTCCAGGAACCCATGGACGCTCCCGCCGCGCGAGAAGAGCGTGCCCGAGCCGCCCGACGAGGTTGAGCTTGATCTGCTCGATGACCCGGCGCAGCTGCCCGACTACTAGCTAGGAGACCTGCCCCGTGGCTGTTGCTGTTCGCACCCCGGACGGGGCCATCCGGTCCGCTGATGACTGGGCGAAACCGTGGAAGCAGCGGATCGAGCAGGCCCGTAGGGACCGGAAACGCTTTGAGCCGAACTGGTTGCAATCGTTGGCGTTCGCGTCGGGGAAACACTGGTTGAAATGGTCGCGCACTGACCGCCGGCTTGTCCTGCCAAACCTGCCGTCTGATCGGGAGCGGTACACGGTCGACGAGCTCTCCCAGTACCGGTACAGCGCGCTCGGCGAACTATCCCAGGACGAGGACCGCCCCGAACTCCAGTTCCGCAAGGACGATTTGCGGCAGCAGGAGTACGCGAAGCAAGCGAACGACGCGCTCGCGTACGGGTGGGATAACGAGTGGGACGGTGACCGGGTACTGAACGACCTCCGCCTGAAACTCATTGACCTGGGGACAGCCGCTGTCCGCTGCCGGTTCGACCCGACCGTGGGGCCGGTTAAAGCGAACGTGCCGCACCATCAGGGCCGGCCTGTGCTGAATCCGGTTGACGCGTACACGCTTGTTGACCAGGGCACCACCCTGGCGTTCAGGGACATTCACGAGGGCCGCATCCGCTGGGAGGTCGCGTCGCCGTTCAATCTGCTTGTTCCGCCCGGTATCGAGCATGACCGTGACTTCCCGTGGGAGATCTGGGAGCGGCCCGTCCCGACGGACAAGCTGAAAGAGGAGTACGGCGACAAGGCCGCCAGCCTGAAAACGGATGACAGCCTCGGGATGGTGAACACGATGGGCGCCCGCGAGCTCGGCGACCTGAGGACTGGTGACCCGGAGCAGGACACGATGAGCCCCGGCAAGCTCGAAGGTCACGTCCGCGTCTACACGTGTTACGAGCGGCCGACACGGAAGCACCCGAAGGGCCAGATGGTCGTGCTGGCAGGCGACGGGTTCACTCCTTTGTCGATCACGGACGAGCTCCCGTACCAGAAGCCTGACGGCACGTACAGCTCCGGGATCACCTACTTCCACTATCAAAGGGTCACCGGCAGATTCTGGGCTCGCTCATTGATCGACCCGGCGAAAGATCCTCAGCGTATGATCAATAAGCGCCGCTCCCAAATCGCGGAAACAATCGACCGTGGGCAGCCGAAGGTGTTCGCTGAGGAAGGGTCGCTGCCGCAGATGGACGGCCGCCCCGCCGCGTACATTCGCGTGAAACCGGGCTCACCGCTGCCCCAGGTGCATCCGGGTATTCAGCCTGGCCCGTGGATGCAACAGGATGTCGAGAGTCTGCGTGAGGATTTGCAGCGCTCCGTTGGTTTGCACACCGTTTCGCTCGGTGAAAACCCGGCAGGGGTCGGTAACTACTCGCAGCTCGCGCTGCTACGGGAGAACGACGCCCGCAAGCTGATGCCGATCCTCAGCAGCTTCAAAGACGGCATCAAGAGCCTCGTCGAGGACACCGTCTATGACATTCGCCGCTACTGGGGCGCCGACAAACAGATCGCGCTCGCCGGTGACGAAGGCCTACTGGACGCGCACTCGTTCAACGCCAGTGAGCTGCCCCCATTCTTCAGCGTGTACGTTCCTGCTGGCGCGGCGCTCCCGAGGACACAGGCGGCGAAACTAAAGATGATCGAGGAGATCTACCAGGCCGCGATTAACGCGCAGCAGCCCCTGCCGGTCTCCTGGCTGAAGGAATCCTATGAGGCCGGGGAAGCGCTGCCTTTGCCGGAACCGCCGAACGACATTCATTTGGAGAAAGCCAAGCTAGAGAACTCGCTCCTGTTGCACGGTGCCGGCGAGATCCAGGTTGCGGACTATGACCCGATCCAGGTGCATGTGCCAGAGCACCGGATCGCACAGGTGCAGGCGGAGATGAGCGGTGACGCCAAGGCCGCCGCCGCTGTTGCCGCTCATATCCAGGCGCATTTGGCGCAGGCGCAGGCGAACACCGCTGCCGCCGCCGGTCAGCTCGGCCAGCCCGGCCAGCCCGATCAGCTCGGCCAGCCCGGTCAGCTCGGCCAGCCCGATCAGGGTGCCGCGCTCAAAGCAGCTTTGGCTGGCGTGAACGCCGGCCCGTACCACGCCCGGTTCGCCTAAATCCCCTTCCCGCTCAAGGAGTCTTCTGAATGGCTGACGTTCAGCGCCAGTTCCCCGCGCTCTCACCACCCGACCTCAAGATGCTGTTCAAGGACAACGGGGACGGCACCTACAGTCCCGTGGTTGCCGCCACGTTGCAGACGAACCCGACGATTGACATCGGCGAGGTTCGCATCGAGGACCCTTCGGGGACGGTCGCGAACGTCAAGGCCGCCACCGCGATCGCTGAGCAGGACAACGTCCTTGGTGTCCAGGCTCCCGTGCTTGGCGTCACCACCGGCGCCGCGGTCGTCACGAACGCCCCAGGGACGGTGCAGCAGTTCCTGCGCGGCCTCGTCACCCTGATCGCCGCGGGGCTCCCCGCCTCGCTCGGGCAGAAACTAATGGCGATGTCGCTACCGGTCACTATCGCCTCGGATCAGGCCGCTGTCCCGGTCTCGGTTGCCGCGCCCACGAACTCGACGAGCGCCGCTTATGAGACGAACCGGGTCGCGAAAGCGTCCACCGGCACTCTCTGGGGCCTGTCCGGTTACAACTCCAAAACATCAGCCCAGTTCATTCAGGTGCATGACGCCGCCTCGCTCCCCGCGGACACCGCTGTCCCGAAAGTCCTGATCACCGTTCCCGCCTCCTCAGGGTTCTCGATTGATTTCGGCACTCGGGGCCGCGCGTTCACCACAGGAATCGTGCTTTGCAACAGCTCAACAGGGCCTGCGAAAACGCTCGGGGCAGCTGACTGCTGGTTCGATGTCCAGTACACGTAATGGCTACGGTTCAGATCTCACAGCCTGCCCCGCATCACGGGACACACGAACCCAATGGCACGGACCCGATGGCAACCGACGCCGCCGCTGCCACCGCTTCCCTGCGGACGCTCGGCAATGGCGCAACCCAGGCCACCGCCGGGACGGATGCGCGCCTCTCGGACATCCGCACCGGCAAATGGGGCGCCTGATCCCGCCTCGCCCTTAACTGTTCCCGCTCTCCCCATTTCTCTTGAAAGGACCCGCCCAGCATGGCGCTCACAATCGCGATCCAGAACCGGGACGGTACCCCGGGCGTTCTCGGCGACGTTTACATGTGCGTCGCCAAGATCACTTTTGACAACAGTTACCCGACCGGCGGGCTCGCCCTGACCGCCGGCACCCTGAAACTCCCCCCTGAGGCGACGCTCAAGTACGTGAACGTCACCCCGGCCACCGGGTACGTGTTCGCGTTCGACTACACCAGCAACAAGGTTCTTGCCTACCGGTCCGCGGCGTCGGGTGCCGCCATGCTCGAAGTCACCAACGGTGTCGATCTGTCAACAATCGTCGCGCGCTGCTTCGCGATCGCAGGCGTCTAACCGGGATGGCTGACTTCAAAGCTGCCGCGAAAAAGCGCCCCGGCGCGCTGGCCACGGCTGTTGGTGGCCCGTTCTCCGCGAACCTCGCGAAGGTCAGGGAGCTCGCCAAGAACGGCACACCGCAAGAAAAAAAGGAAGCCCTGTTCTACCTGGATGTGCTCCGCAAAGCAGGACAGGCGAAGAAACAGACCGGGAAACGCCTGGACGAGATCGCCACCGGCCGCATCGTTGCGGCCCGTGACCAGCTGAACAAGTAGGGAGGAGAGCTCAGCATGGGCAACACCGAAACCGAGATCACCCCGGCCGCTGACGAGGCGGCATTCGCCGACGAGTTCATGAACGGCCTCGACACCGAGGAGCCGGTCGAAGCGGGGGCCGCCCCGGAAGCCGTCGCGGACGGTTCGCCTGCAGCGGTCGAAACGCCCGCAGCGACGGAAGAGGCGGCCCCGGCTTGGGCACCCGACCCGAACGAGTGGCAATCCGTCGTCGAGACCACCACCCAGCTGCAGCAGCTGCTTGAGCAGGCCTACCAGCCTGCCCCCGAGGAACCCTTTGAGATCGACCCGTTCGACTCGGAGTCCCTCGCCGGGTTCGTGCAGCAGCAAATCCAGACGGGTATCCAGCAGGCCCTCACCCCGTACCTGCCGGCGATCACGGCCACGCACGAGCAGCAGGCCAAGCAGACCGTCGAACAGTGGATCAGCGAAGCCGCAGGGAAGCACGCCTCGTTCGACGACAAAGCGAAGGAAGCAGCCGCCTACGTCGCCGGCGGGTTCCTCCCCTTGGAGCAAGGCAACGGTCAGGTCGCTGTGAACAAGGCGGCCGAGTACGTCGCGGAACTCCAGGCGCACTTCATGGAGGTCGGCAAGCAGGCTTATCTCGCCGAGCTGAAAGCTGTCAGCGAAGCTCCCACGGAGCCGGGCACGACGAACGGCTCAACGGAGATCGTCACCCGGCAGGCCGGTGAGGACGAACTCGCGATCGCCCGGCGCATCGCCGGACGCGCACAAGCCTAGCCCCCTCTCACTGCTAGCCGTTCGCTAGCTACTCGCCCCACCACCGCTGCGGTCTATCCCCGCGCGCTTTTCCGTGCGCGTTCTCTCAGTAGGTCAACGTCAACCACGCACGAAAAGCGGCGGGCAATCCGGCCCGCGAACTACACGAAAGGGTGAGTCAGATCGCCGATCAGACTTCCAGCAACTGGGCGAATTTCCTCTACGAACTTCGCGGGCCAATGCAAGAACTGTTCCCTACGGAATTTGTTCTCATGGCCGAGATCGACCGGACAACGAAGGACTCGGGGCCGAACCAGAACCGGGAGATTTTCTCCGGTAACCAGGTTCGTGTTCCGCTGCTGCCCTACCCGCATCAGGGCGGCGGGTTCGTCACCGAGTCAGGCACGTGGAACGTGCCGATCGCTCAGGCGACAGACAAGGCGACCATCTCGATGGCTCGTTACGTGATGCCGGTGTCGGTGACACCGGATCTCCTAATGACGTCGCTGAACAACGCTGCCGCGCAGGCGATGGCGACACTGGTGAAAACGGCTCGTGTCGGGATGGCCCGTGACGAGAACACCGCTCTGAACGGTGACGGCACCGGCCTGGTTGCCAGTGTCGCGTCCGGCGCGTCGCCGGGCCTGACCCTGGTGTTCGGGTCGGCTGCGGCGCCGGCGAACGCGGACGAGCTTTACCCCGGCCGTGTCCTGGACATCCTCACGCGCTCCTCCGGTGCCGATCCCGGTAACGGGAAGCGCCGGCTGATCAGCACGTCGACGGACAACAACGACGGCACCGTAACCGTGGTCTTGGACACCGCCTCGCAGGCATCAGACGGAGGCTCGGGGAACGTCACGTTCTCCGCGAACGAGGGCGCCTACCTGCCCGGCTCCTACGGCAACGTCTGCCAGGGCCTCCAGCAGGTGCTCGCCACCACCGGCACGTTCGAAGGGATCAACAAGGCGAACGCCGCGTACTGGCAGGGCACCGACGGCCGCGGCGGCACCACGACCACTCAGCCGCTCACCACGAGCATGCTCGACGGCGCGGTACGCCGCATCTGGTCGACGGGCGTCAAGTCACCGTCGTTCTGGATCGGTGACCCCGCAGCGATCGACCTGTTCAAGCAGGGCCTCTACAGTCAGTCCCGCTGGGCCGGCCAGACCGGCACCCTCGCCACCGGCTTCAGCGGTGTCTCCTACAATGACCAGATCCTGATCGCGGAGCACCAGCACAAGCGCGGCTCCGTGACGGGTGTTCACAAGGAGGACCTGCAGATGTACGGGTTCCAGCCCGGCCCCGACTTCCTCGACGACGACGGCGCCATGTTCCGCCGGTTCGCCCGCTCGCTGCCGAAGGAATTCGATTTGGTCGACTGGTACCAAATGGGTGCGCTTAAGTGTGCAACCCATGTTTTCCTGAACAACCTGTCACGGGCTGCGTAGCCTGACGGGCGGATGACGCGGAGGGCTAGGGCTTTCGGGCCTTAGCCCTCTGTTGTTCACGCCACCACTCGGAAGGACAACACCGGCATGAGTTTCGTGTGGAGTGAGCACTCCGCAAACCTGATGGTCGCGAACCAGGCGGCGGACGAGAACGCTGTTCGCCGTGCGGTGAAGCGACTCGAGCCTGGTCTGATGCTGACTCGGGAATTCGACGAGGAGCACCGGGGGATCGTGTACGTGGTCAGGCACTGGTTGGGCTCTGGGGTCACGCCGCTGGAGGTTCTCCGGTGGCGTGACCCTGACGGGCACCCGAAGCCGTTGTCGTTCGCGCTGGTGGACGAGCTGCAAAGGCAGGAGGCCCGCGGCCGGGAGTTGTACACGGAGGCGGAAGAGAGCAACCGGAAGCGTCGGGAGGCGGAGCATCGCCGCCTGGACGCGGAGTTGGAGGAGTTCGCGCGTGAGCACGGCAACGCCGGGTCGGGGTTGCGGTCGGCGTGTTTGCCTCGCGGTCAGCACCTACGCATCGCTCGGGACAAGCGCAGAGCTCGGGGGGAGGCGGCCTAGATGGCAATGACGTTCTTGCAGTTGCGGCAGGAGCTGATCCCGTCCCGGTTCACAACGTCGGACACCACGTCGGTCAACAACTGGCTTAACAACACGTATGCCCGCTTGTGGGGGATGGAGGACTGGACGTTCAAGAAAGCCTCGGGCAATGTCACGGTCACCTCTGGTTCGTCCTCGGTGACGGGGCTGCCGTCGATGTTCGGGATACCGAACGCCTTGTATGACCAGTCGGGTGGCCGGCTCCGGTATCTAGAGCCGTCCGTGTTCAACGACTACTACGCGAACAGCACGGCGCAAGGGTCACCGCAGGCGTACACGGTGATTAACCAGGCTGTGACGGTCGGGCCGACCTCGAACGTGTCGAGCTCCGCGTTCCTGCTGCTGTACGAGAAGCGCCTCACGCTGTTGAGCGCGGATAGTGACGTGCCGGCGATCCCGGTTGAGCATCACTACATGTTGGTTCCCGGCGCTTTGGCGCTCGGGCTGGCGGTGAAGAACGACTTCACCTACCAGTTTATGCAGGCCGCCTGGCAAGAGTCAGTCCAGGCCCTGCGCCGGGATTACCTCGCTGACCAGCGCGGCGAGGCTATCCAGTTCCCCGCCGACCCGCTCTACTAGCCGATGCCTCAGAGCGTTCAGGGGATCATCCGGCAGGGGCTCCGCTACTACTCGCACTTCGAGCAGCTCGCGAACTTCAGCGGCGGCCTGAACCTCAGGGACGCACCTACCGAGCTCGCGCTCACGGAAACCCCGGACTGCATGAACGTCAGTTTTGACGAGCGAGGCGGCGTCACGAAACGTCTCGGCTACACGGCCTGGAACGCCAGTCCCGCAGCGAACCTGATCACGCAGGGGTATTACTCGCAGGTCGCGGACAAGCTTTTGTGGTACTCGCGGGCGGACGGGAAACTGTACTCGGATCCCGGCACCGGGGTTCTGACGCTCAGGCGCACATGGACGACCGGCAGCCGCCTCGGGATCGTGGACTTCGCCGGTAGCGTCTACGCGATCCATCCTGTTGACGGGCTCTACTCCTCGACGGACGGGGTGACCTGGGCCGCAGTTGTCGCGTCCTCCGGGAGCGTTCCGGTTGGGGATCTCCTGGCCGCCTGGCAGAACAAGCTTTGGGTTGCCGGTAATCCCGCGACGAAACTGAGGTTGTACTTTTGCGGGGCCGGTGACCCGACGAAATGGGCTGGTGCGGACGGAGGCGGCTCGAACGACATCCGTGAGAAAGACGACAGCGCCATCAGCGCCCTGCACGGCGGCACCGGGTTCGACAACCAGACCAAGCCATGCCTGCTCGTGTTCAAGCAGGAGAGCACCTACCGGGTCCATGACAGCTCTACCGGCGCGTTCGTCACGTTGGACTCGAAGGCCGGGGCCGCCTCCGCGAAAGCCGTCATCTCGCTGTACGGCAAGGTGTACGCGGTCTCCCGGAGAGGCGTGTACGCGACGGACGGTTTCTCACCGATGCAGCCCCTGTCGGCGAAACTCGACCCGCAGTTCACGGATGCGGCGCTCGCCTACGGCTCCCTGGACAACATCGCCGCCGGCTACCAGGGCGACCGGTTGTTTTTCTCAATCACCCGGAACGCTGCCACCGTCAACAACCTCGCCCTCGAATACCATCCGCTGCTCGGCTGGTTCAGCGCCGGCACCAACAGCGCGGCCTGTTACGTCACCTACGGCAAGAACCAGGAGTCCTTGCTTGCCGCAAGCCCGACCGTTACGGGGCAGATTTACAAGCTGAACACGGGTGGCACGGATAACGGGGCGGCGATCCAGTCGTGGTGGCAAACGAAAGTGTTTGAGCCGAACGCCGGGTATCAGGGCCGTTTGCAGCTCTGCCGGATGCTCGGCCGCGGCACGTTCACTGTCACTGTTCGGACTGACTTCTTAACCAGCGGCGGCGTCTCCACCACCCTCTCGTCCCCGATGACCGGGTTCTCGTGGGGGACCGGGATATGGGGGACGGATGCGTGGGGTGAGTCCAGCGGAGAGGACTACCGCATGTTCCAGCCCCGGTCTGTGGGGCGCGCGTTCCAGGTGCGTGTCGACGAGACATCGTCGATCATCTCGTCGGCGGCACCGCTCCTCGAAACAGGGGTCGGGTTGACGTTCGGCGCCTGGGGCTTGTACGCGCTCCAGCTGAACTTCACCCCGCTCGGCCTCAGCTAGCCCGCCCCCTCCCCTATTCCCCCCGGTTTTTGTTGTTGACCTGAAAGGGCGTTCCTTCATATGAGCCTGAATCTCCAAACGTACAAGGTCGTGAACGGCGACACGTCATCCGCTTCGAAGCAGACCAACATGGTGCAGGCGGTCGAGGACGCCCTGAACAACCTTGGCTCCTCGACGTATGGGGCGTTCGCGTCGGGGAACAACATCCCGTCGAACCAGCTCACACAGAACGCCGCCACGAACAATCAGGCGCTGATCTGGAACGGCAGCAACTGGGTTCCCGGCGGGTTTGCCCCCTCGAAAATCACCGGCTACCCGTCAGACGCGACGAAGTTCCTGAACGGCAACGGGGCGTGGACGGCACCCGGCATGACGCAACTGTACGACTCCGTCCTCGGCGGATCAGCCGCGAACTTCGATATCACGTCGATCAGCAGCGCCTACACCCATCTGAAACTCATTTGTTCCCTACGCTCGGACCGCAGCACCCTCACCGACGGGACCGCGATCAGATTCAACAACAACAGCGGCAACTACTGCGAACAGATCCTCCAAGTCTCTGGGACGACAATCACCGCCGTCGAGGGGTTAAACAAGACCGCGGTCGGGATCACGGGCAACGGGCCATACTCTTCCGCCGCCAACGGTCTTGCGGGCAGCTTTGCGTCACTGGAGTTTCTAGTTCCGAACTACCGGACTACGGCTGCTGGGCCGATCCTCTCTGGCACCTGGTCAAACATGGCGCAGGTAAACACCTCAACAGGGACGCTTTACTTCTTGCAAGGAGGGTACTCCTGGTCGATGGATTCCACTCCGCTAACCCGCATCACCGTCTTCCCTGCGCTCGGCACGAACTGGGTCGCCGGTAGCCGCGCAACCCTCTACGGGCTCACCTAGAGCATGGCCGGCGTTTACGGCAGGCTCGTCTCACCGTTCCCCGCCGTCAAAGCGATCAGCCCCTACAGGGGATTCGGTGCGCCCGCGGGCCAGGGTGATCTCGGCCCTGCGGCTGGTTATAACCGGGACACAAACCTCTATTTGGGCTCTGGGCCGAAGCTCGCGAACCCAGGGCTCGCCCTGCCGGACGGTGGCCAGCCGGCCAAAGCACCACCAGCACCTGTCGCGCCCGCGCCCGCGGTGTCCCCGCCGGTAAAGCCGCCCGCCCCAAACACCGGGGGACATGACTTCGGGAACCTCGACTTCTCCGGTGACCCGATCCTCGCCCAGGTTCGCGCCTACAACGCCCGGGTTGTAGCGAACGCGCAAGCCGGCGCCTTGGCGGCGAAGAAACGGGATCTGATCGACTTCGGCTCCAAAGACTTGGCGACGCAGACGATCGGGGACACGAACACCGCCACCGCAGCCGCCCAGAACCCGTTCAGTACGCTCGCTCAGCTGTTGGGGGCGCATGACCGGAACGATCTCGGCGTGAACGAGACCCGGAACAAACAGAACCTGTTCTACTCGTCGACGCGCGGGAACGACCTGACCACCGAGGGGAAGGACTACCTGCTCAGGCAGGCGACTGCGCAGGGCGCGTTGGAGCGGGCGTTGACGGGGTACGACTCTCAGGTGTTGCAAGCGCAGGACTCGGCCGCGCAGAACGAGCTGAGCGCTGAGGAGGCCGCGTACATGCGGGCGATCCAGTTCGCGTTGGCGAACGGCGGCTACGGCGACAGTGGCGGCGGCGGTGGCTCCGGTGACTCGGGCGACCCGGGCGCCGAGAAAAAGCCCACTGACCAGGAACAGCCTGCGCCGCCCGCCCCGAAGCCCGCGCCACCACAGGCGAAGCCGCGGCCTGCCCCGCCCGTGAACCAGTACCACTTCCCGGCGCCGACAAGGCCAAGGCCAGTGGCGCGGGGCACCACGCACAAGTAACAGCACCCTGCCTGCTCTTTTCCCGTCG
>JBBRDH010000140.1:0-14136 GCA_038204125.1 Mycobacteriales bacterium
TGCCCTACCCGCCGGGTCCGGCGACCAGGACGCTGCGCCATTCGCCGACTTCCAGGTTGGTGGTCTGGGTGGGGGTGAGGGGTTGGGTCAGGGTGCCGCCGGCGCCGTTGGTGGCGGTCCAGGTGACGGTCCAGTTCGCGACGGCGGTGACGGGCCATTTCGCGGTGCCGGCGGTGCGGTCGGCGGTGGATTGCCACTGATAGGTGTAGCGGCAGGTGGCGGCGTCGGTTCGGCTTCCGCCTGTTGCACCCGGGGTTGGGGTGGGGTTGCCGGCGCCGGTGCAGGTGAGTGGGTCGGCGGGGGCGGAGCCTTGTTGGTGGGCGTCGGCGGGTTCGCCCATGGTGAAGGTGGTGGAGGTGATGACGGCGGTGGCGGTGACGGACAGGCCGCGGACGGTGACGGTGACCGACATGGGGCCGGGGTTGTCGATCCATAGTTGGACGGGGATTTTGACGGCGACCTGGGTGGGGTCGGGGCCGAAGTGGATGACGGGGTTGGGGACGGTCATCTGGGCGAGGGCTTGTTGGGCGAGCAGTCCTGGGTCCGGTGGTGGGGCGACGGGGGCGACTCCGGTGGGGGCGAACACGTATCCCATGGTGGCGAAGATGGTTCGTCCGGTGGCGATGTTGATGGCGTCGGGGCAGGACACCGAGTACACCGCTCCGGCTTCGTGGTAGGTGGTGGTTCCGTAAACGTCTCCGGCTTTGACGTTGGCCACGACCCGGTAGAAGCACGGGTCGGTGATGACGGTCGTGTCGCCTTTCGAGGTTTTCCTTTTCGAGCCGTCGGCGTTGATGATATGGCTCGCGGGAATGATGGCCCTCACCGCCACGGTGGTGGGGTTGACCAAGCTGCCTGCAAGGCTCGAATCGACCGGGCCGGCGGGCGGTGTGGATCCGGTCGAAGTCGCGACAACGACAAGGGACCAGGCGATTGCAATTCGGTTGAGCATCCGGAGCTTCAGCACTTGACGCCGGCCAAAGACTGGACCTGGGTGATCCGCCAGTTCCCACGGACGTCTCGTGCTGCAGTTAAATGAGCGTTGTCATGCGCATGCCCGACGGTAAGTTTCTCACCCGTCTTGACTTTTAGTGAGCCCGCGTGGCTGGTATCCAAGCAATCGCCGAAGACTGCGGTCTTCTCACCTCCGACCGGCGGTCCCCAATAGATCGCGTGGGTCATGTATCCGTAGTTGTCCCTGCCGTCAGCAGCGAACTTGGCAATCGCACCCATCAACTGGCCGAGCAAAGGCTCAGCGGCAACCGACGCGAGAACACTTCGCCGGCGGGCCGCGGGGGTTTTCATGATTGCCAGGGTGATGTCGGTGTACTTCACCCACACGGCTTCGATCGCGGTTCGGTCCCTGATCTCCTGGGCGGACAGTCCGGCGGTGTCCGGCGCGGCGGTGGTGGGCCTGGGGGTGGCCGCCGAGTTGGCCGTGGCCGGACCGGTAGTGCGGGCGATGCCGGCAGAGGTCGCGGCGCCCCTGGCGGAGTCGGACACCCTGCCAGTCGAAGGCACGGCAGCGGCCGAGGTCGAAGTCGTAGCGCTTCGGGGTTCAGACCCGGTGACCCCGGCTCTGCCGCTGGCCGCCGGGGAGCTTCCGGCAGCGGCAGAACCCGGTGCCGAGGTGGTCGGCCCAGGCAGCGGGTAGGCGGTCCCGCCGAACGTGAGGGCAGAGGTCGGGGTGACCTTTGCAGCGGGCGCGGACGTGCAGGCGGCAAGAACGGAGCCCACCAGTAGCCCCACCACTGCGTGTCGGGCGCGTGCCATGGTCATGTGCGTGCGCTCCCTTTGGTCATCTCAGGGGCACTCTACGGTGCGGCTAGCTGCCTGAACTGCGGTTATCCACATCCCAGGCGACTCATCGGCCCCTCCTGCCCCTGCCGCCCCGCCTCCGCACTCAACTCGGCTCCGCGCCGCCGAGGTTGCTGGGCTGGAGAGAAGATGGGCTCGAACACCCCGAGAGTGATCGGGTCGCAGGCGCATTCGTCATCGCGCGGTTCATGTAGGACTCACCATCCCCAGCAGTCACATTTGGGCGTATTTGGTCCGCGCGGGCGATGATGATCCGCGCTGGGAGCCCAGCCCGGTCCGCGGGAGCCCAGGCTTGTTCCGCGCGGCGAGGGTGTGGGCGCTGGGCGGGGAAGGAGGAGGCGGGAGGTGACCCGACCGGGACAGGGCGGCGGGGGCTGAGGGAGAATGGTCGACATGAAAGCCGCCGTTCTCCACGCCCCCCGCAAGATCTCGACCGATGAAGTTGCCGACCCCAAGATCGTCTCGGCGACCGACGCCCTGGTGAGGGTCACCGCCGCCTGCATCTGCGGATCCGATCTGTGGCCCTACCGAGGGATCGTCAAGAACACCGGGCGGATCGGTCACGAGTTCGTCGGCGTGGTCGAGGAGGTCGGCGCCGAGGTCAGCGGAGTGAAGGTGGGCCAGTTCGTGATTGCGCCCTTCGTCTGGTCGTGCGGGAAGTGCGCGAACTGTGTCGCGGGTTGGCAGACCTCCTGCCTGATCGGCGGCGGGTACGGCACGGATGACCGGGACGGTCATCTGGTAGACGGCGGTCAGGGCGAATACGTCCGCGTACCGCAGGCCGACGGCACCCTGGTGGCCGCCGACGCGGATGAGAAGGACGAGCGGGTCCCCGCGCTGCTGGCCCTGTCCGACGTGATGGGCACCGGGCACCACGCCGCCTTCTCGGCCGGTGCCGGCCCGGGTCGCACGGTCGCCGTGGTCGGTGACGGCGCCGTCGGACTCTGCGCGGTACTGGCCGCCAAGCGTCTCGGCGCCGAGCGGGTCATCGCGCTCTCCACCCATGCCGACCGGGCCGCGATGGCCAGGAAGTTCGGCGCCACCGACATCGTGGACGCCAGGGGCGAGGAAGCCGTCGCCGCAGTCAAGGAACTGACCGGCGGGCTGGGCGCCGACTCGGTGTGCGAGTGCGTCGGCACCACCCAGACCTGGGACACCGCACTGGACGCGGCCCGACCCGGCGGGACGGTGGGCTTCGTCGGCGTGCCGGCCGGCGTCGCCGACGGACTGCCGCTCGGAAAGATGTTCGGCCGCAACATCTCCGTCCGCGGCGGTGTGGCGCCCACCCGGGCCTACCTGCCCGTGCTGCTCGACGACGTGCTGGCCGGAAAGCTCGATCCGGGCCCGGTCTTCACCTCGACCGTGTCGCTCGCGGACATTGCCCGCGGCTACGACGACATGGACCAGCGGCGCTCCATCAAGGTGCTCGTCACGCCGTGAAGGCGATCCGGTACCGGCAATTCGGTGAGCTTCCGGAACTGACCGAGTTGCCCCAGCCGGCCTGCCCCCCCGACGGTGTGCTGATCGATGTGCGGGCGACGGGCGTCTGCCGATCCGATTGGCACGCCTGGAAGGGCCACGACCCGGTGGAACTACCGCACGTGCCCGGACACGAGTTCGCCGGCGTGGTGGCCGAGGTCGGCCCGGCAGTGCGGGACTGGCGCTCCGGCGACCGGGTCACTGCCCCGTTCGTCCTTGGTTGCGGAAAGTGCGAGTTCTGCCGGTCGGGCGACGGTCAGGTCTGCCCCGACCAGCGCCAACCGGGATTCACCGGGCCGGGCTCGTTCGCCGACCAGGTGGCGATCGGGCGTGCCGACTTCAACTTGGTTGGACTGCCGGAGTCGGTCGACTTCCGGACGGCGGCCTCACTCGGCTGCCGGTTCGCGACAGCTTTCCGGGCGCTCACCGTGCACGGCCGGTTGCAGCCCGGACAGTGGCTGGCGGTACACGGTTGCGGCGGCGTCGGCCTGTCTGCGGTGATGATCGCGGTGGCGCTCGGGGCCAGGGTGATCGCGGTCGACGTGTCTGCCGCCGCCCTGGTTCGGGCCGCGGCACTGGGCGCCGAGCACACCGTCCTGGCGAGCCGGACCGTCGATCCCACGGGTTCTGATCTCGGGTTCTTGAATGCCACGGGTGACCCGGCGGACGCAGTCCAGCAGTTGACGGGCGGCGCGCACGTATCTGTCGACGCGATCGGCCACCCGGCGACTGCTGCGGCGTCCGTCCGCTCGTTACGGCGACGCGGCCGGCACGTCCAGATCGGCCTACTGCTCGGCACTGCCGCGCAGACCACGCTGCCGATGGACCTCATTGTCTCCCGCGAGCTCGAGGTCTACGGCTCGCACGGAATGGCGGCCCGGGACTACCCGGCTCTGCTGGCCCTGGTCGTTTCCGGGGCGCTCCGGCCGAGTGAACTGATCAGCCGGGTGCTGCCGCTCGCCGACGGCGGGCGGGCACTCGCCGCAATGGACGGCGACACAGCTCCTGGGATGACTGTCCTGGAACTGCCCTGAGACCGGATAGCTCTCGAATCAAACATGCGGCCGAACTACCGTGGCGGGTGGCAGGAACCCGATCCCAGGAGCGGCCAGATGACCAGTGACCCGAACAACCCAGACACCGACGAAGCGACCTCGCCCCTGACCCCGTTGCTACTTCCGGGTCAGGTCGATATCCGGGAAGTGGGTTTGCGGGACGGCTTGCAGCTCGAAGATCCCGTCGATTTCGGGGCAAAGCTGGCGATGATGCAAGCGTTGGTCGACGCCGGTCTGCGGCGGATCGAAGCGACTGCGTTCGTGTCGCCGCGGGCGGTTCCGGCGATGGCCGACTGCGAGCGGGTGGCCGCGGAGCTCTGCCGGTGGCCTCATGTGGCCTGGTCGGCGCTGGTGGCGAGCCCGAACGGAGCCCGCCGGGCGGTCGCGGCGGGGTTGTCGAACATCGAGTATGTCGTCTCCGCGGCGGACGGCCATAGCCTGGCCAACGCGGGCCGGACCAGCGACGTGGCGCTCGAAATGGTGGCCGAAGTAGCCGGGATCGCTCATGCCGCGGGTGGGGTGTGCGAGGTGGTGATCGCCACCGCGTGGGACTGCCCGTTCGACGGGCCGACCCCGGTGGGCCGCACCGCCGAAGTTGCCGCCCGGGCGATGGACCTGGGCGCGGACCGGCTCTGCCTCGGCGACACCATCGGCACCACCACGCCGGGGCGGGTCGTCCAGCTGATCGCCGCAGTGCGACAAAGCTGTCGGGACGACGGCGCGGACGCTGTCGGGAACAGCGGCAGCATCGAGCTCGGCGTCCACTTCCACGACACCCGGGGAACCGGCCAGGCCAACGTGCTGGCTGCGCTGCTGACCGGGGTGACCCAGGTCGACGCCTCGGTGGGCGGGCTGGGCGGCTGCCCCTTCGCGCCTGGAGCCAGTGGCAACATCGCGACCGAGGAACTGGTCTACCTGCTGTCCGGCTCGGGCGTTGGCACGGGCGTCGACCTCGATCTGCTGGTCCGTGCAGCCGAGATCACCCGCGAGGCGGTCGGTCACCCGCTGCCGAGCTCACTGCTCCGCGCGGGTGGCCGACCGGTTCCGTTGGGTCGGGAACGAGTGCCCGAACCTCCCTGACATCGGGCAGGTTGATCCCGGCGGGTGGAGTCAGCTGATCTTGGCCCCGGCGGCTGCCGCCCCTGCCTCACTGTGGTCTCCCGTGGTGGCGAGCGCTCCGGAGGCGGACTCCAGGTGGGCCCGGATGAACCAGTGGAACAGCTCCAGCGAGTGCAGGTGGCCGATCAGCATGTCATTGCTGACGGGGTCGGTTTCCTCGACCGCGTCGGCCGCTTCACGATGATCGGTGATCACACCCTGGTAGACGACGTCCAGGGCGCCGAGGTGGGCGATCGAGTCGGCCCGGCCGATCGAGTAGTCGTCCCAGGTCCGGGCCTCCACCAGCGCACCGGGGGTGCCCTTGACCGAGCTGCCCAGCGTCGCGATCCGCTCGGCCGTCTCGTCCACGAACCCGCGGACGGCATCGACCTGGGGGTCCAGCATCTCGTGGACGCCGATGAAGTGTGGTCCGACGACGTTCCAGTGGACGTGCTTGAGGGTCAGTGCCAGATCGTTGAGGGCGTGCAGGCGCTGCTGGAGGACGGCGGCGACCTGGGCGCCCTCTTCTGGATCGAGCGTGGGAACGGTGAACTTGGGGAGGGACTTGCGGGCCATCACATCTCCTTGAAAGTTGGCTCTTGCATTTGGCTCTTGCATGTTGACTGTCGCATGTCGACCACGGCGTTCCTGCGGCCCGAGTGACTGTCGTCAACGACTGCCACCGAGCACAGCCACTACAGAATCCGAACCTGAATGTCCTGCAGTGGGCGGGCGTCAAACGCCGGCACCCGGCGAGTTGACAATGCCCGACCGGCCCGGTGCCAAAACTGCCCGCCCCGTGCAACGCCGGCTACCGACCGCAGTCGCCGCCGGCAAAGCGCCGAACCGGCACCGGGTACCGTCGGCCGCGCGCGGTGTTTCCCCGGGCACCGGACGGTTCCCCGGGCACCGGACGATTCCCCGAGCATCGCACGGTGACCCGAGCAGGAGACCGAAACGCTGAGGCATCGACCGAGGAGGGCCTGTGACCGGCGGACCGCTTTCCGACATCGTCGTACTGGATCTGACCAGGGCGCTGGCCGGCCCGCACGCCGCGATGATGCTCGGCGATCTGGGCGCCCGGGTCGTCAAGATCGAATCCCCGGACACCGGGGACGACACCCGCGGGTGGGGCCCGCCGTTCGTCCGCGGTCCCGACCAGGGGCCGGGAGCGACCAACCGGGCCACCGCCGGACCGGAGATCTCGACCTACTTCCTGGCCTGCAACCGGAACAAGGAGTCCGTCACGGTCGACCTCAAGGACCCGGCCGGCAAGCAGGCGTTGGCCGAGTTGGTCCGGCGCTCGGACGTGCTGCTCGAGAACTTCCGGCCCGGGGTGCTCGACCGGCTGGGGTTCCCGCTGAGCCGACTGGTCGAACTCAACCCCCGGCTGGTGATCCTCTCCATCTCCGGATTCGGCCACGACGGGCCGGAGGGCGGCCGGGCCGGTTACGACCAGATCGCGCAGGGTGAGGCCGGCCTGATGTCGATGACCGGCCCGGCATCGGACGTCCCGACCAAGGTCGGGGTTCCGATTTCGGATCTACTCTCCGGGATGTACGGCGCGTATGGCGTCCTCGCCGCCCTGCACGAGCGGAGTCGCACCGGGCGCGGTGGGCTGGTGCGCACCTCCCTGCTCGCCGCGGTGGTCGGCGTGCACGCCTATCAGGGCACCCGATGGACCGTCGCGAACGAGATTCCGCAGGCGGAGGGGCCGCACCACCCGTCCATCTGCCCGTACGGGCTGTTCCAGTGCGCCGATGGCGCGGTACAGATCGCCGTCGGCTCGGAGGCGATCTGGGGCAAGTTCGCGCCGGCCTTCGGGATCGATCCCGTGGCCGCCGGATTCGCCACCAACGCCGACCGGGTGCGCAACGCCGTGGTGGTTCGGGCCAGGGTGCAGCTCGCGTTCGACGAGTACGAGTCGGCTCATCTACTGGCCAAGCTGGCGGCGGTCGGTGTGCCGAGTGGCCAGGTCAAGAACCTGCAGCAGGTCTACGACTGGGAGCAGACCCGGTCCCAGGGACTCGTCATCTCCGTCGATCATCCCGTCCTCGGGCCGATCGAACTGCCCGGCCCGCCCCTGCGGTTCTTCGACGGTGACGGCGGGGAATGGCACCGCGACCACACCGCCCCGCCGCTCCTCGGACAGCACACCGAGGCCGTACTGTCCTGGCTGGGGGAACCCGACGATTCAGTCCCGCGGGCGTGAGCAGCCCGAGCCGACCGGTGGTCCGGGCCAAAGGTTTGTTAGGACGCCGAACCGCGATATGCGCAAATGGGTTGGAAGGATGGATCACACCGCCGATCGCCCTGAAGCAGACCGATGAATGAGACAATCGTCGTTATGGTGCGCGCTGAAGAGGGTCTGTCCTTTGCTGACCTGCTGCACCTGGATGCGCGTTCCCTTTCGGTGACCGGGCGTCGGCGCGCGTACGGGGTGGGAATTGGCCTGGTGCTGCTGGCGGCCGCGGCGGCCTACCTCTTCGTTGATCATTTCGGGCCACATCACAAGCAGTACGACCTGAAAATCTATTATCACGCGGTTCAGTACTGGCTGTCCGGACATAATCTTTACGACTACTCCCAGCCGGATCCGGTCAACGTGACTCTCGGTTATACCTATCCTCCCGTTGCCGCAGTGCTGATGTCGCCCATGCTCGCCTTCAGCATCCCGACGACGGTGGCCATCACGGTTGCGGCCATCGCGGCGGCGACCGGGGCTTGCGTATGGCTCATCCTCCGGCAGACGCTGGCCCTGCCTGCGTTGCAGTTGTCGGTCGTCGCCGGCGTTGTGACCGCTGTCACATTCGTGTCCCAGCCGATCAGGCAAACCGTTGCGTTCGGTCAGATCAATGTGTTCCTGGTGTTGCTCGTGCTGTTGGACGTTCTCGTGCTCGGGCGGCGCGGCTCCCGTTGGACCGGAGTGGGTGTCGGTCTGGCCATGGCGATCAAGCTGACCCCCGGCATATTCCTCCTGTATTTCCTGGTTGCCCGACAATGGCGGGCGGCTGCGGTGTCGTGTGTGACGGCGGCGCTCGCCAGTGCGTTGTCGGCGCTTGTTGCGCCGAAGGAGACGCTGCAGTTCTTTGCCCAGCTGATGTGGCAGTCGGACCGGGTCGGCTTCGTCGACAACACCACCAACCAGTCGATCAATGGTCTGCTCGCCCGGCTGTCCTCTCCGGATGCGCCGAGCAAGGTGATCTGGCTGATCTGCTCGGCGTTCGTGATCTGGCTGGGCGCGCACCGGATCCACCGGGCCGTGGCGGCCGGTGACACGGTGGCGGCGCTGACACTCACCGGCATCGTGGGACTGCTGGTCAGCCCGGTCAGCTGGATCCACCACGCAGTGTGGGTCGTTCCCGCCTACGTAATGCTGACCGTTCGGTTCACCCGCATGTGGCACGAGTCGCGGCCGGCCCTGCTGGGAAAAATTGGCTCGGCCGCGCAGAACCGGACCCGCCGGGAACTTGTCGCCCTTACCACCCTCTTCGTGACGGGTGCGTTCGTCTGGGTGCTGGACACTCGGGTGTTCTTCGGCCTGCCGGATACCGACTACTCGCACCTCGGGCTGGGTTCGGTGGTGGCGGCGAGCGTGCAGACGTTCTGGCTCATTGCGGCGATGACCCTGTTGCCGGTCAACCGGCCGGCGGGGGTGCGTCCAGTGGTGCGGCGCGACCCCTTATCAGTCCTCGCGGAGGCCGACGGCAGCATGTAGTCGGCGTAACGGCTTCGGGGCCCAGAAGTTGGCCCGGCCGAGCAGGCTCATCACCGCCGGCACCAGGACTCCGCGCACCAGGGTGGCGTCGATGAGCACCGCGAGGCCGGCCCCGAAACCGAACAGCTGAAGCATCGACACCGTCGAGGTGGCGAAGGCGAAGAAGCTGACCGACAGCAGCAGGGCTGCGCTGGTGACGATCCGTCCGGTCCGGGCCAGCCCCGAGGTGACCGCGGTGCGCAGATCTGCCCCGCCGTCGTGGAGTTCGGTGATCCGACTGGCGAGGAAGACCTCGTAGTCCATCGAGAGCCCGAAGGTGATGCACAGCAGCAGCACCGTCATGGAGGCGTCCATCGGTCTCGGCGTGGCGCCGAACAGCGACAGCAGATGTCCGTCCTGGAAGATCCAGGTGACGATGCCCACCGATGCCGACAGCGAGATGGCGTTGACCAGGAGCGCCCGCAACGGCTGCACGACGCTGCCGGTGAACAGGAACAGCAGCACAAACGTCGTCAGCACGATGATCCCCAGAGCCACCGGCAACGGGCGTCCGATCCCGGCCAGGGTGTCTGCCAGCGCTGCGTCCCCCCCGCCGACCAGGAACGCGCCGGATTTCGCGTCACCGTCCGACAGACGGACTGCCTCCACAATCGTTTTCGCCGCTTCGGAGCCGCCCGGCGCCGCAGTGATGACCTTCAGTCGTTGATAGTTGTCCGCACTGAGCTGCGGGTCCGGCACCGACTTCGGCACCGCGGTCCCGTTCGCCGCGGCACCCCCGCTGAACTGGACCTCCGTCACGCCGGGAACCGTCGACAGTCGCTTCGCCTGCGCTGCGGCGTCGGCCGTCGAGGCAGGGCCGGCCGAGACAAGGTTGATCACCGCGGTTGATCGGGACGGGTATTGCGCGGAAAGAATTGACGAGACCTGGCGGCTCGAGGCGTCGGTGCGCAGCACGCTCTCGTCGGGCAGCTTGAAGTGGATGCCCAGGAGCGGTGCGGCCGCCAACAGCAGGGCGATCAGCACCGGCCCGGCGGTCAGGATCGGGTGGCGGAAGACGGTCCCGGCGACCCGCCCCCAGAATGGGGACGCCGATCCCCGGGCCGAACCGGCCCAGGGGAGCTTGCCCGCGTCGACCCGGTGCCCGAGCAGACCCAGGGCCGCCGGAATGAGGAACAGCGCCCCCAACGCGGCGATCACCACGACGCCGATACCCGCGTAGCCGAACGAGGACAGGAAGTACAGCGGGAATACGGTCAGCGTGGCGAGCGCGGCGACGACCGCGGCTGCGGAGAACAAAATGGTCCGGCCGGCGCTCGCGACCGTACGGGACACCGCCGTCGGCACGTCGTCACCGGCTGCCAGCTGCTCGCGGAAGCGGGCCACCAGCAGCAGTCCGTAGTCGATACCCAGGCCCAACCCCAGCGCGGTCGTCAGGTTGATCGCAAAGACCGAGACGTCGGTGATCTGGGCCAGGATCGCCAGCTCGAAGAACGTACCGACAATGGCGAAGGTGCCGATGAGCAGCGGCAGCAGGGCAGCGACGAGCGACCCGAAGACGATCAGCAGCAGAATCATGGTCACCGGGACGGCGATCGCCTCGGCGAAGACGAGCGAGCTGGCGACGTGCGAATTGATGTCCCCGAACACGCCGGCACTTCCCCCGGCCTTGACCTGCAGGCCCTCGTGCTCGCCGGCGAAGCGGTCAATCAGGTCGGCGCCGCGGTTGACGACGCTGCTCTGATCTCCGGTGATCACCACCAGGATCAGGGCCGAACTGCGGTCGGCCGCCGCCAGCGACGGGGCCGGCGTCTGGAAGTACGACCCGGCGATCCTGGTATCCGCGGTGGAGGCCAAGTCGGTGGTCAGTTTGACCCCGGCGGCCTTCGTCGCAGCGGAGTCGAGTTTCCCGTCCGTCGGTGTGACCACCAGGATCAGGTTGGGTTCGCGGGCGAAGTGGGCGCCGGAAATGGCCCCGACCTTGGCCGACTCGCTGCCGGGGTCGTCGAAACCGGCCGACTTCAGCTTGCCGAAAGCCCCCGCCCCGACGACGCCGAAGACGATCAGCAACAGCGCGCCCAGGGCCAGCACCGGTTTTGCGTGCCGAGCCAGCCACCCGCCCATCCGGTACAGCCGGCTGTCCGTCCTGGGTGAATTGGTCCTGGGTGGAGCGAACGTCGTCATCGAAACCTGCTCTGGTGCGAAGGGCGAGTATGTTGACGGCGTCAACATGTGGCCAACGTAGGCGAAGATGCTAACGGTGTCAACATCAGGGAGACTGGGCAAGTGAATATTTCTGAGCCGGCCGGGGAGGTCGCCCCTCGCGCATACCACCACGGCCATCTCGCGGAGGCGTTGCTGGCCGCCGGGGTCGAACTGGCCCGGGTCGGTGGTCCGGACGCCGTTGTGTTGCGGGAGGCGGCCCGGCGCGCCGGCGTTTCGGCCACCGCGGCCTACCGGCACTTCGACGGCCAGACCGCCCTGCAGCAAGCGGTCAAGGAGTATGCGCTGGAAGTGCTCAGCGAGCACATGCAGGCCGCCGCCGCCCAGGCCGGCGCTGCCGCCGATACCCGCCCGGCGAGCGTGGTCCGACTGGAGGCGATCGGACGTGCCTACCTGTCGTTCGCGCTGAACGAACGAGGCTTGTTCCGGACATTCTGCATCGGACTACCAATGCCCGAGGGAGTGAGCCTGGACAGCGACCAACCCGCGTTCGGAGTCCTGACCCAGGCGCTCGACGCAATGACCGCAGATGGACTACTGGCTCCCGAGATACGACTCACCGCACCGCTGGCCGCCTGGTCGGCGGTCCACGGCCTGGCCATCCTGTGCCTTGACGGGCCGCTGGCGGACATTCCGGATCAGGAGCGGGACAATTTGTTCGAAGCGACTCTGCGGATGGTGTTGCACGGACTGCTCGTCCGGCCGTGACAGCTCAACCCTGGCGGCGCCAGGTGCCGGGACTCGCGGCGACCATTGCCGCCTGGGCGGTTTGCGGACGTGGGTTACGCACAGCGAACGCAGCTGCGAAATCAGCAGACTGTCACTGTCGGATGTCCGGTCTGAGAGGGATCCGCTGGGTACTTCAGCAACGTCGACCGGCGTGTTGGGCCAGGGAGCTGAAGCTGATACAGATCGCTCTGCAGCGCAACGGTTCTCGTATATCCCACCATTGATCTTTGTCCCGGAAAAGTCGGTGGGTACCTCCACCTGCGAGCTTGCAGAGCCGTGGTCGGATAGGTTCACGCCTGATGAATCAGACGCGAAGCACGGCCCCGGCGGCCGGAGAGGCCAGGATCTGCACGGTGTGCCGTTGAGCCGGTCATCTCGGCGTCATCTCGGCGCCTGCGTCACAGAGCCCGGCCACCTCGAACGGATCTTGGCCCGGCCAACGAAATGCTCCGAATGGCGGCTTTGCCGGTGAGACCTTAGTGTTTCGCTTTACGGCTGCCCGGGCTCGGTATGGAGATGATGATCATGCGCCGGCTGACATTGTTTGTTCTGACCATCGCAGTGGCCGCCGCCGGACTGTTCTGGTCGCAGTCCCCGGCCGCTGCAACGATGCCCGGTGAGAACGGTTTGATCGCGTTCAGCTCGCAGACTCTTTCGGGGGTGCAAATTTTCACTGTCCGGCCGAACGGACGCGATCTTCGCCAGATCACCCACGTCGCCGGCGACGCCTCCAACGTCGATTGGTCGCCGGACGGTGAACGTGTCGCATTCTCATGGGGCACCGAAACCGCGGCCCGGATTGTCGTGATGCGGGCGAACGGTACCGGACTTCGAGTTCTCCCTCAGCCCAATGGGGTCTTCGACGACCAGCCGTCGTTCACCCCCGACGGCCGCTACATCTTCTTCGAGCGATTTACGCAGGCGACCCAGGATGACTCCATCTGGCGGATGACCACTGACGGTAAGGATCAGCACCGGATACTAGGTCCGTTTCCACATGGCTTCGTCACCGATCCAAACATCTCGCCGGACGGCCGGACGCTGAGCCTCCAGGGCTCGGACGGGTCGCTGGTCGGGCCGGCTCCGGACCTGGAACCCGCTCGAGGCCTATTCACCGCGCACGTCAACGGCGAACACCTCGTGCAGATCCGCCCGTTCAGCGCGGACGAGACCATCAAGGCCGACTGGGCCCCAAACGGAGGGCGCATCGCTGTCACCGAGAACGCCAATCACTTCCGCTCGGCCGATTCCGCCAACATCGTGACGATGCGCCCGGACGGCTCGGGTATCCGGCAGGTGACCCGCTTTAAGGATCCGGCAGTCAACGCCTACCTCGGGTCCTACTCGCCGAACGGCCGCTGGCTGGTCTACCGGCTGGACAGTCACGGATTGTTCGGTCTCTACCGGATCCGACCGGACGGAACGCACCGGCAGGTCATCCTCCCGCTGTCGACCTTCCGACCGTTCCTGATCGATTGGGGCCCGGAGCACCACGACGACAATTGAACCTCTCGCCTTGCACTCCGGAGAGGCAGTACCTAATTCACGTCTACATTCGCGCACGAGGGGGCCCAGCCGGCCCAGGGCAGCGCACCCTCCCACCAGGCGCCTGAGGGTCCGCCTCTACGCGTCGAACAGCGTCGAACCGCAAGGACCCACCCCGTTCGGCACCTGCCCCGCTCGCTGCCGTCCATTCCATCAATCTGGTAAGGCATCGGGAACCACCACGAGGCGCTTCGTCGGCCTTTCGGGGCTTGCGTGCCGTCTTCAGATCTGAGAATGCCCGGTGATGATGGCGGCGATCTCCGTGAGCTGAGCCGGCGCGATGGTGTGGCCACCGCCGTGTTCGAGAACCTGCACTTGCGCGCCGGCGGCCTCGAATTGCCGGGCCAGTTCGGCGGTCTCGCCGGCCCGGATCATTGGGTCGACGCGGCCGTTGGAGATGACCACCCATTTCCCCGTCAGGTCACCCTCGACTTTTGTGGTGCGAAACGGGATCATCGCAGCGATCAGCACCGC
>JBBRDH010000141.1:0-14119 GCA_038204125.1 Mycobacteriales bacterium
CGCTACAACCAGACCGCCACACCGTTCAAGTGGAAATTCACCACCACCGACCTGGACGACTTCCTGCAACGACTGGACCGCCACACCGACTGCCCGGCCGCCGCGTGACCACCGACGAACTTACGAACCTGACCACTAAGCCACTGATGGTCGAGAACACCTGTGCTTCGTCGGGTGCCGTGGTGCGGTGTGCCTCGCCGCGGACGGACAGTGATGTGGCGGCCTGTGCATTGGTCACGCACTGATCCTAGGACGAATGAAGATTTGGCCGATGGCCATTTTGTGATCGCTCATCGGCTGACTGAACGTACAGGTCGTTCGGCAGGCAGCAGCCCGGTGGACGATCGGTGACTGGGACGGCGGCCCGCCCGGGGCATTACACACTCGCGCCGATCGACAAACATGCCCGGGCCTGGCCCGCCGTGTGGTCCTGCCGTGGCTGCGCTATCCCGCCGTGCTAGCGTCGGGTGTTGCTTGCGACCTGGTCGCCGTCGGGGCTTCGCTGACCGGCGTCCGGATTGGAGACCGGGTCGTTGGGTATGCCGTCGGGGTCGAGAAAAGCCGCAACAGCCCGGCGCAGGGCGCTTTTCAAACCCACATCGTCCTAATGGCCGCCCCCGCCGAAACAGCGCAACGCCGCCGCAGGGGTCTAGCCGACAACAACCTGGTCGTATCCATCACGCTCAATGCCGACGCGGTGGGATCCCTGACTTCGACCCGTGCCGGCCGATGACCGCCGCTATGCGGCGTCACGCTGCAGATAGGTCGCGATGGCCAGCCGCAGCTCGGCGATGTCGATGTGGGCGTCCTTGAGGGCGCGGACGGCGATCCCGCCTCCGTCATCGAGGATCCCGAGCGTCAGGTGTTCCGGGGTGATCCTCTGCTGCCCGAGTCTGCGGGCGGCCCGCACGGAGAGCTCGAGCACGGCTCTGACCCGCCTGGTCAACGGCAGGTGACCGGTGACCGGAGTGGGCCACCGAGTCGATGCCAGCGCACCGACCCCGAACTGCGCCTCGGTGACCTCCCGGACGCGTTGCAGGTCAATACCCAGGGACGTCAAAGCTTCGGGATCCAACCTGTCGCCGATCATCCACAGAATCCCACGCCGGACGTCGCCGGTGTCGACACCACAGGACCGCAACGCCGCGACCGTGTACCCATCGGCGTTGTCGAGCACCGCCAGCAACAGATGCTCGGTGCCCAGAAACGGATGTCCCAGCCGCCGTGCCTGTTCCTGGGCTCGGCCGACCATTCGTCGGCAGTCGCCGCTAAATCGTGGCGTCATCGTCGGTTATCCCTTCCGGAAAGGCGATTGCTCTTCGCGTATTTGTGATGGACCGCCTGCCTGCTGACACCGACGTGCCGGGCAATGTCCTGCCACGACCAGCCCTGGTCCCGGGCGTTGCGCATCTGCACGTGCTCCAACCGATCGGCCAGCTCGTGCAACGCACGCACGGCCCGTAAACCTTCCGCCGGGTCGCTGCCGGCGGCAACCTCCGTCAGCTCCTGGTCCGCCTCCATAATCGTCAATCTAGATTGACAGCGCCAGGGTGTCAACAGGAATTGACGTCTTGTTCCTTCGGATGAAGCAGCGCCGCCGAGGATGTCAAGTTGGCCGCCGGTCATCACGGCCCCATCAGTAGTAACCGAACGCAGTTGTCGCAGGCGACCCGCACGACCATTGGCCATCGCGCAGGACGTGTTCGAGTCGGTCTTGCAGTCTCACGTCCAGGCGCATGACATCGCCCGGGTGCGGATGGGCACCGAGTTGATCGGGCTCGAAATGCGCCCGGACGATGTGCTGGCCACCGTCCCGGACCGGGCGTCAGGTCGGTCCAGCGCCGTGTCCGCCGGCTATGTGGTGGCTGCTGACGGGGCCCGGAGCACGGTCCGCGACCTATTGGGAATTGGGCTGGACGGTGCGGAAGATCTGGGGAGCCAGCACGGGATCGCCTTCCGCGCCGACCTGACGCGCTACACCGGTGCTGTCCCGCGTGGCCGGTTTTTCCTCACCTCCTCGGGCGCTGCTCTTTTCTCCACCCATCCCGACAACCGTTGGGCAGTCAGCGTTCCCGACCTCGGTGAACCGCTGGACCCGGAGGCCACCGTCCGGCGGTGCACCGGAATCGCCGATCTACAGGTGGAGGTGGCGCTACCGCCGCATTCCCCACCCGGAACGCCCCCAACCGGAAGAAATCCTCGCCGCAGCCATCACGCAAATCCTCGACCTCACAAACTCCTCGCCCACCAACACGCCCTGAACGGCTGCCCCCGAGCGGTTCCCCTCGTCGAAATGATGAAAGCGTGGGGGTACCGATCCGGCAGCCGGTGGCCCACCGGAGTAAGCGCGCGCGGACCCGCGCTGCTTCTGTTCGATCAGGGAGACCTGGATGGAGCGGAGAAGGCACTGGGGCATGCGCTCGCCGCGTTCGACGTCAGTCGTAGCGTTATGAACGGAGCCGCACCCAGCTGCTTCTCGCCGCTCTGCAAAAACGACGCCGTCGGCGCACGCTGGCGCGGGACACCCTGGTCCTAGCCGCCGACCAGTTCGCCGCCCTGGGTGCCGCCGGTTCGCAGGCCTACGCTGGGCGAGAACCCGAACGCCTCGGCCTGCAGCGCCGAGAAGCATTCGAGCTCACCCCGAGCGAGCACCGCATCGCCGTCCTCGCCGTCTCTTGGTTTCACCAACGCCGCCGTCGCCAGCCGGCTCTCCCTGAGCCGCAAGACCGTCGAGGCCCACTTGACGCGCGTCTGCCTCAAGATTGGCATTCACTCGCGCGCCGAGCTGGGCCAATGGGTGGCACGCCGACCCAACGGCGCCGAACCGCCCCGTTAAGTCCGGAGACTCGGGTCGTGAGAGCTCAACGCGCTGCTGGTCTCACTATTGAGCGGTAGGGTCTGGAGATCCACAGTTAAGTTGCCGCCCCACTACTCGCTGTGGCGGGGTGGTTGAACCAGTCTTCCCGTTCAGCGGTCGCGATCTCGACCTGCTCAGGGTGTGAATTTGGCGAAATTATTTGCGCACGCGGACACGGGAGCCCGATTCAAGCAACTACCCAGCACCGATCTTTGGATTCTACGGCCGGCGTGTTTGGACCCCACAGCCGGGAGCGACTACCGAATGATCAACGTCGGTCTACCGATCGTGATGTGACGGAGAGGGCCGACGACCAGCCCCTACGCCTCACGGGGTAGGGGCCCATACTTCACGGGCCTGGCATGTCGCCGAAACGGAGGTGCGGTTGATGGACTCCCCAATCGGTCGTTCCACCGCGCCGGCTGTCACTATGCCCAGCGACCAAGGGCTCCGGATCGCCGTCGTGTCCAATGCGCTGGGGGTTCCGCTGCCGACGCTGCGTTCGTGGGAGTTGCGGTATGGGATGCCGGCGATCAGTCATCCCAAGGGCCGGCACCGCCGGTATCTGCCGGCGGAGGTGCATGCGCTGCGGCTGATGCGCGACGAGGTCGCCCGGGGTCAGCAGGCTGGTCTGGCTGCGGCGACGGTGCGTCGGCTGCTGGGCATCGGCGGCCCGGCCGGCGCCTTCATCCACCGGTTGCTGGACGATTCCGAGCAACTGGATACCACCCGGATCCGGGCCGGGCTCGATGAGGCCGCCGCCGCCCTGGGTCTGGGCGGCTGCGTCGACGAGGTGCTGCTACCGGTGATGCGCCAGGTGGGCATCTGGTGGGAAATGGGGCACTGCGACGTTCCGCAAGAACGGATCACCACCGAAGCTGTGCGAGCGTGGCTGGACAAACGGATCGCGTTCGCGCCCGCTCCCACCCGGCCGCGGCCGATCCTGTTGGGGTGCGGACCCAGGGACTTGCATACCGTCGGCCTGGAGTCGATGGCGATGCTGCTGCGATATCAGGGATGGCCGGTCCGCATGCTGGGCGCCCGCACGCCGACCGAAGTAGTGCTGGCTGCCGCGACGGCCACTGACGCAGCCGCAGTTGTGATGGTCTCGCAAATGGCCACCGGGCGTCGTCCTGCCCTCGAGTCGATCCAGGCCATCGCCCAGATCAGGCTGCCGGTGTTCTACGCGGGCGGTGCCTTCAGCTCCCAACGCAGCCGGGTAGGAGTACCCGGGAGCTACCTGGGCACCCGGATCCAGGACGCCTGCGCCCTGGTCATCAGCGCGCTGACCGCAGACGAGCTGGTCGCGACCAGTTAACGGCCGCGGGACATCCGATCGGCGCCCGCTCCGATTCCAGCTGATCCGCTGAGCTCCCGGCCAACCTTGCGAGGGGGATCGCTCCCTATCTTCTGATGGCCGCCGCTGGCGAGGGTAGGTTGAGACGGCCGCAGCAGGTGGCCGGTCCCGACCGGCTGTCAGGCTGGCGTGCATCGGGTTCGGCGCAGCCGCTCTGCTCGCGTCGGGTGTCACAGATCCGCGGATCGGGACGCACCGGGTGTGTCGGCTATGGATACTCCTGCATTCCGCTGGGTCGGGTGGAGGTCGTCGCCGCGGTGTCGGATCGCCCGCGCGCCGGTCCGCCGGTGGTGGTCAGTCATGAAGATCCGGCGATGACAAGCCCTGACCTGTCGCAGGTCGTCGAGGTGCCGCAGCGGTTGGTCCGTCCGCGGGACTGGCGGCGCTGCCCACGGCCAGGCGGGGATCAGCCGGCTCGAGGAGGTGACGGGCGGGGGTCGTCCGCAGGGTCGGCCGACACTGGTCTGCGGGCCCGCCGGCGACAGCTTCGTGACAGTTGGGCGGTGATAACCTGTCGACGGGCCCGCGCGATCGCGTACTCGACGGTGCGGTATGCCGGGTTGGTCTGGCGCCGCTCGCCGTGGTTGTACTCGGGCATCAAACGCTGTTCAACGAACTCATCGAGCCGGTCAAGGTAGCTGTTGGACAAGACGGGACTGGCGACGCCGCCCTGCGGCGCACCGGAGAGGGTGGCGTGCCAATGCCAGTCCTCCAAGTATCCGGCCTTGAGCATCCGGTCGATCAGGTGCAGGAACCGGCCATCGTGGATCTTCTCCGCCAGGATCGACAGCATCACCTGATGAGCCAGACTGCCGAAACAGTCGGAGATGTCACCCTCGATGAACCAGTGTGTCCCCTTCCAGACCTGCTGCACCTCGCTCAGCGCGGTGTGGCAGCCCCGGCCAGGACGAAAACCATGGGACCGGTCGGAGAACCGGGGTTCCTAGCGGGACTTTCCTTGCTAGTTTGATCTTGGTGGTGTTGTGGCTGGTCAGGGGTGGTGTGGGGGTGGGTTTTGCCTATGACCTAAGTGGTGCTGGGGGCGGCGAGTCGGTCGAGGTGGTACAGGTCGTAGAGGGTTTTCTGGTCGGTGTTGAGGTCGGTGGTGATGCGGCGGGCTTTGGGTCGGCCGCCGGTGGAGGGGTAGATCAGCACGGTCTCCCCGATTCCGGCCAGGGTGTCCAGGATGGCGCGGACGGACAGGTGGTGTCCGGCGTTTTCGGCTGTGAGCCGCATGAGGTGGGCTATTTGCAGGGCCAGGACGCAGGTGAAGGTGTGCACGGCGATGTGGTGGTCGGTCCAGTGGAACATCGGTGAGAAGGACACTTGGTGGGGGTCTTTGAGTTGCCGGAAACCGAATTCGATTTCTGATTGGGAGCGGTAGCCGGCGACGACGTCCAGGACCGTCCACCCTGCGGTGCGGCGAGTGGGTGTGGGGTGGTCGGTGATCAGGATCCGTTTGCCGAAGACCCGTTGTTCCAACGCTTCCCGCTTCTGCGGGTTGATGGTCCAGGTGAGTCGGTGGTCGGCGGGGGTCTCGCCGGTCAGGGTCCAGTCGAGGACTTCACGGACCCACGGGTCGTGGGTGATCTTGTCGATTTCGGCGTGGACCTGGTCGCGGCTGCGGCGGGTTTTCCCGCGCGCCAATGTTTCGGCGAGTTCGTCCAACTGGTGGCCTACTTTGGCCAGGGTGGTGCCGGTGAACGAGCGGGCTTGATCCTCGTGCAGCGATGGGGAGTGGGTGAGCACCACCCGCCGGTCCGCGCCGTAGATGACCCGGCGGGTGTCGATCGCGGTAACGCCGGGATACCGCTGGTCGTCGACGACGCGGCGGCGGGAAGCGGGCAGGGCGAGCAGGTCCGGGCAGTCACTGGGCGGGACGGATCCGACGAAATGCAGCCGGCTGTCGGTCAGGTGCGCGAAGTTCACGGCGGAGTTTTGTCCGGCGTCGAAGACGACGGTGATCGCGGCGGGATCCCCGCCGCCGGACCCGCCGCCCGCGCCCACCACCCCGGCGGGCACCTCCTGGTCGGTGGTGGTGCTGCCGGTGGCGGCGGTGTAGTCCCGGACGAGGTGGTCGATCAGGGTGGGGAACTGGGTGACGTCGGCCGGTTCCCGGGGTAGGCGTGCCAGACCAGCGGGATCCCGCCGGTCCGGGTGACGACCATGCCCAGCCCGACCAGCCGGAGGTCGGCGCGTTTCTGTTTCGCTTTGCCGCGTTGCGCGATCGGCGCTTTGTCATTCGTGGTGTCGATGTAGGTGGCGAAGTTGGTCATGTCCAACGCGACACTGGAGGTGTCCAGGCCGTAGGTGCCGATCATCCTGGCGGCGAGTCTGGCCGAGATGTCCTGCAACGCGGCAGGTGTCACGGTGTGCATGGCGTCCCAGAATTTCCGGTGATCGAGCACGCTCGCGCTGATCTTGGTGAACCGGTCCCCGGCGGTGCCGGCCCAGAACTCGGCGAAACGGCTCTTCGATCCGGGCGCCACCAGCCGGCCCAACGCCGCCAACGCCAGATAGGTGCCGACCGAAGCCCCGGCGTCGGCCCGGCGCGGCCCGATCACCTCGTCGATGATCCCGGCCACTCCCAGCTCGGTCAGCACCGACCACACCGCGGCGACGTCACCGAACCGCAGATGCCGGGTCCGGTCCGGCATGGTCCCCGCCTCGGAGCGGTCCAGGGCGGCCTCGATATCCGCCGCCGATCCCAGACCGCTCGGAGACCATCTTCGGTTTCCCGTCGATCCAGCCCATCTCCCGCAGGTAGTAGTACGTCTTCCCGTTGATCTTCTTCGGATACACACTGGCCATCTTTAGGTCATAGGCGATTGGGTGTCGAAAATCAACTCGCCACGCCGTGTCTGTGCAGATCAGGCCACTCTGGTCGACCCCGCCGACCTCACATGATCAACTTATCCAGGAAGGTCCGGCTAGTAGGCGTCCAGCAGCAGACGCACCACCTCGGCGACCAGTTTGTCCGACCAGGTCGGCAAGCCCAACGGACGCTGCTTCCCGTTCTTCTTCGGGATGTAGATCCGCTTCACCGGCCGCCATCGGTACCGCTCATGACGCAATGCGTCGATGATCGCGGCGATCTTGGCCAGGGACATGCCGTCCACGGTTTCCCCGGTGACCCCCGGCGTCATCGCACCCTTGTTGGCGTAGATGCGCCCGTAGGCCAGCAGGAACAACTGCGGGTTGAACAGCTGCCGATACAACCTGTTGATCGGCAGTCCTTTCCTACCGCGTTTGCCGATGACGTCCAGCACCGTTGCGGCGTTCTGCATTACGCATACCTCCCATCGCTGAACCTCACTGGCCACCTGTGCCCCTTTGCCCTGCGGACGGCTTTCCCGTCCTGCTTGGCAGGTCGTCACTCCTGCGACTACTACGGGCACTCCGTCGCCATTGGGCTCGCGCCCCGTAGGCGATCCCGTGGTACGTCGTCGTTGTACGTGTCGAGCACGACGTAGGCCGTCCACTCATCTCCTTGACCGCCCTCACTGGGCGACGGCCCGAACCACGAAGGTTGCCCGGCCTCACAGGTTCACGTCCGGACATGATTCGGCGTCGGTCACAAGCGTCGTTCCGACGGGTGCGCACTTTCACCACTGGAGATTGGACTTCAAGCAATCAAGCCTTGGCCATATCGCGCGGGCCTTGCGGCACCCCGCCCTGGACGCCTCCAGGCGGCCACCGCTTCCCTGCATGCTCTTGTCCCCTCGCGCTTTCGCGTCCAGGTAAACCAGGCGACCCAGAAACCTCCCTTCGAGTTCCTCCCGGCTGCGCCGGGGATACAACGACGCGCCTCACGGCGCACACCGGCCGTGCGTGTTACCACGCACGGGCTCTCCACGGACTGCTGCCGTCATGCCCGGCCAATAGTTCCAACACCTGTGCGATGGCGCCGCAGCGGCCGTGGCCGACACGCTGACCGACAACATCGGTACCGAGCAACCTTTCACCGACGCCATCAGCAAACTATTTCGCCGTTCGACACAGCAACATCACCGCCACCGGCGACCTCAACGGCACCACCATCACCCTCACCTGCATCGACGACACCCCCAATCACCTTCGGCGCCCTGTTCGACGCCGCCACCCTGCACCGCGCCACCAGCGCCACCGCGCAAACCAAATACCGCCAACGCTGACCGATAGGTCAGCTACCGAGAACGCAATGACCGTCGTCGTTCTCAGTTCTTACCCGCGCCTGCTGACCACGTCGGGCTGACTGGTGGAGTGCGGTGTGGGCGCCCGCCATGACCGCCGTTCTGATCCTGATCAGGGCTTCCGACGGAATTCGCCATTGCTCCCAATACAGCGGGACATCGATCGCGATGTTCGGGTCAACCGGGGTCAGATCCTTGTCGGTGGTGCCGTCCTTGACCTGCAGTTCGGGGACCAGGCCCCAGCCAAGGCCCAGCCGGACGGCTTGGACGAATTCGGTGGAGCTGGGAACCTGATGTGTGGGCGGGTGGAGATCTCGCTTGGTGCGCAGGCGGATGAATCGGCGATGTAGGGCGTCGGTGCGGTCGAAGGTGACCACCGGCGCCGCGGCCAGGGTCGCCGGCGTCACGCCGTCGCCGAACCATCTGATGATGAAGGAGGGCGAGGCGACAGGCAGGTAGCGCATGTCGCCCAGAGGTTCGACCGAGCACCCCGCGATCGCGGCGTCGCGGCCGGTGACCGCTGCCATGACAGTGCCCTGCCTGAGCAGCTCGACGGTGGCATCCTCGCCGTGGCAGTGGATTTCGAAGAGAACCGCTGGTGTGACGGTGGCCAGCGCGGGGAGGAGCCAGGTGGCAAGACTGTCGGCGTTGACACCGAGGGAGACACCCAGTTCCGCACCAGGGGCTGTACCGATCTCTTGCACGGCTTCGGCGGTGATGGTGGCGATCTGCCGTGCCAAGCGCAGTAACGCTGTGCCGGCGACAGTCGGGACGATCGGTTTCGAGCGGGTGACCACGACACGTCCGGCAACGGTCTCCAAAGCCCTGATTCGCTGGCTGACTGCCGACGGGGTCACGTGCAGGCGTCTGGCGGCGCCGTCGAATGTACCCTCGTCGACGGCGGCCCGGAGTGCCTCCAGTTGGCCTGCGTCGAAGGTGGGCATAAGCGATTCTAATGATAGTGAAGTTTCTTTAGCTACCCTCCATCCGGAATTGCCGCTAACTTCAACCGATGCCCCGAGACCGACCCACTATCCAACGGACTGTGCCCTTGAGCCGACGGTGGATGAACAGGCCCAGCAGACCGGTCGGGGACTCTCGGAGATGCCCGATGGGATTGGACGGTAGATGATGGCCGGTCGCGGTCGGGTCCTGCGTCGAGTGTGTTCGCTGTTGTTGGCGGCCGGGGTGGCGGCGGGGCTGGTCGGTGTTCCGACGACCGCGTCGGCCGAGGTTCATCCGGCAGACCGGGTGACGATTGTGCGGGACGAATACGGAGTTCCCCACGTCTTCGCCGCCACCGCCAGGGAATTGTTCTTCGGCAACGGCTACGCCACCGGACAGGACCGGTTGTGGCAGGCAGATCTGGTCCGGCGCACGGCCACCGGTACTCTGTCGGAGTTGCTCGGGGCCGGCGCCGGTGGTCAGAACGTGGCCGGCGACGAGTCGTTCCGCGGCTACACCGGCGGAGCGGCAAGTCTGCGCGCGGCGTTCGGCGGGATGACAGCGGCCGACCAGACGGCAGTGACGGCCTATGTAGCGGGCATCAATGCCTGGATCGCCGTCGCCACCCGGACCGGGGCGCTGCCTGTGGAATACGCCGCCGTCGGTCAGTTTCCCCAGCCGTGGACCGAAACCGACGTACTGGCAAGTGGAATGCTCAGCGTTCTGCAGGTCGGTGCGCAGGGATTCGACGAGTTGCACAACGCGGCCGTGCTGCAAGATCTGACTGCCCGGCTCGGCCCGGTCCAGGCGTCAAAGGTATTTACCGACAGCCACTGGCTCGATGATCCCAGCGCCCCGACGACCATCCCCTCTGCCCAGCCAGCGGCCAGTTCTACCAGTTCCGCGACCGCTGCCCCCCCGGTGACCGCCCTCCCGGGCACCGGGCGAGCAGCGCCGGTCGCGCCGTCGCCCGCGGCGTCGGCCGGGGTGCAGCGCCTGATGGCCGCCGCGGCGGGCGCGATGGAGCGGCTCGGCCTGGCAGGCGTGGGCCATTCCAACGCCATTGCGCTGTCGGGGCGACTGTCCGCGAGCGGGTTTCCCTTGCTGCTGGGCGGCCCGCAGATCGGTCACAGCGTCCCCCAGGGTTTCAGCGAGATCGGTTTGCACGGCGCCGGATACGACGTCACCGGGGTTGCGCTGGCAGGCACCCCGGGTGTGCAGATCGGTGTCGCCAACGGCCACGCCTGGACGGTGACCTCCGGTGGAGACGACAACCAGGACGCCTACCTTGACGTGCTCGACCCGGCCGGGCATCCGGGCGCGTATCTGTTCGACGGCCACTGGCGACCGTTCAGCTGCCGACCGGAAAGCATTCAGATCGCCGGAGCACCAACGGTGTCGATCGGTATGTGCCAGGACGTGCACGGACCGGTGCTGGACAGCACCGGCGGGACCGCGATCGTGTTGCGCGACGCCTCCCGGGAAGGCCCCGCCAAGTCCCTGCACGCCTTCCTGGCGTTGGACCGGGCGAGGAATCTGGGTGAATTCGTCGCGGCGGGCCGCGGGCTGGGCGGAAGCTTCAACCTCACCTACGCCGATCATGCCGGCCATATCGCCTACGCCCACGTCGGCCCGGTGCCCCTGCGATTGGCCACCGACAATCGCTTCCTGCCCCACCCGGGTGACGGCACCGCTGAGTGGCAGGGGTTCCTGCCATCGAGCCGGATGCCGTTGGTGGTCGACCCCACCCAGGGCTGGCTGGCCAACTGGAACAACAAGCCCGCCCAGGGCTGGCAGAACTCCAGCGACGGGTTCTGGCAATGGGGTCCCGTGCACAGGGGACAGGTTCTGGCCGACCAACTGCGACGCATCTGCCCGCACACCGCCACGATGGCCACCCTGGAAAGCATCAACCGGACCACCGGGCAGACCACAGAAACCCCGGTCGCTGACGAAGGAAACGTGATCGTGCAGCGACTGCTGCCCGCGCTGCTGCACCACCTGCACACGGGCGTCGACCCCCGACTCGCCCCGGCCGCTGCGTTGTTGACCCGGTGGAACCAGCAGCGGATCGACGGCAACGGTGACGGGCGCTACGACAACCCCGCCGTCACCCTCTTCAACGCCTGGTACACCACCTTCACCACAGTCAGCCTCACGCCCATCCTCGGGGCCGACTACACCGCCGGTGCCCCCGACGAGAATGTCACCGCGAACATCGCCCTCCGGCTCCTGCGAGGAAGTCACGCAGCGCTCCCTCTGACCAACGACTACTTGCAGCACACGCCGCTGGATTCGGCGGTCACCAGTAGCCTCATCACCGCGCTGAACCAGCTCAGCGCCGCATACCACACCCCCGACACCGCACAATGGTTGACGCCTACCGCCAGCATCGTGTGGTCCCCCCTTGGCACCGGCACCGTCCCGTCGACCCCCTTCATGAACCGCGGCACCTACAACCAGATCGTCGCCCTCGGCCCCCAGATTCACGGCGAAAACGTTGTCGCCCCAGGACAATCCGGCGACCCCCGCAGTCCCCACTTCGCCGATCAACTCCGCCTGTACGCCACCTGGAAATACAAACCTATGCACCTCACGGCCCCCGACATCCACCACCACACCGCGACGACGGTGACGATCGCCCTGAGATAGTCTTCACCGCCGTACCTCACGGTGACGTCCAGCCGCTCTTCCCATTCATGGGGTCTGTCAAGTAATCGGTGCAACTGATTTTCTGTTGGGACACTTCAATTCCGGCCGGCGGACAGGCGTCCGTCGAAGGTGATCTCGATCGCGTTCGTCGTACAAATGATCTAACGAATTTCGGTGACGAACTGCAGGAACAGCCACGCACTCGGCCCACGCGTTGGTCCACAACCGCACCATCGCCGGGTATTTGCGTTCCCAGACGTCGTTGAACTCGGCGAACCGGTCCAGGGCGGCTGCCTCCGACGGCGCCGTGTAGACCGGTTTCAGGTCCTTCGCGACCGCCGCCCAGTCCTTCCTCACGGCGTATTTGAAGAAGTTCCTGAGCAGATGGACGATGCATGTCTGGGTGATCGTGGCCGACCAGACCTGGGCGATCGCGTCCGGCAGGCCTTTCAATCCACCGCACACCGCGATCAGGCAGTCCTTGGTGCCGCGCTTCTTGATCTGAAGACAACACCGGCAAAGGAGAACTTCGCGCCCTCCCCGTCGCCGTGCTCCGCGGCCCACAACCCCAGGATGTCCCTGGTGCCGTCCACCGCCACCGCAAGTGCGACGTAGATCGGCCCGTTCGCGACCTGCCCGTCGCGGATCTTCACATTGATGGCATCGATCAACACGACCGGATGCACCGGGTTTAACGGAGGGGACTGCCACTCGGCCAGGCCGTCCAACACTCGGTCGGTGATCGTCGAGATTCCTCTGTTTGGACACCGCCGCGCCGTACACCTCGGCCAGATGGGCGCAGATCTCGCCGTGGGTCAATCCCTTGGCCGACAACGAGATCACCAGATCGTCCAGCCCCGTCAGCCGGCGTTGCCGGTTCGCGACGAGCTGCGGTTCGAACGAGGCATCGAGGTCCCGCGGGACCTCGATGTCCACCGGCCCGGCCTGGAGTCAGCAGCGTCTTCCCGCGTTTGCCGCTGCGGGAGTTCCGGCCGTCCCGGCCGGCCGGGTCGTGCTTGGCCTAGCCGAGATGATCATCCATCTCACCGTCCAACGCGGCTTCCACCACGACCTTGGTCAAGCGCTGCACAAGGCCGCCCTCACCGGTCAGCCGTAGCCCTTCCGACCGGGCCTGCGCGGCCAACTGATCATCCAGCGCATCGGTACCCACCGGCTCCTCCACCAATCCACTTACTTCGGACACGTTGTGCTCCTTCGCTTTCCAGGAGTTCCACCGGTAATTTTGCAGTCCAAACGCAGCGGCGAGATTGGCGCGAGCGTCGACTCGCAAGCGATCTTCGTGCGGGTCGACGCACGCGCGACGAGATCCGCAAGATGCAGGGGTCGTTGGTCAAACGGTCCTGGGCCTGGCTGCTGAGCGGGGTCACGCTCGGTGCGGGCTGCACCGCCGCGGTCCTGGTCGTCGTGCATGGATCGTTCGCGCGAGGCATCGTTGTCGGCGCAGTCATCGTGCTGGTGTTCGGCGGGCTTGCGGTGGTGCTCATGCAGCTTGCTGACGATCCTCCAGAACCGTACTTGCCGGGATGGTGGGCGGCGTAGCGAGAAGCGACGGGTTCACCGTGATGGCCTTTCGTACCTGGTGCAAGTCAATCCCGAACTCTCGAAGCCGAGATAGGACAGCGGTTTGATGAGCGGTATCTACAGAAGCGACCGTGAGTGCAGCGGCTCGTGCAACGCGTTGGACACCGTCCCCGGCCGAGGATCGGTCACCGGTCACCGATTCTTGACCGGCCGATTCTGCTAGCACTGCTGGCAGGCGGTGGTGCGCCGTGGCTGCGCTGAGCGTTGCGACGCGAGGATGGCGCCGAAGCGCACGGTGTCGGAGAGCCCGGCCGGTCCGAGGTCATGGTCATGATGACGGTCCTTGCTGGTGTGCGGTTTTGATGCGCGGCCGCGGATGGGTGGGGATTGCGTCAGCGCTTGCTGCTGCGGCGGCTGGTGGCGCCCATGAAGTGCACGATTGTGCGCCGCGGAAGGAAACGCGCGGCGATGGCGATGGGGCGTCCGTTGGTGATCACGGAGGGCCGGTGTGACGGCTTGTCGATGGTGTCCAGGGCGGTCTTCACGACGTCGTGTGGCAGGGCGCGTTTGGCGCCGAAGTCGGCGGATTGGCTG
>JBBRDH010000142.1:0-14114 GCA_038204125.1 Mycobacteriales bacterium
CCGAGCGGTTCCTGACCATCGGTGTGCGGTACGACGGCGAAGATCTGGACACGGTCGCCGACCTGCTGGGTGTCGGGCCGGCCGAAGTGATCAGCGCACACACCGGGCAGTTGTGGCGGTGCGCGTTCATCGGGTTCGCGCCGGGGTTCGGCTATCTGGAGCCCGATCCAGCCGTGCCCGGCATCGGGGGGGACACCGATCTCGGGGGGGACACCGATCTCGGGGGGGACACCGTGCTACGGCTCGAGGTTCCGCGGCGCCACGAATCCCGGGCCAGGGTGCCGGCGGGTGCGGTGGGGCTCGCGGACGGGTACAGCGCCGTCTACCCGCGCTCGTCACCGGGCGGCTGGCAGTTGATCGGCACCACCGACGCGACGATGTGGGACACCGAACGCGCCGAACCCGCGCTGCTCGGACCGGGCACCCGCGTCCGGTTCGTCGACCTGGACCGGAAGTGAATGCCGCGTTACCGGCGACACTGCAGGTGGTGTCACCCGGTGTGCTGACCCTGGTGCAGGATCTTGGTCGGCCCGGCTGGTTCGGAGCCGGCGTCGGCATCAGCGGCGCCGCCGACCGGGCCTCGCTGATCGCGGCAAACCGGCTCGTCGGAAACGAGATTGGCGCAGCCTGCTTGGAAATCGTCCTCGGCGGCCTGCGGCTGACCGCGACATCGCGGGTGATGGTCGCGGTCACCGGCGCGACCGCACCGATCACCGTGGACGGCGCCCAGGTTTTCCACCACTCGCCGATCATTCTCGCAGCGCGGGAACAACTCTCCCTCGGCATCGCGCCGGCCGGGCTCCGCTGCTACCTCGCCGTCCGCGGCGGTATCGCAGTGCCGCCAGTCCTTGGTTCGCGGAGCCGGGACACCCTGGCGGGCATCGGGCCGGAAGCCTGCAGGCGCGGCGACCGGTTGCCCATCGGCCCCCCGCCGGCCACCGACCCGAACGACGACCTCGCCGTCCTGGCGGTCCCGAAGAGCGGGCCGCTCACCGTCCGCGTCCTCCTCGGGCCCCGCGACGACTGGTTCATCGACCCTCGGGCGCTGTTTGCCGGAACCTGGACGGTGTCGACCAGGGCCGACCGGGTGGGGATGAGACTGGATCGGGGTGAGGGTGACCCGCCGTTGAGAAGGATCGACGACCGGGAACTACCCACTGAAGGCATGACGCTGGGCGCGATCCAGGTCCCGCCCAACGGAAAGCCGGTGATCTTCCTCGCCGACCACCCGATCACCGGCGGATACCCCGTGCTCGCCACCGTGATCGACGCCGACATGGACGAGATCGGTCAGGCGCGGCCCGGTCAGCGGTTGATTTTCACTGCCCCAGCAGGGTCTGATTCCGGTCGGCTTTGAACGTGGCCGACGAAGAGTTCCGACATCCCCGGCTGGCTGCCATCTACGACGCCCTGGATCCAGACCGCAGCGATCTCGATCTGTACGTCCAGCTCGTCGAGGAACTCGGCGTCAATCGAGTGCTCGACGTCGGCTGCGGCACCGGAACACTCGCCCTCATGCTTGCTGAACGTGGTTGCGACGTCATCGGCGTCGATCCGGCGGCGGCGTCGCTTGCGGTTGCTCGGGCCAAGAGCGGCGCGCAAAGGGTCCGCTGGATCCACGGTGATGTCTCCGCCGTCCACGTCGCAGACCGGGACCTGGCGGTCATGACTGCCAACGTCGCACAGGCAATCACCGATGCATCCTCTTGGTATGCAACGCTGCAAGGGATACACCATTCGCTGCGCCCTGAGGGCTACCTCGTCTTCGAGACGCGGAACCCTGCCGCCGAGGGGTGGAAGCGATGGAATCTCGAGGACACGTACGCGGTCGCCCAGATCGCCGGTGTCGGCGGAGTAACCAGCTGGACAGAGGTGACCAGCATCGAATGGCCGTTGGTCACCTTCCGCTCGACCTGGATCTTCGACTTCGACGGACAAACCCTGACATCAGAATCGACATTGCGCTTTCGGCAACCCGACGAGATCGAAGCCGATCTCATCAGCCACGGTTATTCCGTCCTCGAAGTTCGTGACGCCCCCGACCGGCCTGACCTCGAATTCGTGTACCTCGCCGTACGAGGGCAGCAGGCGAGTCTGAACGGCTCCCGCTGACCGATCGTCTGCGGAGACGGCGGTGCGTCAGATACTGCTGTCCGAACAACAGAAGAAGTCGGAAATCTGGCGTCGGGAGTTGGTCGCGTTCGACAGCTCAGAGATCCGCGACGTGGGGGAGGTGTTTGTCCATCAGGCGCTGGACCTCCTCGGCCGGCGCCGACGCGCCGAAGTAATTTCCCTGTCCGGTGTCGCAGCCGAGTTCGCGGAGGGCGTCGGCCTGCTCCTCGGTCTCGACCTCTTCGGCCGTCACTGTCATGCCCAGGGTGTGAGCGAGCGAGACCAGCGATCCGACTATTTCAGCGTCGACGGAGCGGCGCTCGCCGTTCGGGCTCGCTTCGCTGATGAACGAACCGGCCAATTTCAGTTCGCACACCGGAAGCCGCCGAAGGTAGGTCATGTTGGAGTAGCCGGTGCCGAAATCGTCGATGGCGATACGGACCCCCAGATGGGCGAGCTGTCGCAGCACGGCCAGCGGTTCGCTGTCAGTCCCGATCACCGCGCGTTCGGTCAGTTCGAGTTGCAATTGTTGCGGTGCAAGACCATTCTCGTCCAGCATCTGCTTGATACCGTCGATCAATTGCCGGTCTGCGAGCTGGCGGATTGCGATGTTCACGCTGATCCGCAACGGGTCGGCAAATCGCAGCGCCCATTTCGCGCCCTGCTGGCAGGCAGTTTCCAGCACCCACCGGCCGAGCGGAACGATGATGCCGGTCTCCTCGGCCGCACCGATGAAACGCCCGGGCAGCAGGTGACCGAACCTTGGATGTTCCCATCTGAGCAGGGCCTCGACGCCGGAGGGGAGGCCGTCGGCCAAATTGACCAGAGGCTGGTAGTGCAATCGGAATTCGTCGTTAGCGAGCGCGGCTGGCAACATTCTGGCCAACGTGTACTGGGCCACCTCGCGGTCGCTGCGCTCGGGATCGAACAGCGCCCACCGGCCCTTGCCGTCGGCCTTGGCCCAGTACAGCGTGATGTCGGCGGCCCGGATCAGGTCGGCGGTATCGGCTGCGGTCGCCGCCCGCTCGACCAGTCCGGCGCTGGCGGTCACGCTGTAGGCGCGGCTCGCTATGGTGATCGGCCGCTCGACCGCCTCGAGGGCGCGCTCGGCCACTGAGATGACATCCTGTGCGCCGGTGGTGTTCTCGATGAGAATGACGAATTCGTCACCGCCCAGGCGGGCGACCAGATGCCCCTCGTGGGAGAGCGCACCGTCAAGACGGCTGGCGATCTCGACGAGCACCTGGTCGCCGATCGCGTGGCCAACGCTGTCGTTGATGGCCTTGAAACCGTCGAGATCCATCAGGCAGACACCGATTCGCCCACTCTTGCCCGGGTCGGTGATCAGTTGGTCGAGTTGCCGTTGGAACAGAGCCCGGTTCGCCAGCCCGGTCAGTTCGTCGTGATGAGCCTGGTATTGCAGTTGACTCTGCAATCGGTGCAGATCGGTGACATCCTCGACGACGGCTATCTGATATTCGGGTGCGCCGTCCGTGTCCCTGATGAGCGAGACCGTCAGGTGCGTCCAGACGCCTCTGCCGTCGCTGCGCAGGAACTGCTTTGCCGTCTGGAAGCTCTCCCTTTCTCCCCGAATCAATTCTTCGTAGAGAGCCCAGACCTTGAGCGCGTCGTCGGGATGCATGAAGTCGCCGACATTTCTGACGCGCATTTCGGGTACCGAATAACCCAGCATCTTGATCAGTGCGGGGTTCGCGTCGAGGATGTTTCCGTTGGTGTCTCCCAGTCCGATTCCGATCGCCGCGCCCGCGAAGACTGCTCGGAAACGGGCGTCGCTCGCCCGGGCCGCCATCTCTGCCTCACTTCGAGCGGTGGTGGCCGCGATACGGATCGCATCCTGCTCGGCCAGCGTGCGTTCCTGCAGCCTGGTGGCATAGCCTGCGGCCAAGGCCCCCTGCAACGCCCCGATCCGGGTCACGGCGGCCGGATCGATGAGCTGGGCGGGGTTCAACGCTTCCGACACCATCGCAAGGGTTTTGCTGATCGTGTCCGGGTTGGTGAAGTGCCGGTCCACCATTGCAGCCCCGACCTGGAATCCGGCGGCCGCGTCGAAGGGCTCGGTCCGCCACGCCGCGAGGAGCTGCCCGGCCAGCGCGGTCAGGTAGGCCTCGGTCTCTGGCAGCTCCATCGGAACGTAACTCGAGCCGGTCACCGCGCGCGCCCAGCGTGAAGCGAAGGCCACCACAGCCGGCTCGGTGACAGCAGGCTCCGACACTCTCAGGCTGTCCCACTCTTGACGCCGACCCCGGCGAATCCGACCATCCGCTTCGATTTGTCGGTCACCTCGGAATGCGTCTCGGGCCGCCACTGCTGAATGGGCACCACGCCCGGATCGACGAGATCGAAACCGGTGAAAAGGTCCCTTATCTGATCCAACGATCGCATCGTCATCGGGGTCGGAGTACGGGCGTACAACTCCTGATGACCCTTGGCCAGTTCGGGCTGCCCATCCTGGCTCGCATGGGACATGACCAGCAGGCTACCTGGGACCACCGCTTCGCGCAGTCGGGCGATCATCGCTTTGGGGTCGTCGGCATCTGCGATGAAGTGCAATATCGCCACCAGAAGAATCGCGACCGGCTTGTCGAAGTCGACCAGATCTCGCACCGAGCGGTCGCCGACGATGCTGCGCGTATCCCGAAGATCCGCCTGCAGCACCGTTGTCATCGTGTCACCGGCGAGGATTGCCCGACTGTGGACGACGGCCACCGGGTCGATATCGACGTACGCGACCCGCGAGGACGGATCTGCCTGGCGGGCGATCTCGTGCGAATTACCGACGGTGGGAATGCCCGACCCGATATCCAGGAACTGGGTAATGCCCTGCGCGACGGCGAAGCGCACCGCCCGCCGGAGAAAAGCCCGGTTCGCGCCCATCATCAGCGGGAGTTCCGGCCACATCCGAATGGCTTCCTGAGCCATCTGCCGATCCGCCGGGAAATTGTGGAATCCGCCCAGGTAATAGTCGTATACCCGGGCAGCACTCGGGCGATCCAGGTCGATTTCGTCCGGCGCCCAGCTCGGTCGCGTCAACTTTCCACCCTCCGGGGGGCGATCCCCGATCATCTGCGCCGTCATGCTTGTGGACGTGGCACACGTTACGCCGAGCGCGATGCCATCCCGGCAGGTCCACCGGCCGGCGGCAGCGCCTTGGTGCCTCATCAGCCGGTGCAGCACCTACTCTTCCTGTCCATGAACCCACTAGAACGGACGCCGGTCACTGCGGCCGGGGTGGTCCTGGTCATCGCGGTCTGGCGGGCCGCAATCCTGGCTCTGGTCGTCGCCCGGCCGACCCGCAGCGTGCTGCTGTACCGGAGCTGGATCGCCCTCGTCCGGGCTCCGATCGACTTCGTGGCCAGACGGATCTCCTATCGGCGGCGGGACGCCCTGCTGGCTCCTGTCGGGTCGCTGATGATGATCTCGCTCGTGCCGTTCTGGCTCGCGCTGTTCGGTGTCGGGTATGGGCTGATCTTCTGGGGGACCGGCGATCTGTCGTTGTCGGCCTCCCTACGCGAATCAGGTTCCAGCCTGTTCACGCTTGGTTTCTCCTCACCATCGGGCGCTGCGGCCACGGTGGTCTCCTTCCTGGCGGCCATCACCGGGCCTTTGCTCATTGCCCTGTTGATCGGCTATCTGCCAACCCTTTACGGCGCGTTCAACAGGCGCGAGACGGAGGTCAGCCTGTTGGCGGGACGTGGGGGAGACCCGGCCTGGGGCCCGGTGATCCTGATGCGATACCAACTCGCCGGGGTCGTCGGCGAGCTGGACACCCTCTACGGCAGTTGGGAGCGGCTGGTCGCCGACATCGCCGAGAGCCACACCTCCTACCCGACGCTCGCCTTCTTCCGGTCGCCGGACCTTCGCCGCAGCTGGCTGACCAGTCTGATGGCGGTGATGGACGCCGCCGCCCTGCAGCTGGCCCGCACGCCGTCGGTGGCGCCCGCCTCGGCCCGGCTGGTGATCACCGGCGGAATCAGCGCGTTGAAGTCCATCAATGCGGCCCAGCGACTGCCCGTCATCGTCGACCCGCTCCCCATCGATCCGGTCAGCCTGACCTTCGAGGAGTTCTCGGAGGGCTGGCAGATGCTGGACCGGGTCGAATTCCGGGCCGAGGTGGACGCGGCGACGGCCTGGAAGGATTTCCGGGGCTGGCGGGTGAACTGGGAGCAGAACGCTTTTGCGCTGGCGCGGCTCATCGAAGCGCCACCCCTGGACTGGACCGGCCCGCGCAACGGCAATATTCCACAGCTGGTGCGGGACCGGCCCCGCAATCGACGGCACGACGACCTGGAAGGCACCACCTTCAGCATCCGGGCGTTTCGGCCCGCCCCGATTCCTGCCGTCGCCGACGGGACGGATCCGCCGGAGCTGCCGGCCGACCAGGATTGAGCTGGGATCCCCCCGGGGCGCAGGGTGTCAGCGCGGCGTCGATGTTCTGCTGGAGTAAGAGCCGATTGACCAATCTGCGGACGCCCGTATCGCCACCATGGGCCCTCACCATGCGCATCACGCAATGGCTCGGGAAGCCCGCCGCCGAGTTCATCCACGCCGCTGGGTGGTGAGCGCCGTTCCAGCGGGGCGGCGGGAGATCGCTGCGCCGGGTCGATGCGCCTGATGTTGGTCCAGCCGGTGTGGCCGCGTGCCTCGCGCAATTCGAGCAGACACGGTGCGCACCCTGCGTCAAGGTCAAGCACTCCGCACGACGCCGGATCGTGCCACATCTGTACGTGCCGTGGCACACTCGCTCAATGGATGCCACGGTGGTGCTCGGTCGCCAAGGGCGGCTGGTGGTTCCCGCCGAGGTCCGGGCAGCCATGGGCCTACAACCGGGTGATCGGCTCCATCTGTCGGCACGTGGGACACGTCTGGTCCTTCAGCGTCAGGTCGACGCCGTTGCCGAGCTGCGCGAATTGGGGAGCGAAGTGCCGGGGAGCCGGTCGCTCGTCGACGAACTGTTGACGGAACGCCGAGCGGCCGCAGCCGACGAATGACGGTCCTCGACGCGTCTGCAGTGCTCGCCTTGATCCACCAGGAGCCAGGTCACGATGTGATCGCTGCGGAGATCGACGGCGCGATACTGGGCGCGGCGAACCTCGCGGAGGTCGTCGGGAAACTGGTCGACGCTGGAGTGGACGTCAGTCGACTGCGGGGATTGCTCGGCGCCGCGGGCATCGTCGTCGAGCCGCTCACCGCAGCTGACGCCGAACTGGCGGGCGCGATGCGCGGACTGCCCGGCGGACGGTCGCTCTCACTCGGTGACCGGTGCTGCCTGGCGTTGACCACCCGGATCACACCGGCCGAAGTGCTGACTGCGGATCGCACCTGGGCGGCGCTCGATCTGCCCATCCAGGTCCGCCTGATCCGGTGATCGCTTCGTGGGAACTGCGGTCGGTCTTCCGGCGCCCATTCGAACGCCTGGAGAAGACGCGTGGCAGGTACTGATCTGAAGGCCGAGCGTAAGGATCTCTATGCGCCCCGGCCAGGGCTTTTCGTCGAAGTCGTGGTCCCAGCGATGACGTTCCTCGCGATCGAGGGCAGTGGCGACCCCAACGTGTCGGAGGACTACGGGCATGCAGTCCAGGCCCTGTTCACCGCGTCCTACGCCGCGAAGTTTTTGAGCAAGCGCGATCTCCAGCGCGACTACGTGGTCCTCCCGCTGGAGGGGCTGTGGTGGGCGCACGACATGGCCGCCTTCCATTCGAGGGACAAGGCGAGCTGGTCCTGGCGCATGTTGATCCGCCAGCCGGACTGGGTGGACGCCGACCTGCTGGGCACAGCGGTGCGAACCGCCCGGGACAAGGGCGCCATCGCGGCCGGCCGACTGAGCCGGTACACCCTGGACGAGGCCCGGTGCGTACAGACGCTGCACGTCGGGAGCTACGACGACGAAGGTTCTGTCCTGGCCCGGCTGCACGAGGAATTCCTGCCGGCCCAGTCGCTCGAGCCCAGCGGGCTGCACCACGAGATCTATCTCAGCGACGCCCGCCGCACCCCGCCGGCAAAGCTGCGCACCATCCTGCGGCAACCGGTGAAACCGGCTCCGCGTCCCTAGGACCACCGCGGGCCGCGGCCGGACGGCGTTCCAACACGTCGCCGTCTGGGAGAATCGCTCGACGTGAAGACCTTCGACTCGCTCTACGCCGAACTTCTCGAGCGGGCCCGGCTGCGGCCGGATGGTTCCGGCACCGTTCAGGCACTCGACGCGGGGGTACATGCGCAGGGCAAGAAACTGCTCGAGGAGGCCGGTGAGGTGTGGCTGGCGGCCGAACACGAAGGCGATGACGCATTGGCGCTGGAGGTGTCGCAGTTGCTCTACCGGGCGCAGGTCATCCTGATCGGCCGCGGCATTTCGCTGGAGCAGGTCTACCAGCATCTCTGAGCAACATCTGTGAATTCCGGCGCCGACCGCCCGAAACCACTGCCTTAGCCGACCAGAGGACCAGTGCACATGTTGAGAGTCGCCGTGCCCAACAAGGGCACCCTGAGCGAGCCCGCCGCGGAGATGTTGCAGGAGGCCGGGTATCGGCAACGCCACGACCCGCGCGACCTCACCGTCCTGGACGGCGGCAATGACGTCGAATTCTTCTTTCTGCGGCCGAAGGACATTGCCATCTACGTCGGCTCCGGGGAACTCGACCTGGGAATCACCGGCCGCGATCTGACCGCCGACTCCGGGGCGCCGGTCGGTGAGCAACTGGCGCTGGGGTTCGGCCAGTCCTCGTTCCGCTATGCGGCGCCGGGCGGCCGGGATTGGACCGTGGCCGACCTCGCCGGTCTCCGCGTCGCCACCGCCTACCCGAACCTGGTGCGTCGTGACCTGGCGGGCCGCGGATTGACCGCGGAGGTGATCAGACTCGATGGGGCGGTGGAGATCTCGATTCAGCTCGGTGTGGCGGATGCCATCGCCGACGTCGTCGGCTCGGGACGGACCCTGCGGCAGCACTCACTGGTGGCCTTCGGTGACGTCATCTGCACCTCCGAGGCGGTGCTGATCAGCAGAGCCGGCAACCCGTTGTCCGCAGCGGCCAGGCAGCTTGTCAGCCGGGTCAGGGGCGTTGTCTTCGCCCAGCAGTACCTGATGCTCGACTACGACTGCCCCAAAACACTTCTCGCCCGCGCGACGGAGATCACCCCGGGCCTCGAGTCGCCCACCGTGGCCCCGCTGGCCCACCCGGAGTGGGTCGCCGTGCGGGCAATGGTTCGGCGGACCGCCGCCAACCCGGTGATGGACGCCCTCGCCGAACTCGGGGCCAAGGCAATCCTCGCCTCGGACATCCGCTCCTGCCGGTTGTAGTTCTGCTAAGGGCGGCTGGGGAGAATCCGCAGTGTCAGCGTCTGGGCGGACCTGCCGAACGGGCCTTCGAGGTCGTGGAGGACGGCCTCGGTCAGGCCGATTCCATCCGGCCCGAACGACACCTGCGTCTGCAGGCCCAGCCAGTCGCCGGCCGGCTGCCGGAACAGGTGCACCGTCAGATCGGTGTTCGGGAACAGCACCTCACTCGGGTCGACCCGCACCGCGACCCTGTTGGCGGTATCGACCAAGCCGAAAACACCTGCCAGGACCGACGTTTCACGGTCCGAGAGCAGCGGGACCCGGGCTCTGAGCCACACGGTCGAACTGCCCGGTCGCGGCGTTCCCACCCGGCGGAGCTCCACCGATCGGATGAAACCACCTGGCCAGACAGAGTTGTTGTCGAAGGGCTCAGCGGATTCCGGGCCCGGGATTGATCCGAGATCGCTCGCGGCGATCGCTCTGGTGTCGGAGGTCTCGAGCCGCCAGCCCGTGGCGCGGACTACGGGACGGCTACCGGCGATCATCTCGGCCTGCACCAGTTCGATGGTCCGGCCGGGCCGGAGAACCTTTGCCTCCACCGATATCTCGCCGCCCGGAATGGTGCCCAGAATGTCGAAGGCGATTCGGGAGAACATCAGAGAAGGACGGGGTGAACAGTTCTCGAGCGCATCGACGAGAAGCCCTGCCACCGGCGACATATGTTGGTGGTCGTCCGCCCAGGCGCCCTGCGCGTGCAGGGTCGACCGGTAGCGGTTGTCCCCGAGATCTTCGTAGTAGCTGTTCGATGTGCGGGTCGCCGGCGTCACCGGCTGGCCCGCGGGGGTGCTGGTCACGGACGTCAGGCTAGCGCCGCCCCGTCGAGAAGGAGGCGACCGACCGAATCGACCGTCGCGGCCCACTGGCGCACTACCGTTGCGCAGGTGAGCATCGACCGCCCTCTTCCGGCCGGCAGTTCAGCGCCGAGCCGGCCCCGGACCCGTTCCCGGCTGATCAGCGCCGGCGGAGTGCGGGTCGGCCGGATCGCCGGCATCCCGATCATTGTGTCGTTCTCCTGGTTGCTGTCCGTCCTGCTGATCACCGTGCTGGCCACGCCCGTGGTCCGGCAGGCGGTGCCGACGATAGAGACCGGGGCGGCAGCGGCCGTCGCCACCGGTCTGGGAGTGCTACTGGGGGTCAGCGTCCTGGTCCACGAGCTGGGCCATTGCCTGGCGGCCAGATCCCTTGGCGTACCTGTCATCCAGGTCCGGCTCTATCTGCTGGGGGGCGTGTCCGAACTTGGTCGGCAGCCCTCTTCACCTCGCGAGGAAGCGATCATCGCGGCATCCGGCCCTGGCGTTTCCGCGCTGTTGGCCGGGATCTTCGGCCTGTTGGTCGGCAGTGTCGGCCGGCACACCATCGGCTGGCTGCTGTTGATCGAACTCGCGCTGGCCAACGGGGTGGTCGCCGTGTTCAACCTGCTGCCCGCACTGCCCCTGGACGGAGGCCGGGTGCTGCGCGCTGGGGTGTGGCAGGTCTCCGGGCGCCGACGGGTCGGCACCCTCGCCGCTGTGATCGGCGGATTCGCACTCGCTCTCGGACTGGGAATCTGGGGCGTCATCGAGCTGCTCGGCTCGAGCCGGGCCGGCGTGCTGGAGGGCGGACTCGCGGTGGTGATGGCGGCTTTCGTCGGTCTGGGCGCCGCTGCGGAGCGGATCGCGGTCCGGCCGGTGCGGTGGCCGGCCGATGTGTCGATCGCCGGAATCGCCAGGGCCGTGGTGCAGCTGCCCGCCGAGTCACCGGTGGCGCTGGCCTGTCAGGTGGCCGCCGGCCGGGCCGTCATCCTGACCGGAGCCGACGGGATCGCCGTCGGCCTGATGGACGACGGGGCCGCCGCCGAATTGGCCAGGACCCGGCCGCAGGCCCCGGCGACCGCGGTGGCCGAGCCGATCAGACCGGAGATGGTGATCCTGAGTTTCGACGAGCCGGCCGAGGTGGCCGACCGCCTCCGGAACACCGCTTCGTCCCGGTTCCTGCTGGTCGACGAGGCCGGACACCCGGCCGGCGTAGTGCTCGCCGCAGACATTGCCCGGATACTTGCCGGGCGATCCCGCTGAAATCCGCCGAAGGAGCTTCTTGAACAACACCGTCGAGATCAATACCGTCGAGAACAACCCTGCCGAGACCAACCTCTTCGAGATCGACGATCGGGTGCAACTGACCGACCCCAAGGGCCGCAAATACACGGTTGTCCTGAAGCAGGGGGGCACCTTCCACACCCACCGCGGTGCACTCGAGCACGACACCCTGATCGGCCAGCCCGAGGGCAGTGTCATCACATCGCCCGGCGGCACGGTGTACCTGGCCATGCGTCCGCTGCTCACCGATTATGTGCTGTCGATGCCCCGCGGCGCGGCTGTCATCTACCCCAAGGACGCCGCCCAGATCGTGCACTGGGGGGACATCTTTCCCGGCGCCAGGGTGCTGGAAGCCGGCGCGGGGTCCGGTGCGCTGACCTGCTCGCTGCTGCGGGCGGTCGGGCCGCAGGGTTCGGTGCTGTCGTACGAGATCCGGCAGGACCACGCGGACCACGCGTTGCGCAACGTGGAGACATTTTTCTCCGGCCGGCCGGAGAACTGGGAACTGCGGGTCGCCGACCTGGCCGACCACAGCGGCCCGGTGGACCGGATCGTGCTCGACATGGTCGACCCGTGGTCGGTGCTGCCGACGGTGGCCGACTCCCTGGTTCCGGGCGGGGTACTGATCGTCTACGTGGCGACCACCACCCAGCTGTCGAGGGTGGCCGAGGATCTCCGCGAGCACGGCGGCTTCACCGAACCGGAGGCCTGGGAGTCGCTGCACCGGCCGTGGCACCTGGTCGGCCTGGCCGTCCGTCCGGAGCACCGGATGATCGGTCACACAGCGTTCCTGCTCAAGACCCGGCGGATGGCTCCAGGGGTCGCCGCGCCCCGCCCCCAGCGCCGGTCCAAGGCGACCACCGGGCACGAGTCGCCAGGGCGTGCGCCGTTGGCGCCCCCGGTCGACCCGGAAAGGGTCGAACCCTTGCTGGTCGACCCAGAAACCGGATGAGTGACGGCCCTGTTACAGCTTGGGAACAACACTCGGGCCGGCCGTACGGCCGAGCGCGTCGTCGCCCGGGCCGGGCGCGGCCCGCAGGTAGGGTTGATTCGGAGACTTCAAGGGCCGAGGGATCTGAACCGGGGTGTGGACCGGGGGATCTGAAGGCTCCACGCCGAGAGGGGAGGGTGATGTGACGGACCGTGACATCTCCGACGACAGTTCGAAGGACCGGGGCGCAGACCGTCCGGCCGGGGAGGCAGCCCGCCCGGCGGTGGGTTCCGGTCCGGCCGACAACTACCAGCAGTCGCCCGCGTCGCTGAGCGCGCAGATCAGGGTCCTGAACGACGAGGTGGCCCAGCTGCGTCGCCGTCTTGCGGTGGCGCCGATGGACACCCGCCCGCTCGAGCGGCAGTTGACCGAGACCGGCAGCAAGATCAACGCCCTCACCGAACGCAACGAGAAACTGGTCACCACCCTGCGGGAGGCCAGGAGCCAGCTGCTCCAGCTCAAGGAGGAGGTCGACCGCCTCGCCCAGCCGCCGAGCGGTTACGGAGTGTTCCTTGGCTCCGGTCCCGAGGGCACCGTCGAGGTCTTCACCGGTGGTCGGCGGATGCGGCTGACCGTCTCACCTGCCATTGAGGTGCCATCCCTGGCCAAGGGTCAGCAGGTCCGGCTCAACGAGGCTCTGACGGTCGTCGAGGCCGGTTCGTTCGAGTCCGTCGGTGAGGTCTGCTCGCTGCGTGAACTGCTCGACTCCGAGCGGGCGCTGGTGGTCGGCCACGCAGACGAGGAACGCGTGGTGCATCTGGCCGCGCCGTTGATGGACCTCCCGCTCAAGCCGGGCGATTCGCTGCTGATCGACTCCAAGGCCGGCTACGCCTACGAACGGGTGCCGAAGGCGGAGGTGGAGGACCTCGTCCTGGAGGAGGTGCCCGATGTCGAGTACAGCGACATCGGCGGCCTGGCCCGGCAGATCGAGCAGATCCGCGACGCAGTGGAACTGCCGTTCCTGCACGCAGAATTGTTCCGGGAGTTTCAGCTCCGGCCGCCGAAGGGCGTCCTGCTGTACGGCCCCCCCGGCTGCGGCAAGACTCTGATCGCGAAGGCTGTCGCCAATTCGCTGGCGAAGAAGGTCGCGGCTGCCCGCGGCGTCGAGAAGATCACCAGCTACTTCCTGAACATCAAGGGCCCCGAACTACTCAACAAGTACGTCGGCGAAACCGAGCGCACCATCAGGATGATTTTCCAGCGGGCCCGGGAAAAGGCGTCCGAGGGCACCCCGGTGATCGTGTTCTTCGACGAGATGGATTCGGTGTTCCGGACCCGCGGGACCGGCGTTTCCTCCGATGTCGAGACCACCATCGTCCCGCAACTGCTCAGCGAGATCGACGGGGTCGAGGGGCTCGAGAACGTCATCGTCATCGGCGCTTCCAACCGCGAGGACATGATCGACCCGGCCATTCTGCGGCCCGGCCGGCTCGACGTGAAGATCAAGATCAACCGACCGGACGCTGAGGGTGCGCGCGACATCTTCGCCAAGTACATCGTCGCCGACTTGCCGCTGCATGCAGAGGATCTCGGCGAGAACGGCGGCAACCGCGAGGCGACGGTGCAGGCGATGATCCAGCAGACC
>JBBRDH010000143.1:0-14053 GCA_038204125.1 Mycobacteriales bacterium
GCCGCGGCGCATCTCGCGGTCCTGGGCTTGGCGGCCGGTCGGGTCATCGGTCTGGACGCGCTGTTGCGTCGCCGGGTCGGCGGCGCACCCCAAGGACGGCTGGCCAAGACTTACCTGCTGGCGTCCTGAGTCCGCTGAGCACGCACCACCCAGTTGACCACCGGGGTCTTTGCCCAACCCGCGACCCGGATGAGAACCGCGACCGCAGCAGTTTCATCGCGCGACGGAGGTAATGAGTCTTCACTCATCTGTAAGGGAAGAAGGGGGCGCGGTGCGGTCAGATCTGCCAGGCTGAGGTCATTTGCTGACATGGGAGGTTGTACGACCTTGGCGAGACACGGTAGCCGTGCTGCGCGTATCGATAGACCTCGCCAGCTGGTGGGGTGGGGGGCTTTCACAGGTGCGCTGATCGGATTGCCGGTCGCTGCGCTGATGGGGTTTCAAGGGATGCTCGCTCCGCGGGGGAGGAGTGAACTACTGGCGTGGGTCTTGTTCGTTGTCTATGCCGCGGGGGCAGGGGCGGTGATCGGTCTGGTTGTTGCGCCGCGGATCCGGGGGCTCGCCGTGGCCGCGTGTGGTGGGGTCGTGATGGGACTGTTGGGCTGGTTGTTCTTCTGGCTCACGGTGGATCCGGTCTTGCACGGGCGGTTGCCGACGTGGTCGGTCTCCGCCGCTTCCGAGGCCTACCGGAACCTGGTAGCTGATTTGTTGCACGGCGGTCTGGTCGCAGTGTTTCTGCACGAGTTGCTGCTGCGATGGGTCTACACATCCCGGTCGGAGCCGGAATCGCCGCCCGCTGGGCGAGCTACGCGGGTGGTCATCGTGGGTGGCGGCTTTGGCGGGCTGGCCGCGGCTCAGCGCTTTGAGCGGCTCGCGCTCCGCGGGCACGGTGTCGACGTGACGCTGATCAGTGAGTCGAACTTTTTGTTGTTCACTCCGATGTTGGCTGAAGTGGCGTCCGGGGCGTTGGAGCCTTCGCACATCAGCGCGCCGATTAGGGCCGCGGTTGCCTTTACCCGATTCCGGCGCGGATCGGTGGACGAAGTGAGCACTACGAACCAGGCCGTTCGATTGGTCGAGGCGACAGGTGTTGAGTGGATTCCCTACGATCACTTGATCTTAGCCGTCGGGTCCGTCCCGTACTTCCTGGATCTGCCGGGCGTTTCGGAGCATGCGTTCACTCTCAAAGATCTCAATGACGCCGTGTCGTTGCGGGAGCATGTCATCGGTCTACTGGAGCGCGCCGATCATTCCGATCCCGACTTGATGGAGAGGCGGCGCCTGCTCACCTTCGTGGTGGCCGGCGGCGGATTCGCCGGCGCGGAGGCCATCGCCGAGATGTTCGACCTGGTCCAAGGGGTATTGCGCTATTTCCCCGGAATCGCGCCGGATGAGCCGCGGTTCGTGTTGATCCATTCGCGGAATTCGATTCTTCCCGAGTTACCGACGGAGTTGGGTTCCTACGCTCTGGAACGGTTGCGGGCGCGCGGGATTGAATTCCGGCTGGAGACGCGGGTAGTGGGGGCAACCGCGAATGACGTGGAGTTGTCGGACGGCCGGCGGATCCCCACTCGCAGCTTTGTCTGGACCGCCGGTAATCGGCCGGGGGCGCTGATAGCGGGGATGGGCGGTGAACACGCCGGCAACGGTGCGCTGATTACCGACTCCTCCTGTCGGGTGGCCGGACTGAACGGGGTGTGGGCGTTGGGGGACTGCGCCCAGGTCCCCGATGTCGACAACGCCGGGACGTCTTTTCCGCCGACCGCGCAGCATGCGCTGCGGCAGGGCAAGGTGGTGGCGGACAACATTGTCGCGGTGCTCGCCGGCCGAGATCCTGCGACGTTCCGATTCCGAGCACTCGGGCTTCTGGTCGCTCTCGGGCACCGCACTGCCGCAGCCGATATCCGCGGGCACCAGTTCTCAGGGTTCGTGGCATGGGTGCTGTGGCGCGGCATCTATCTGGTGAAGCTGCCTGGATTGGAAAAGCGGATCCGGGTGTTGGTGGATTGGTTGCTGGATCTGATCTTTCCGCGTGACATCGTGCTGACAGCCCGATCGGTCGCTCCGGAGAGGCCGGCAGCGCACGCCGCGGAAAAGGCTCCGCAATGACGACGACCGGCGGCTTGGTCGGGCGGCTTGCGGCTCCCGGCGCCGCGTCGTCCGCCACCGCGGGCGCGGCGGCCGGACTCGTGGGCGGCGCGGTCTTCGGCGTCGCGATGGCATCGCTGGGCACGCTGCGGACTGTGGCGTCGATCGTGCGCACCGACTCCGCGACCGTCGGATTCGTTGTGCACATGGCGATCGCTGCGATCATCGGCTCCGGTTTCGGAGTGCTGGTGTTCCGCCAGCGCGGCCAGGCGAGCGAAATGTTGTTCTGGGGTCTGCTCTACGGCGCGTTCTGGTGGTTTCTCGGCGCGCTGACGTTGCTGCCCCTGTTGACCGCACAACCGGTGGCGTGGGATCTGTCGAGCGCCCAGGCGCTGTTGCCCAGCCTGATCGGGCATCTGTACTACGGGGCCACGACCGCGCTCGTCTTCGTTGCGCTGCGGCGCGATCGGGGCACCAAGCTTCGGCCCCGACCGGGTTCCGCCGTGCGGGGAGTGTTCGCCGGGTTGATCGTCGCCGCCGCTCTGTATCTGGTGATCGACAGAATGGCCGGCGTTCGATCCGGTTGGATATTCGTGGGCGGGGCGGCAGCGGGACTGGGCTACCCGGTGTTGTTCAGCGATCGCCGGGAGGGCGCCGGGCCGGCGCTGATCCGCGGCACAGCCTATGGATTTTTGTGGTGGATCCTCGCTGCTGTCACCGTTCCGCCGCTGCTGCGCGGCGCGACCTTGAACTGGTCGCAGGCCGCGGTGATGGCCTCGATGGACCGACTGCCCGGATACTTGTTGCTGGGTGGAGGTATCGGCTTGGTCTTCACCGGGCTGGGCGGCGTGTCCCGCTGGTTGTTCGTCGACGACGTGCGCAGGCTGGAACCAGATTCTCCCGGTTCTCGCGGGCTCCACGCCCTGGGTTACGGTGCGCTCGCCGGCTTGGTCGGCGGTTCCGTCTTCACGGTGGTGATGGTGCTGGTGGGCGAATTACCCACGGTCGCGCATCTGGTGGGAGCGCAAGGCGCCGGGGCCGGACTGGTCGTTCACCTTCTGATCGCCCAGATCATCGGAGTTTCCTACGCAATGCTATTTCGGCGACGCAGCTTTGATGTGGCTTCCGGCGTCGGGTGGGGGGTGTGCTACGGATTCTTCTGGTGGACACTGGGTGACCTGAGTTTGCTGCCCTTGCTCGCCGGTGCAACTCTGCAATGGAATGCAACCGGTATCGCCGCAGCATTCCCGTCCCTCGTAGGGCACCTCGGCTATGGCGCCGCCGTGGGCGTTGTCTATTTCTGGTTGGAGGCCCGCACCAATCCTTGGTGGATCACCCGCAGCGAGGTGGAGGGGCTCCGCGCAACTTCAAACCGTGAACAAACCCTTGGTTCCGCGCCCGCGCTGTGGGGACTGATCGTCCTGATCGCCTTGACCATTCCGGTGTTCGTCGTCTGAGCCACACCGCGCAAACGTTTCTCCTCCAGCTCATCGAAAGTGAAATTTTGCGGGCATCGCGCACCACCAGGTGCTGACCCGTAAGGAGTGGGTCCCCCGAGGCCACTAACGGAGGTGCCTACTTTGCTGAACCCTCCCGTCGTCGACCCACCGGTTGGCCTGGCCCGGTGGACAACGCGCTACGGTCCCGCCGCCGCGACCACCAGCCGACGGCGGGCGCGCAGACGCTGGTCCAATTCTGCGTGCGCCGGCGGCACCCTCACAATCCCCGGACAGTCCGTGGCCCAGCTGCTCGTCGGCATCGGCCGTGCCGGTAACGGCGCCGTCTGGGCCGTCGCTGACGCCTAACCCCTCACTGGCTGACGCCGACCCCCTCACCGAAGGAGCACGCGCATGACCGACCTACTTCACCCCGGCGATGCCTTCCCCGACCTCACCCTCACCCTCGTCGGCGGGGAGGTGCTGAAGCTGCCGGACCACTTCGCCCGGCGTTGGGGCGTCGTGATCTTCAACCGGGGCTCGTGGTGCCCTTTCTGCAACGCCCAGCTGCGCGGTTTCCAGCGGGTGCTCGACGACCTGGCCGGCCTGGGCGCCGGCGTGGTATCGGTCTCGGTCGACGACGAGGCCACCGCCCGGGCGATGATCGCCAAGTACCGCCTGACCTTCCCCGTTGGCCACAGCGCCGACGCCGACCGGGTCGCAGCGCTCACCGGCGCTTTCGTCAACCCAGAGCCGCACTACCTCCAGGCGACCGGCTTCGTACTCGCCCCCGACGGCACGGTGGTGGTCAGTGTCTACTCCTCCGGGGCGATCGGCCGGGTCACGGGCGAGGACGCTGTCGGCCTGATCCGCTACGCCCAGCAGCACAAGACCACTTAAGCCCCCTTCAACCCGCCAGCCCGAGGAGCTCACCCGATGCAAGATTTCCCGGCCATGACCGATCACACGGCGACCGTCGAACCGGTACCGCGCCGGCTCCGCGGCTACCTCGGCGGCCAGTGCGTGTTCGACACCCTCGCCGCCGTCTACGTCTGGGATTCCCCGAAGTACCCCGCCTACCACATGCCACTCGCGGCTTTGGACCCCGCGCTGCTGACCGACGACGAGCACCCGAGGCGGTTGCGGCGCGGCCCCACCCGGACATTCTCGCTCGGCCAGGGACAAACGCTGCGGCCCGGAGCGGTGCGGGCCTACACCCAGGACGCCGACCCCGCGGTTGCCGGCCTGGCCCGAATCGAGTGGGACGCTCTTGACTCCTGGTTCGAGGAGGACGAGCAGGTCTGGGTGCACCCGCGTAACCCCTACACCCGGGTGGACGCGCTGCGCTCCAGCCGGCGGGTCCGGGTCGAGCTGGCCGGGCAAGTGCTGGCCGAGTCCGACGCCACGGTGATGGTCTTCGAGACCGGCCTGCCGACGCGTTACTACTTCCCCCGCCCGGCGGTCGACTTCGGCGCGCTCACCCCGAGCGACACCGTGACCGAGTGTCCGTACAAGGGGCGGACCAGCGCCTACTGGTCGGCTGAGTTGGAGGGGACCGAAACGCGCGACGTCGCCTGGTCCTACGACTTCCCGACCCGGGCCCTGTCCCCGATCGCCAACCTCGTCGCGTTCTACAACGAGCTCACCTCGACGACCGTCGACGGCCTGCCGGCCAGCTCGGCGTGGGCGGCTTCGCGCCCGTGAGCGGAGACCGGCGATGAGCGACCCGCCCCTCGGCCGCTCATGGGCTGCTTCCGCTCTGCCCGTTGGTGGCGGCGTTGGTGACCGCGGAGGGCTCGGTTCACCGGCTCTGTCGCCGCAGATGGACGGCATCCCGTGCCCGGCTGCCTCCTGGACCCGGGCGCGCCAGTGCGGGAGACCCTCTCGTCGGGTCGTCGCGGCGAGCTCGAGGTGACCGACGCCCACGCCCTCGGACCGCCGAGTGCGGGCACAACCTCGGTCGCACCGCACCGAGCGTGCCGCTGCGCCGGGTCCGCTGCACCGGCCAGGTCCGGGTTGGGTGGACTCCACCCCGCCTGGAGTACGGCCTCAGGTCGGTAGAGCAGGCGGGAAGAGCTCGTCGCGGAACTGATCAGGGCGCCTCACGGTGTGTGGGACCGCGGGATTTGGTCGATCGAGGTCATTGCGAGGTGGTGAGTCGGACGTCCACGTCGCTCTCGTGGCGCGGGGCGGCGAGTTGCAGGAGCCGGCGGGCCTGGTCAGCGAGCGGCAGGTCGACGAACTCGCCGCTGGGCAGCCGTAGGGCCTCCCCGTCGGCCGCCTCGAAGGCGGCGAGTACTTCGTGCGCCCAGTCGATTTCGCGGGTGGTCGGGGTGAAGGCGCGGGTGGAAGTTCTCGATGACGACGTCGGCTTGTGCGACGAGCCGGCGGAGGATGTCCTGCCCTTTGGGTTTGGTGAAGTTCAGCGTCATCGTCCGTTTGTTGCGGGCGATCACTTTCCACCACAGGCCGTGGCCGTCCTTGGTCAGGCCGTGGGATCGGGCGGGGTCGCCGCGGGGGTGCTCGACCTTGATGACGTCGGCCCCCAGTCGCCGAGCAGCATGGCGGTGATCGGCGCCGCGTCAACGGTGCCCAGGTCCAGCACCCGCAACCCGGCGAGCGGGCCCCTTGCAGGTCGGCTCGGCGTGGTGTCCTGCGCTGGGGGGACGGACTGCGCCGTCGTTGGATACGTCGTCATCGTGTGCGCTCGCATTCATGTCGGAACGGGGTCGAAACACCCCTCGTGGCCTGGTGTTTCACCGGCGGCGTGGTGATCCTCGCAAGCGGCTCGATACGCCCGGCGGTTCGGACAGCGGGTTTCCTCGGGCGTTAGAAAAAGCTAAGCCGACGGGGATGACACCGATGGCGACGGTGGTCACCAGCATGACCACCGAGCAGACGACCGTCCGTTAGCTTCGCCCTTCGCCCCGGCGCCGGTTTAGCCGGTGCCGGGGCGATAGCGTTGTTGTGACGGGTGGATCGGTACTTGAGGATTCAGCTGACTGGGGTAGCGGCTTTGACGAACTCATCGGTGAAGGTTTTGCTGATGTCGATGGATTTGCCCTTGACCGCCGGGTTGAATGCGGACAGTACCGCCAGGCAGGTCGCGGGTCCGGTGGCTGGCATCATCCCATCGGGATTGAAGATCGCTTTTTCGTTGTCCAACGCTTTGGCGTAGGCGGCTTTGCCGACACCGGCGGAGTAGGAGGCGGGCATCACGTCGGCGATCTGGGTTCCGTTGTGGCCCTGGATCCAGGTGAGGGCGCCGAGGTAGGCGTTGACCAGCTTCTGCACCAACGGCTTGTGGGAGTTGACGTAGTCGTTGGTCATGTACAGAGAGGTCGCTGGGTATTCCCCGCCGAGGTAGGTCTTGGCGCCGGCGCCTCTGGTATCGAGCAGGATGAACGCGACTCCGGTGGACACGGCCTGGGAGACCGTCGGTTCGGTAGTCATTCCGCAGTCGATCGCCTTCTGCTTCATCGCGGCCAGGAATGTCTGTCCTGCTCCCACGCCGCGCCGGGTGGTGGCGGCCGGGTCGACGCCGGCCTTGAAGGTCAGGTACTGGGTGAGGAAGTCGGTGGAGGATCCGGTGTCCGTGATGCCAAGGGATCGGCCTTTGAAGTCGGCGGGTGACTTGACAGTGCCTTTGAGGTCGGTGCGGCACAATTCCACCTCTCCTGGGTTCTGCAGCATGGAGATCACCGATTCAGTGGCTTTGCCCTTGCCCTGGAGCACGATCGTGTGATCGTAGAAACCGCCGACGCCCTGCACTTGACCGGCGAGCATGTTGGTGGTGGCGTCACCGCCGGCCGGTTCGTCGATGAGGTTGACGTTGACGCCGGCTTTGGCGTAGTAGCCCAGCTGCTGGGCCAGCATGTACGGCAAGTAGATCTGCTTGGACAAGCCGCCGACCATGATGGTCAGATCCGGGGTGCTGCTCACCGAAGGTGCAGTCGCCGCGGCGGCTGAGCCGCCGGCCGGTGGGGCGGAACCGGCATCGGCTGAGGAGGTGGACGTGGCCGGTGCGGTTGAGGTGGTTGCCTTGTTGGCGCAGCCGGTCAGTCCGATCGCGCCGATCACGGCCAGTGCGACGGTGGTTTTCCATCGTGGGGAAGACATCGTTGTGTCCTTTCGAGGGTGGGTGAGTAAGGGGCTAATGGGGTTTAGGCTGCCGTCATGTCGGCGGAGTGGCTTGGCGGCCGCCACCGCAGGATCCGTTTTTCCAGCAATGTGATGAGCAGTTCGGCCAACAACGCGATGACGGCGACGACGACCATGCCGCCAAGGACACCGTTCATGTCGAAGTTGTTCTGCGAGCTGCGGATGAGTAGCCCCAGACCTTTGTCGGCGCCGAGGATTTCACCGACGATGGCGCCGATGAGGGCGAACCCGAAACTGACGTGCAGGCTGGCCAGGATCCACGTGAAGGCCGACGGGAGCACGACCTGCCGGGTGACCTGTAATCGTGAGGCACCGAGGATTCGGGCGTTGGCGGCCAGGTTGCGGTCCACTTCGCGGGTGCCCTGAAAAGCGTTGAAGAATACGCCGAAAAAGACCAGAACGGCGGCGAGGATCACTTTCGATTCGATACCGAAGCCGAAGGCCACGGTGAAGATGGAGCCCAGCACGATGCGGGGAATGGAGTTTCCGACCTTGATGAACGGCGAGGTCAGGTCGGCCAGGAATCTGCTGCTGCCCAACCCGATGCCCAAGATGACGCCGAACGCCACGCCGATGAGGAATCCGTAGACCGCCTCCTGCAGGGTGACCGAGATCTGTTCGGCCAGCGATCCATGATCGGTCCCCACGGTGATCCATAACCGCAGCGTCGCCCAGACCTGGCTGGGTTCACCCCAGAAGAATGGGTCGATGTGCCCGGCGTTGACCCCCCATTCCCACAAGCCCAGCAGGCCCGCAACGATGGCCAGCCGGCTGATGTTCATCAGCACCCGCCGCCGCCACCGCAACTGCCACGCCCCGGCTCTGGTGGTTTCCTGCGACAGCGGGGCACTGGTGCTCAGGAGGACGCTTTCACCACTCGGCAGGTCTGATCCGGCGGAGGTGACCCCGAACTGCTCACCGGCGGCGTTCACGACGCTGCCGCTGCGGTGGACCGGGCGTAGGCGGTCTGGACTTCCGACCGCAACGCTTCCCAGATCTTCTCGTAGATGGCGATGAAGTCCGCGTCGAAGCGAATCTCCTGCACGCGCCGCGGGCGGGGCAGATTGATCGGGAACACCTCTTTGACCGTTCCGGGACCGACGGTAAGGACCACGACCTTGTCGGCCAGCGCGATGGCTTCCTCCAGATCGTGGGTGACAAAGATGACCGCGGGCCGAGTTTGCTCCCACAGGCCCAGCAGTTCATCGGACATGATGGAGCGGGTTTGCACGTCCAGCGCCGAGAACGGTTCGTCCATCAGCAACACGCGGGGCTCGGTGATCAGACTCTGCGCCAACGCGACCCGTTTGCGCATGCCGCCGGAGAGCTGATGCGGGTACCGGTCCTCGAAGCCGGCCAGTCCGACCCGGCGAAGCCAATCCCGGGCAGCGGTATTGGCTTTGGACCGGGCTTGGCCTCTGAACCTGGGGCCGGCGGCCACGTTGTCCAGCACGCTTTTCCATGGAAAGACAGCATCCTGTTGGAACATGAAACCCACTCCCGGGGTGATCCCGGCGACTGGTTTGCCGTCGACCTTGACCGAACCGGCCGATGCGCGTTCCAGCCCGGACACCAGGGTCAAGGTGGTTGACTTGCCGCACCCGGTGGGGCCGACCACTGCGCAAAATTCCCCGGGCGCAATCGTCAGGTCGAAATCGCGCAGGGCGGTGAAGACGCCGCCGCCCGGTGTTCTGAATCGTTTGCTGGCATTGACCAGTTCGATGGCCGGGACGGGTGGGCCGCCCTTTGCTGATGTCGTGATTGTCACCGCTGCGCTCTCCTCTGCGAGTCCGATTGACGATGACAATGCAGTGAAAGGCACCACGGGGGGAAGCTTCTGCTGACTAGTCGCCGTATTGTTCGTTCACGGCTGTTGTGTGCGTTTAGTGTGCGGTTTGGCAGTTTTTCTGGGGTTTTGCTCGTTGTGCTCAACCGGGTTGGCGCAACCGGGCGGGTGTGCTTGACTTGCCCGGCAGTGCTCACGTGCGGTGTGGGCAGCGACGACGCAAGCTGACCGGAGGCCTATCGTGCGCTCCATTGCCTCGTGGCTGCTCTGGTCGGTGGTGGGAATCCTGGTCGCCACCGCGGCCGTCGGTGGTGTGCTGGAGGTCCGGCAGACCAGCGCCGGCCTGGATCAGCAGTTCGAAGCGCGCGCGCAGGTCGCGGCCAGCGCCATCGCAGACATGGCCGAGGTCCGGCAGGCGCTGCAATCCGCCGATCCCACCAGGGTTCTGCAACCGTTGGCCAACCGCCTGCAGCGGGACGTCGGCGCGGCCTACGTGGTGATCACCAACCGGACCGGTCTGCGCTACAGCCACCCCAACCCCGCGTTGGTCGGGCTGCGGCTAGAAGACCCGGTGCAGGTCCTGGACGGGCGCACCCACGTCGGGATCGACAACGGCAGTCTGGGCCGTTCGGCGAACGGAAAGGCCCCCATCGTTTCCACTTCCGGTCAGGTAATCGGCCAGGTGTCCGTGGGCATCCTGGAAACCACGGTCACCGCCGTACTGGCCTCCCAAATTTGGGGGATCTTGCTGTACCTGCTCATCGCCCTAGCGGTCGGCGTCACGGTTGCGTTGCTGCTGGCCCGGGCGATGAAACGAAGGACGTTCGGTCTGGAACTGGGAGAGATCAGCTCCCTGCTGCAGGAACGCGAAGCCATGCTGCACGGCATCCGCGAAGGGGTGATCGGCCTCGACCCCAAAGGTCGGGTCAGCCTGATCAACGATGAAGCCCGACGCCTGGTCGGGCTGGCCGAGCAAGTCATCGGTGAACCACTGACCCGGACACTACCCCCGGGACGACTACGCGACGTGCTCATCGGAACGGTCACCGGGGCCGATCAGGTCGTTCTCACCCGAGAGTCGCTGTTGGTGGTAAACCGTCGAGTGGTCGTCGTCGCTGGCCGGCCGGTCGGTAGCGTGATCACCTTGCGGGACCGCACCGAAATGGAAGGACTCATCCGGGAGCTGGACTCCGCGACCGGACTGGCGAAGGCGCTACGGGCCCAGGAACACGAATTCGCCAACCGCCTCCACGTCATCGTCGGCCTGCTGGATCTGCAGGAATTCGCTGAAGCTCGCAACTACGTCGCCGCGATCACCTCCTCCGGCCAGCTCGGCGCCGCCGAGGACCTGCGGTCGCGGATCTCGCCGCCCGTCATCGCGGCTCTACTGGTCGCCAAGCAGACGATCGCCGCCGAACATGACACCTCGTTGATCATCTCCGCCGATTCCACGCTCGACCTGCCGAACGGGTCCGCCGCCCAGAACATCATGACCATCGTCGGCAACCTGATCGACAATGCCCTGGACGCGGTATCCGATCAGGCAACCCCGCGAGAAGTGGTCGTCACCATCACCCAGACCGGCGACGGCCTGTCGATCCTTGTGCAGGACAACGGCCCCGGCATCAAGCAGCGCGACGCCCACAACATCTTCACCGACGGGTTCAGCACCAAAACAGCTGAAGGTGACCGCCGCCGCGGCATCGGGTTAGCGTTGGTCAGCCGGCTGGTGACACGAGCCGGAGGGACCATCACGGTCAACACCGGCCCGGGAGCACACTTTTACGTCGATCTTCCCGCGGTCACCGTCCACCGATGATCCGGACCCTGGTCGTCGACGACGACTTCCAGGTGGCGCGCATCCACGCCGCGAGCGTGGAACGGGTCGACGGTTTCATCTGCGTCGGACAAGCCCACTCAGCAGCCGAAGCCCGAGCCGCGATCGATGAGCTCACTCCAGACCTGATGATTCTGGACATCTACCTACCGGATCTGGACGGTCTGAGCTTCCTGCGCCGGCTGACTGCCGATGGCGTTGCACCGGATACCATTTTCATCACGGCCGCCCGAGACATCGGCACCGTGCGAGCGGCGATGGGCTTGGGCGCTGTCTACTACCTGGTCAAGCCGTTCGGCTTCCCGGCTCTGGCCCAGCAATTACGGGCCTACCTGCAGTGGCGAGAACACTTCACCAAAGACGCCGACCAGCACGCCGATCAGCAGAAGGTCGATTCGTTATTCAACCTCCTTCGACCCAAAGGCGGGGGCCAGGTCAGCGCCGCACTACCCATCACGATGGAGAAAATCTTTGAAGTCGTCCAAAACTCGCCGCACCCTTTAGACGCCACCGAAATCGCCCATTCAATCGGCGTGAGCAGACCCACCGCGCAGCGTTACCTCTCAGAACTCGAACGCCGCAAACTCATCCGATTACAATTGTCCTACGGAGCCGCCGGACGGCCCGTGCACCGATACCACAGCACCACCGCCACGACTTGACCATCCAGGACTTATTTCGACAACCGATCCCAAACCCCTTCGTACCGAGGCGGTCCGGACTTCCGGGTGCCGCGAGGCACTGTCGGGCGATCATCGAGTAGCTCACCGGGACCTCACCGTGCCGCAAAACCCCTGGGGCGGCCGACAGGTGCCGCTGCAGACCGGCCGCGGGTTGGGCGGCGGAAGCCTGATCAACGCGCGGCAATCGACTGGCGTAGCGACTTACAGCCCGGAATCCGACTGACTGTCGAATGCAGAACCCCGTCCCGGTCGGCGAACGACATGCTCGATCCCCGAAGCCCCCGGCGCCGGAGGGGTGGACACCGATGCAGAACCCGAGCCGCCCGGCAGGCGTAGCAGACCTAATCCAGAGCCCGCCGCTACCGCGGGCCAGCACTCAACGTCTCGGTCGTTGTCAGCAGTTGTCGTCGGGTCAAGCTCACTGTCACACCCAACCCTTTCCGCAGCCCGCGGCGACAGAGCCCCAGCGCAGAGTGCACCATTTGTTCAAACCATCGCAGACTCGGCATCCGGGTCTGGATACGAGGTTTCACTGGACGGGTGCAGCGGCAAAGGTCGCGAGGTACTTTCGATCGTCAAGGTCATGACGCAGTTGCCTTTGCCCTTGGGGCGTTGGTAGGTGAATCCCAGCTGCTCGTACATGGTCCGGGTGGCGTTGTAGAGGAAAGAAGCGGAGGTCTTCTTGTCCGGGGGAAGGTCGTGTGGGTAGGACTCGACGAGGCCACCGCCGGCGGCGGCGATCAGAGCGACCGCGCCTCGAACGGCGACCGAGGCCATCCCCTGGCGCCGGTACCGGCGGTCCACGAACAGGCAGGTGATGCGGTAGTCCGGCACCTGTACGACGCCCTGTTCCCATTCCTTTCGGTGATGGATGTTCGGTAGCTCCGTTACTGGCCCGTACTGGGCCCAGGCGACCGCCTCGTCACCGTCGAACACCACCGCCGCATGAGTGCGGTTCTGCTCGACCAGCTGATGCTTGAACTCGCGGTTGCCGAGCTGCCTGCGCTCGGGCGGGTCTGGCCGGAGGTGGAACCACAGGCACCAGCACCCTCCCCACACGCCGTTGTGCCGCTCGGCCAGGCCCTCGTAGGCGTTCCAAGTCAGGGGACTGAGCGGTTCGATCCGGTGGCCGTCCACACTCAGGTCTGATTTGCTCATGGCACCGAATATAGAACCAGTCGTGGAATATCCACACCGGTTACTGCTCCGGATTGGCAAGTGTGTCCGTCAGCGATTTGGGCTGACCGCCGCGATCCGACACCGATTGCAGTCCCTGACCGACGGTGCGGTCCCGGAACAGGCGGGGTCCGGTCCGAGGTTCCGCCGCGTCGCACTCTGCCCGATGGGTGATGCGAGTACCGCATTCCATCAACGTGATCAACGGCGCGGGTTGCGAGCTCGGGGAGGGCATAGCCAAAGGCACCAGCACGAAATCCTCCCACGGTCTCCTTGAATCCGGGCATTTCTTTGGTCCCCTCGACTGCCCAGGCTGCACTCAAGATTCGAGGAGTGCGGCGCTCTTTTACAAGGGGTGATCTTTTAGCCGTGCTCCAACCGTTAGTCGACGCCAAGAAGACCCCTGCTTTTGATTACCCGTTTTGCCAGGCTTACCCCGGGTACCTGAAGTGGGTCCTCACCGCCCGGCGGATCGTAGGCAAGGTTGCAACCAGCCGCGACCTCGTTGCCCTCGAGGTCGGCGAGAGCACTGCCCCTAGGTGTGGTGGGACCGCTCAGACCAACTCGCCTCGCTTCCTGCTCAGGTATGCGCGCTCGGCGGAGTTCTGGGTGGCGGTGATCGCGGAGTTGTAAGCCTCCCTTGCCTCTGCGCTTCGGCCGAGCCTGCGGAGCAGATCGGCGCGAACGGCGTGCCAGGCGTGGTAGCCCGTGAGCGGCAGCCGGTTGACGAGTGCGAGGGCGAACTCCGGGCCGTCGAGCTCCGCGATCGCGACCGCGCGGTTGAGGGCGACGATCGGCGATGGGTCGAGCAGGGTCAGCTGGTTGTACAGCGCGACCACCTGCGACCAGTCCGTGTCCACCGCCCTGGGAGCGTCGGTGTGAACAG
>JBBRDH010000144.1:0-13663 GCA_038204125.1 Mycobacteriales bacterium
CCCGTCGGGCAGCACGACGGTGTGACCCGCGTTGTTGCCGCCCTGATACCGCACGACCCACCTGACCCTTTCGCCGTAGAGGTCGGTCGCCTTGCCCTTGCCCTCGTCGCCCCACTGGGCGCCGATCAGCACCATCACCGACATGGCACACTCCCGTTGATTGCGTCCGTTGATTGCGTCGCGGCAACGACCGCTCCCGTCGGCCCTTTCGGCCGGCCGCCGGCGGCGCCGGCGACCAGGGAAGGTTAGTGGGTGGAGGACATCCTCGTACTCTGCTGTCGCGCCGACCGCGCCGCGGCAGCCGCCGACGACGCCGTCGCGCCCGTGCTGGGTGCCTGCTCCGGGTTGCCGCTGGAGTTCGTCGGGCCGCGACCGGGCAAAGAGATCGACACCCGGCTGACCGGCCGGGTGATCGTCGTCGGCGACGACGCCGACCTCGCCGCCGTGGTGCTGCGGTTGGTTCGGCGTGACCTGCTCGGCGACGTGATTCTCGGGTACGCCACAGCCCGGCCGACACCTGTCACCGATCTCTGGTCCTTGCCGACGGGACCGGCTGCCGTCCGACTCGCGGCGGCCGGTGACCCCGACCTGGTTCCGGTGGTCAGGGACGACGTCGGAGGGGTGGTTGCCGGTCGCTGCGTTCTCTTCGACGTGCAGGGCACGGTGTACGTGGACGAGCACGCGGTGCTGCGCGGCGCCGCTGAACACCTACTGGTGACCCCGCACCCCGAGAAGGGCCTGGAGGTCACGATCCGACCCCGCCGGTTGCTGGGGGTCGGCCGGCGGCCACGCTCGTTCCGCGGCCGCGCCGTCCAGATCGGCACCACGCCTGCCCTTCTTTCCTGCGACGGCATCACCTACGGACGTCCGATGGACCGCTGGACCCTCTACAAGCACACCCAGCCACTCCGCCTGGTGAGGGGCTTGCTGTAGCCACCGCGCGTAGGCACCGCGCGTAGCCACCGTGCGCTGTCCCCGGTGCTGACCCGTTGTCGCCGGTCAGGGCAGCAGGTCGGCCGGTATGTCCGGGTCTGCTTCGAGCAGGAAGGCGGTGATCCGGCGGACCTCCTCCTCCTCCTCGAACAGGGCGGCCGCCTGACCCAACGCGGACAGGGCCCGGAGGAACCCCCGGTTCGGCTCGTGCGACCAGGGCACCGGGCCGGCACCCTTCCAGCCGCTGCGGCGCAGCTGGTCCAGGCCGCGGTGATACCCGACCCTGGCAAATGCGTAGCCGGCGACGTCGTCGCCCCGGTCCAGGGCCGATTCGGCCAGTTCTGCCCAGACCAGGCTGGACGTCGGGTGGCGGCGGGCCACCGACTCCGCCGGAGCTCCGCCGGTCAATTCCGACTCGGCGGGGTCGACTGGCAGGTTGACGGGCGGTGGCCCCAGCAAATTCGGTCGGCTCATTGCTCCATCCTGCCCCGCGCCCGCGGTCGGGACGACCAACGATCCGTACCCTCGGCGATGGGCCCGCCGGCCCTGGTCTAGCCGAACTGCGCCGCCAGGGACTGATCGACCTGCTGGTAGTAGCTGCGGGCGCTGGATACAGCCTCAGCCAGCCGTCCGAGCACCAACTGGCGATCGGCAGCGGCTGCTTCCCACCGGACCTTGAGTGCCGTGAACGCCACCAGTGCCGCAGCGCTCATGTCGGACGTCGCCGCGACCGTTGCGTCCAGCTCCGCGAGATGGCCCTCGATCCGCCCCCAGGTGGCCACGAGACCCTCGGCGCCGGCAGACATCGCACCATAGTTCGCCCTGATGCTGGTCATCGGTGAGCACCCGGCATTCCGGCGGCGAGGTCGGACTCGGCAGCAGCGAAGCGGTGTCCGGTGCTGACCAGGGTCGATCCGGACCTGACCAGGGTGTCCTTGAGGACGCAGGCCTCGTCCAGATAGCCCTGCATCCCGGCGGCGAACCGGGGCGCTGCCTGGTCGGACTGCCACCCGGCCCTTATCTGGCTGAGCAGATCACCCATCGTGGTGAGCTCCCTGCCCAGCAGGGCCCCGACCTCCGACACACCTGTGCCGGCACTGGCTATCCGTTCCGAGCTGATTGCGATCCCATCCATGGAACGCCCTTCTGATCACACCCGACGACAGGGTGGCGACGACGGTGCCTGGCACCGGAACTGCAGATGCGGTTCTGGGCACATCGTGTCGACTGCCGACCGGTCTGGAGGATCAGCCGGCCGGAAATGTGGATGAATCAGGGTGTGGGGACAACTTTTCCGGGCATCTATCACCGGACGATGAACGGCGATGGGCCGCACGAGCCGACCGGACCCCGCCTGTCGGACCGATGGTGCACACTCGAAAGAGCGATCGGGTAGGGGCATCGGTACAAGCCATCGCGGGCGCGACGAACTGCCTCTGGTCATCGTTGCGGATCGTCGGGGTTTGCCGGGCCGCTGGATCGCCGTCGACGGCAACCACGCCGCTCAACACCGCTTCGGGGCGGTCAACCGCGCGACCCGTGCTTACCACTGTCGCCGGAGAGAAGGAAAACCCATGAACGTTCTGGTCGCCGGTGCCTCCGGTTTCATCGGATCGAAATTGTGTACCGCTCTGATCGCCGCCGGACACCGGGTCCGGGCGATGACCAGGCGCCCCGACGAGTACGCCGGGGACGGGGAGCCGGTCGCCGGTGACGTCTCCGATCCGGACTCGCTGACCGGCGCCATGGCCGGCATGCACGCCGCCTACTACCTGGTCCACTCGCTGGGCGAGGACGACTTCGTGCAGCGGGATGCCGAGGCCGCCAGGGCTTTCGGAACAGCTGCCGCCGGCGCCGGGTTGCACCGGATCGTGTACCTGGGCGGGTTGGGCGCCGACGACGAGCAATTGTCGGACCACTTGCGGTCGCGGCGCGAGGTCGAGACGCTGCTCGGGGAGGGCGGCGTCCCGGTGACAGTGCTCCGCGCGGCGGTCGTGATCGGCCATGGCGGCATCTCATGGGAGATCACCCGGCAGCTGGTGGCCCACCTTCCGGTGATGGTCGCACCGCGCTGGGTCAACACCCGCACCCAGCCGATCGCGCTGCCCGATGTGATCCGATATCTGGTCGGCGTTCTGGACAAGCCCGAGGCCAAGGGGGCCGTCTACGAAATCGGCGGCCCGGAAGTCCTGCGCTACGTGGACATGCTGAAGCGGGCCGCGGTGATCCAGAACCGCCGGACCCTGCCGCTGTTCATCGTTCCACTGCTGACCCCGCGCCTGTCGTCGGGCTGGCTGAGCCTGGTGACCGACGTCGACTTCGCCACCGCCCGGAATCTGATCGATTCGATGACGAACGAAGTGGTGGTGAAAGACGACACGATCCGCCGGGTGGTCCCCGGCGAGTCGATGGGATACGACGAAGCGGTGCGCCTCGCGCTGACCGATCGGGCGGAAGCCGAACAGGCCGCGGCGGAGGGTGACCAGACCACCGCTGACAAGCCTTCCGCAGTCGCGGCGGCCCGACCTCCGAGCGATGACGGTCCGCCGGACGGGCCCGGGGAAAAGCCCGTCATCATGTCCGTCGCCGAGAAGCCCGAGTAACGCCATGGGCTTCTCTGACACCCGGGTAGGCCGGGTCATCTGGCCGGTCCTCATCGAGAAGGTGGAGCGCGATCACCGGCAGAGCGATGCGGCTTTCCGCCGCCGGCGGGTCGTCGTCGCCGTGGTCACCGTGATCGGTGCGACCCTGCTGGGCGTCTCGCTTGCGGTCCGTCCGGCCAACCCGGCCTTCTATCCGTTGACCGCGGCGCTGGCCGCCACCTGGGCGATCGGCGGCTTCGCGTCCGGGCCGCTGCACCTGGGACGGGAGCCAAGAACCAAGGGCCGGCGGCCCGTCGTCATCCCGATCCTGTTGGGCCTCGCGGCCGCTGCATTCTTCACCGTGGGCTCGCTGGCGGTCCGGGAGATCCCGCCGCTGTACCGGCTGGTCGAGTCGGTCCTGGCGCATGCCCGCTTCGGCTCGCTGCCGTTGGTCGCCTTGGTGACCCTGCTCAATGGTATCGCCGAGGAGATCTTTTTCCGCGGGGCGCTGTTCGCGGCGATAGGCGTCCGGCAGCCGGTGCTCATCTCCACCGCAATCTATGGGCTCGCCACGCTGGCCACGGGGAACTTCATGCTCGTCTTCGCGGCGGTCACCCTCGGGCTGATCCTCGGCCTGCAACGCCGGGCGACTGGCGGGATACTCGCGCCGATCCTCACCCACATCACCTGGTCGATGACGATGCTCTTCGTCCTGCCACCGCTGTTCGCCCGTTGATCCTGCCCGGTGATCCTGCGCCCGGTGATCCGGCGCCACCGTCCGCGAGATCGTGCTGCGCAGTTCAAGCGGGCCGGGTTACAGAGAGGCCCGGTGCGGCATGCACCGGGCCTCTCGGGCTCCACTCCCCGCCGGGCATCGGCGGAGAGTGGGCGTCTGTTGCGTCCTGCCGGACGCTGGTGTGGCGGAAGCCGATTTCCGAGCTCCCAGCCGTTCCTGCTTATTCGATCGTCTGGAGATGGTTGAACGTTACGACTTCACCGACACTATTTGGAAACTTTCTGAACTAATTGCTTGAAGTGGTCAATTCGTCACCAAACGTGTCCAATATGCTGTTTAGCGCCTCGCCCTGCCCTCCCAGGCGGCCTTCCAGGTCCTCGGGCCGATCAGGCCGGTGCCGTTCAGCCCGTTGCGCCGTTGAATGTCGATCGCGGCCGCAAGGGTTAACTCGCCGTAGTGGCCGACACCCGACAGGCCATAACCGCGATGACCCATCTGCATCTGCCAGCACGCGAGGGCCTTGTCATCGCTGCCGAGCCCGAAAGACCGGGCCGGCCAGGCAGGTGCCGTCCGGGCGCCGACGTGACAGATGGACGGCGTCAGGCCAGGCCAGACATGCCCTGCCCGAGGCGCCGGGGCAGGTTGAGGGGCGGGACGCGGGGCCGGACGCGGGGCCGGACGGGGAGCGGGAGCCGGACGTGGGGCCGGCCGGACACCCCAGGCGGCAGCCCAGGTCGCGGCATCGATGACGTCGCGCCGGTTGAGGCCGACGGCGGCCTGCGCCGAATGCGCGGCCGCGAGTGTCACGCTGCCGAAGAAGCCCGTCCCGGACAACCCGTAGCCCCGCTGGCCCATCTGCTTCTGCCAACATTCCAATCCCCGGTAGGTATTGCCTCGGGTGAACACGGTGCCTCCCCAATCCGGCGGAGTGGAACTTCCAAGCCGGCAGCTCGACGGCTCGACCGGAGTGAAACTGCCGGACCCGCCACCGCCGATGTAGGCACTCTCGGCCCTCGTCGGCACCCGACCCGATCCGGCACCGGAATCTTCCGCCAGCCCCGCGAGGCTCGCGCACACCCAAGGGCTCCAGCCCCGCATCCGGTACAGGTAGAGCGCCCGGTAGTCCTGTTCCGCCGGCGAGGCAGTGGCCGGCGTACCTGACCCGCCGACGGACTCCCACGTCGAAAGATCGAACTGGTACGCGCCGTAATACCCGTTACCAGTGTTGATGCGGTAATTCCCGCTCGACTCGCATTGGCGGAGCGACGCCCAATCATTCGCCGACGGGTCGGCGGCCGCCGAGGTGGCGCCCAACGTCATGGCCGAGCCGACGACTGCCGCCACGAGCGTGCAGAAAAGCAGTGTTCTTCGCATGGAGGACCCCTCCGGCCGCCCCGGCGCCGCCGGCACAGGCGTCAACCGACCAGCGGCAACGGCCCCACACCGTGGAGATGCCCCTTCCCCTTGGCAGGCACCGCCATCAGTCGCCCCCCGCTCGACCGACGACGAACGACGCCGGGACGCGGAGCGGGGAGCCACCATCGCCGACCGACCCCGGACCCGGGGTCAGTCCCAACGTAGTTCACCAGTCCCACAGGTCACAAGGCCCCCAGCAAACTCATCTTGCTCGGTGATTTACGCCCGTCCCACCGCGACACGCCGAAGTTGTCTCTGAATCACACCGATGTCATTCTTTCGGCGCCCCGCCCGGCACCTCCTTCAGCACCCCGGCCGGCTCCCGTTCGCATCCCTGGAAGCTCCCCCGACACTTCTCTCGAGGGTGGAGTCGGAGCAGCTTCGGCGCTACTTCTTTGCGCCTGGCGAGGTACCGGCCGAACCGAGCTGTTGGCAGGCCTCGACAACACGGGCGGCCAAACCAGCTTCACCGAGCTTGAGGTAGGAGCGCGGGTCGTACGCCTTCTTGTTGCCGACCTCCCCGTCGATCTTGAGAACCCCGTCGTAGTTTGTGAAGAAGTGCCCGACGAGCGGCCGGGTAAAGGCGTACTGGGTATCGGTGTCGATGTTCATCTTGACCACGCCGTAGGACACAGCCTCCGCGATCTCCTCCGCCGAACTGCCGGAGCCGCCGTGGAAGACGAGCGCAAAAGGCTTGGCTCCGGCCGGCAGCCCCAGATGCGCGGCCAAGGCGTCCTGACCACTCTTGAGCACCTCCGGGCGCAGCTTGACCCCGCCGGGCTTGTAGACGCCGTGCACGTTGCCGAAGGTGGCGGCGACGATATATGAGTTGTCCTTCGGTGGGCCGAGCGCGTCGACCGTGGCGATGAAATCCTCCGGCGAGGTGTACAGCTTGTCGTTGATCTCGTGCGCGACACCGTCCTCCTCGCCGCCGACCACGCCGACCTCGATCTCCAGGATCACGTTGGCGGCCCTGGTCAGCACCAGCAGTTCCGTGGCGATCTCGAGGTTCTCGCCGAGCGGCACCGCGGAGCCGTCCCACATGTGCGACTGGAACAGCGGCTGGCCACCGGACTTGACCCGCTCGGCCGAGATCGCCAGCAGAGGCCGGACGAACCCGTCGAGCTTGTCCTTCGGGCAGTGGTCGGTGTGCAGCGCCACCGTGACGTCGTACTTGGCGGCGACGACCGCGGCGAACTCGGCCAACGCGACCGCGCCGGTCACCATTTCCTTGACGGCTGTACCGGAGGCGAACTCAGCGCCGCCGGTCGACACCTGGATGATCCCGTCACTACCCGCGTCTGCGAAGCCCCTGATGGCGCCGTTGATGGTCTCGGAGGACGTGATGTTGATGGCCGGGTAGGCGAAGCCGCCGTCCCTGGCCCGATCGAGCATGGCTGCGTAGGTCTTCGGAGTCGCCAGAGGCATGAGAATCCTTTCGGCCGGCCGAGGTTGCGCCGGAGGCAGTCGGAGCCGGATGAGTGGGCCGGATGAGTGGGCCGGATGAGTGGGCCGGATGGAGTGGCCGGATGAGTGGGCCGGATGTGGGGCACGGCAATCATCCCCCACTCGTACCGCCTTCCCTGCTGACCGGTGAGCAAGCTCATCAGGTCGGTGAGGCCAGGCAATGTAACGAGCGCAACCCGGATCTGAGTGGGTGATGATCTTCCTCACCGATTGTCGAATCGATTCGACAAGTCAGCGAACGGGGCGGAGACTTGGCGTTGGACGAAGGGGTCCGCCTTCGCAGCCCGCTCTTGTGGCCTGCTCGCCGTTTGAGGCGACCGCTCCGCTTTCGTGCCCGACCATGCGATCGCCGGTGCTGCGCAGACCCACTGCACACCCCACAAATATCCAATCCAAGAATATCCAGGAGACCGGCTTGATGCCGCGCGCAATACTTGCTCTCGCCGTTGGCGCCTTCGCCATCGGCAGCACCGAATTCGCCGTCATCGGCCTGCTGCCGCAGATTTCGGCAGGCCTGTCGGTGTCCATTCCTGCCGTTGGCATGCTGATCACCGCCTACGCCATCGGCGTGGTGGTGGGCGCCCCGACGCTCACCGCCCTGTCCGGCCGGCTCACCACCAAACAGACCCTGCTCGCCCTGATGGGGATCTTCGTCGTCGGCAACACCCTCGCCGCGCTCGCAGTGGACTACCGGATGCTGGTGATCGCGAGAGTGGTCACCGCGCTGGCCCACGGGTCGTTCTTCGGTATCGGCGCCATCGCCGCCCGGCGGGCCGTGCCGCCCGAGCACGCCACCCGGGCCATTTCGATGATGTTCGTCGGCCTGACCGCCGCAAACCTGATCGGTGTGCCACTGGCCACCTGGTTCGGGCAGCAGATCGGCTGGCGGACCATCTTCGGCGTCATTGCCCTGCTTGGACTGCTGACCATCGCGGCTCTGTCGAAATGGCTGCCGGCGGACAACATCCATCTGCGTATCGGCGAGGAAGTCACCGCATTCCGGCGGCCGCAGGTGTGGCTCGGGCTGGGTATCACGACCATCGGCTTCGGATCGCTGTTCGCGGTCTACAGCTACATCAGCCCGATCCTGACCCAGCGGGCCGGGATGGGTCCCGCCGGGGTGACCGTGGTGCTGATGCTCTTCGGTGCCGGAACCACCATCGGAACCCTGGCCGGCGGCCGGATCGGCGACCGGTGGGGGCTGCGCGCGGTCGCGGTGGGATTGGCCGGGGTCGCCATTCTGCTCGCCATCTTCACCGTGACGTCCGACAACGCGGTGACCGCCGCGGTCACCCTGGTGCTGTTCGGTGCGGTCGCCTTCACTCTCGGGCCGATCGTCCAGAACGGCATCATCGAGGCGGCCGGGAGTGGCGGGAGCCTCGTCTCGGCCGCCAACCAGGGGGCGTTCAACCTGGCCAACGCGCTGGGCGCCGCGGCCGGCGCGTACGTGATCGGGCGCGGCTTCGGACTGACCGCGACCATGTGGGTAGGGGCCGGACTGGCCGCCGCCGGAACGGTGCTGGTGCTGGTTGCCCTCGCCGGCCGCCGGACCGGCGCGCCGGCGGTGACCCACGATCGGCGGGAGCCGGTCGGCGCGGAGCGCTGACCGGGTGCTGACCAAGTGCCCGCTGGTCAGACGGATCAGCGAGGAGTGGTCGTGGTCTTGCGGCAAACCAGACCGGGGTCCATCCGCACCACCTTCGGGGCCAGCGGTTCGTGCAGCCGGACATGGTCGAGGAGCATCCGGGCGGCGATGCGGCCCTGGTTGCGGACCGGCTGGCCGATCGTGGTGAGGTCGAAGAGGTAGGCCAGGTCGTGGTTGTCGACACCGATCACCGACAGATCGGTGGGTACGTCGATGCCGAGGTTGCGGGCGGCGTGCAGGATTCCCATCGCCACCTCGTCGGAGACCGCGAAAATGGCCGTGGGCATCGCGGCCAAGGTGCGGCCCGCCCGCTCCCAAAGCCGGTTCATTGCCTGCTCCCCCGACGCGATCGCGAACCCGGTCTCAAAAATCAACGACGGGTCCGGGATGATCCCGGCGTCGAGGAGCGCCTGCTCATATCCCTGTTGGCGGTCGGCCGCGACGGTGAAGCCGTACATCTGATCCGGGTCGGTGCCCATGAAGGCGATCGCCCGGTGGCCGAGCTCCAGCAGGTGCTTGGTGGCCGCCTGGCCGACCTCGATGTCGTCGACCAGCACGCCGGAGACGCCCGGGATGGTCGATCCCACGGTGACCAGCGGGATGCGGAGATTCTGCAGAGCGTGCGGCGGCAACCCCAACGGGACATTCAGGCCGAGGATCCCGTCGACCCGTTTGTGCAGCGCCCGGGTGTCGATGACCGGCGCCGTCGGCCCGGCGTTGGCGCCGAGCGGATAGAGCAAGGTGTCGTAGCCCTCGTTACTGACCACCTCGTGTGCGCCCTCGATCACCGCGCTGAAGAACCACCGGGAGATCCATGGAGCCATCACTCCGATGGCGCTGGTCCGGCCGGTGGTCAGGGCCGCAGCGGACGGCGACGCTACGTAGCCCAGCGCGGCGGCCGCATCGGTGACGGTGGCCCTGGTGGTCACGGACACTCCGGGTAGTCCCCGGAGTGCCCGTGAAACCGTTGCCGGTGAAACGCCGGCCAATGCTGCAACCTGAACAATGCCGATCATCGGGGCGAGCCCGTGCTCGGCCATCTTTCCTCCTGTCGGGTCCAGCTGCCTCCTGGCGACGGTCCGGCTCAGCCCTTGACGCTGCCCGCCAACAGCCCTCGGACGAAGAACCGCTGCAGGCTCAGGAAAACTGCCAACGGAACGATCATGGCGATGATGGCCGCGGCCGGAAGGACGTCGGCGGCCGACGCGAACTGGGTGGTGAGGCCCTGAATGCCCTTGGTGATCGGGCTGGTATTGGTGCTGGAGAACGTCAGCGCCACCAGCAGGTCGTTCCAGACCCACAGGAACTGGAAGATCCCGAAGGAGGCGATCGCCGGGACCAGTAGCGGGAGGAGCACCTGCAGGAAGATCTTGACGTGACCGGCGCCGTCCACCCTGGCTGCCTCGACCAGCGACGCCGGGATCTCCTTCATGAAGTTGTGCAGCAGGAAGATCGCCAGCGGCAGGCCGAAGATGGTGTGTGACAGCCAGATCGACCAGAACGAGGTGTTCAGGCCGAATTTCACGTAGATGGTGTTGAGCGGGATCAGGGCAACCTGGATCGGCACGATCTGCATCGCGAAGACCGCCACGAACAGGATGTTCTTGCCCTTGAAATCGATCCAGGCGAAGGCGTAGGCGGCGAGCAACGCGAGGGTGATCGGAATGAAAACCGCCGGCAGGGTGATGGCGATCGTGTTCAGCAGGTAGGAGGACAGCGGGGTTCCGCCGCCGTTCCCGGTCCAGGCATTGCTGTAGTTGCCGAAAGTGAAGTTGACCGGGCCGTTGAAGAACTTCCAATAACCGCTGGTGCTGGGCCCTGGCTGGCTGCGGACGGAGTTGACCAGCAGGCCGATTGTCGGCAGCGTCCACAGCAGCGCGATGATGATGGCGATACCGGAGGCCCACGGGGAGGAGAGCTTTGTCTTCGCGTCCAGCGCCCGCATCTGCGCCTTGAGCTTTCGACCCGACACTGTCTCCGGGACAACGATCAGTGGCGGGGTGGTGGTGGTCATCGAATTGCCTCCGACTTTCTCATCTGGCGCACGTTGAAAACGATGATCGGGGAGACGATCACGAAGATCAGCACGGCCAGCGCACCTGCCAGACCATACTGCTGAACGGACAGGTTGTTGTAGAAACCGTTGGCGATGATGTTGTTGGCGGGAAGGTTTCCGCCCATCACGTTGACGATGTCGAAGGTCTTCAAGGCCCCGATGGCGACCGTCGTGATCACCACGACCAACGTCGGACGGATCGTCGGAATGGTGATGCTGCGGAACAACCGCATTCCGGTGGCTCCGTCAATCTTGGCGGCCTCGACGATGTCATCGGGAACCGCCTTGATCGCGGCCGACAGGACGGTCATCGCAAATCCGGCCTGGATCCAGATCATCACCACGATGAGCGCGACGGTGCCGGTCGGGAAGTGCAAAGTCCAGTCGGAGGCTTTGCCGCCGAAGGCCGTCACGATCGCGTTCAGTATGCCGACCTGAGGGTTGCCCGGTGCCGACGGCGAGTAGTAGACGTATTTCCAGATCACCGACGCGGCGACCAGGGAGATCGCGGTCGGCAGGAAGATCAGCGCCTTGGCTGCTGCCTCGAAACGCGTGCGGTCGACGAGCACCGCATACACCAGACCGAATGCGGTCGCCAGGATAGGCACCAGGAAGACCCACAGCACCGTATTGACGAGCATGTTACTGAAGGCGGGGGTGAAGAAATGGGTGTAGTTCTTGAAGCCGTTCCAGCCGATGTCTGTTCCGAACTGATCGAACTTCCGGAACGACTGGAAAATGGTCTTGATCGCGGACCAAAGCAGCCCTGTGGCCAGCGCGATGATGATGGGCCCGAGGAACCCCGCGACGACCACACCGTTCGGCACCCTTGGCCGGTCGATCAGCCACAGGATCAAGCCCATGACGACGATGAAAAGAAGTATCGCCAGGATCATGACGAAGATCTTCTGAGCCGGCGACGTCGGGTTGAAGATGGCGGACACCAACCAGTTGTGGGTCTTCTGGTTGTTGAAGAGAATCGGATTACCGGAGCCGGCCGTCCAGCCGGACCAGATGATTCCGATGATGGCGGCGGCCACCACACCCCACACAATGGGTGTCAGCCAATTGTTGTCCTTCGGCGGTGCATTCACGGGGCGCCGGGTCATTACTTCTTGGTCAGTCAACGTACTCCCTCCAACCGTTGGAAAGCGATGTCAGGTGAAACCGGTCCGGATCCCACCGACGAATTGGAAAAGAACGGGCCGGAGGAGGAATGGGGAACGGAAGGGCCCTCGACGACAACTCGCACCATCGAGGGCCCATCCGCTCTATTCCGGATTCTCCGTCAGCAACCGACCAGCCGTCAGCTGGCCGGCCATGCAGCGTCGATCGACGACAATGTGGTCTTGTCATCCTGGCCGGTGATCCACGCCGTCAACTGCTGCCATTCCGCACCCGAACCGACCGCTGCGGGCCTCAGGTCGGAGGCGTCGAAGCGGGACACCGATTTCGGATCCTGCAGGATCTTGACGGACAGCTGGTTGATCGGGCTCTTGACGTTCTCGATCCGCAGCCCCTTGTTCGCCGAGATCTGCGGGCTGATCTTTGCCTGCTCGTTCGCCCAGTGTGACGTCGTCATGAAGTACTGGAACGCCTGCACCTCCGGACGGTTGTTGAAGGCGGTGACGAATTCGCCGCCGACCTCGACCGGCTTGCCGAACGCATCGCCCATGGTCGGCTCGTAGAACGCATAGATGTCGCCGTTCTCGGAGATGTCCGGGTTGTTCTTCCAGTTCGCCGCGTAGAACGACGCCTGGGCGTGCATGTAGCACTTGCCGCTCTGGATCGGCAGGCCACCCTCGGCGAAAGCGGTCTTGGCGATCGACGACACGTCACCGATGCCGCCGTTGACGTACTTGTCGTTCTTCAGAACTGTGCCCACCGTGGCCAGGGCCTTGGCGATGGGAGCGTCGGCGAACTTGACATCGTGTTTGATCCACTGGTCGTAGACATCGGGGCCGGCCTGGCGTAGGACGACCTCTTCGAGCCAGTCGGTCGTCGGCCAGCCGGTGGCGGTGCCGGATTCGATGCCGGCACACCACGGCTTGTCACCGGTGGCGGCGATGGTGTCGGACAGCTTGATCATGTCATCCCAGGTGGTCGGGACCTGATAGCCCTTGGCCTTGAACATCTTCGGGGAGTACCAGACCAGCGACTTGACGCTGGCCCGCATGGGGGCGGCGTAGAAGGTGCCGTTGACAGTTCCGTACCCCTTCCAGGCCTTGTCCCAATACTTGTCGACGTTTGCCGCCACCAGGTCCGGAGCCTTGGCGACCTTGCCGGTGGAAACGAGGGTCGCGAGCAGGCCGGGCTGCGGCACGACGCCGATGTCCGGCGGGTTGCCCGACTTCGCCTGTACCACGACCTGCTGCTCGAAGCCCTTGTCCGCCGTGTACTTGACAGTTGCGCCGGTGCAGGTCTGGAAGTCCGCGAACGACTTGTTCAGCAGGTCGCCTTCGGTGCTGGTGATGCCGGCGTAGACCCCGACACTCTTGCCCGTGATATCGGGCCAGTTCTTCTTGATGACGTCGCAATAGGTGGCGTCGTCGTTCAGCGCGGCGTCGCCGCCGCCTGCAGATGATGATCCCGTCGCGCTATCGCTGGCCGACGCTGAAGCGGTGCCGCTGGCCGACGCTGATGCGCTGCCGGTGTCCGAACCAGAAGCGGCTGAAGAGGATGCCGAGGCCGTGTCGGACGATGACGCTGCCGCGTTCGAGGAACTGGGGGTACTTGTCGTAGCGGTGGTGCTACTGCCGCATGCGGTGATGACCAGCGCCATTGCGCCGATCCCTGCGATGGTGGCCATCGCCTTGCTAGCCGACGTT
>JBBRDH010000145.1:0-13486 GCA_038204125.1 Mycobacteriales bacterium
CGACCGTCGCCCACCAGGCCTGAAGAACTGCCGGAGAAACCGGACCAGCCGGTCAGTCAGCCATGCCACCAACACGTAGAACCCACCGACAAGATCAACTTTCGGTCAGCAAGATCAACTACCCGGCACGACGGCGCATCCGATGCTCCTACTGTCAAGTGGCGGCGGGAGCGGGCAGTGCGGCGAAGATTTCGCGGGCAATGTAACGCTTGAGGCAGCGGATTGATTCGGCCTTACTCTTGCCGTCGGCGGTGCGCTTTGCGAGGTAGGCCTTGGTTCGTGGGTCGCAGTTGAGCCGGACGAGGGCGATGCGCCAGAGCGCGGCGTTTGCCTGCCGATCACCCCCGCGGTTGAGCCGGTGGCGTTGGACCTTGCCGCTGCTGGCCTGGACAGGACTCACGCCGCAGAGCGAGGCGAACGAGCGCTCGTTGACCAGCCGCTCGGGGTTGTCGCCCGCAGTCAGCAGCAACGTCGAGGCGACGTCCGGGCCGACACCTTTGAGATTGGTCAGGGCGGGCGCGGCCTGCTCGGTGATCCGCTTCAGACGCAGCTTCACCTGGGCGAGCCGCTCAGCCAGGTAGAGCGCTCGCTGTGCGAGCTCGCGCAGCCCGAAGCGGGTGACCGCGGCGAGGTCGTCGTCCTCGTTGCTGACCCGGAAAGCGGCGCAGGTCTGGAGCAGTTCGCGTTGGGTCAGGTCCCGCAGCCGGGCGCGCAGCTCGTCGGGCGCCGTGACCAGCAGGGCCCGGAGCTGGTTTATCGCCTGAGTTCGAGCCTTGGTGGCGCTGCGCTGCAGCACTTTGAGGGTTCTCAGTGCCTCGACAGGCCCGTCGTGGGTCTTGGGCGTTGCGTTGGCCTCACCGGACAGGACCGCCCGGGCGGCGGCGATCGCGTCGACGACGTCGGTCTTGCCGTGCCGCCGACGGACCTGTCGGTTCGGCCGCATGACCTCCACGACCGTGACATCTTCGGCCCGCAAGTGTTTGGCCAACGACACCCCATATGTGCCCGTGCCCTCGACCCCGACCCGGTCGAGCCGACCGAAGGTTCGCATCCAGCGCAGCAGCCGCCGATAGCCGGCGGCGGTCGTCGGGAACTGCTCGGTGCCCAGCACACCTCCCACTTCGGTGACGACTGCGGCGACGTGCACATCGGAATGCGTGTCGACGCCCCCGGTGACAAGCGGGCGTGTTTCTGCGATGGTGGTCATGTCCGTCCTCGGTGAGCACTGGCAGGGGCGGGCACGGCGCGACGGTGGCCGGACAGTCCAGGGACGGGTGCCTGGTGCAACAGGCTCCTACGAGGTCACTTCCACCAACGGCGTGCCAGGTCGTCTCCCGCCCCGACCGACGGATCGGATGCAAGGCAGCAACTTCGCGCCGGGGCTAAGCAGAGTCAGGCCGGGCGGGAGAACGACTTCATTCAACATCCCTGGGCTTAGCGGTCCAGCGCTCGAACCGGGCCCAATCGGAGCGGTACGCCGCCTTCGTGTTCGCCGACGTGGAGGCGTCGACCGCGGCCCACACCCGGGCGAGATCATCCGCCGACACATCGGTGGTCCCGGCCCCAACGACCCCGCCACCGGCGAGCTGCGGCCAGATCGCGAGCGGTGACCACTCCCCCACCGGCTCCACCGATCGCCTCCTGACCTGCCGACTCCACCCGGAAGCCCCGCCGCGCACTGGCCGGAAGCGTCCACGAAAAGATCTTCGTGAAAGGTACCCCGATCAGGGGGTAGTCACCTACCGTTGCTGTTGGGTTACCCCGGATAATGGAACCTTATGCTAAGTTATCAGGAGCCGGAATATTCCATTGACGTCGGCAGGCTGCCTAGTGATTTAACCCGTACGGTCAAAACGGTGGACGGAAAGGTCATTAAATCGATGTGGTCGGCGCTTCGTTTCATGTTACGAGAATCGATGCCTCTTTCGATGCTCCTGTCGTGTCAAGCTGATGATAGCCTTTCGAGAGAGACCGCTGAAGGCCGCGCAATTTTTGAGGCTGGCAGTTACCGGACGCTACAATCGATCGGATACCGGCAAGGCCGACCGGAACGTATCACTAGCGCAGCGCTTGAACGACTGGACGACTTATCCGGCGATCCAGACTGCATTCGGCATCAAGGGCTCAATGTACAAACGTAGTGCGGCTGACACTAATTTAGACCGGTCGACCGTATAGGCGCTAGCGAGCTCATCGAGCACTACCAGCTGTTCATCTGTCACGCGAATAGTGGTCTGGAAGGTCCTCTCCCCCGCCTTTCCTTTCTTCTGCGGAACAGCGAACAGATGTCCGGGCTTTCTGTCAGAGGGCGCCTGCGCACTGAAGTATGCGCCAAGCTCACTATGCACCTCATTAATGGCGTCAAGCACCAAAGCCGTCACGGTCGTGTCGTTTTCCCTGGCAAAGGCTGTGGCGTTCTTGTGAAGAGATCGTGGAAGGTAGATTGATCTGGGCAACAGATAGCCGGCGTCAGCGTCCACGGTCGGCCTTGCCCGGGCAAGAGCTTCCTCCCGCATCGGGGCGGCGGTTGCTTTGACGGCCGGCCTCCCTACCTTCTGATCGGCGACCGGCAGCGTGGCTGGAGCCTGAGCCCTACTTGGCGGCGATGAGACGGGCGACTGGACCGAGGACCTGTTGCTCGCCAGAATCCCTCCCAGGCTCGGCAACTGCTGTTCTTTGGCGGGCTGGGTCATGCGATAGCTTCCTTTGCCTCGATGAAGTCGCCTTCCAACGACGCTATCCTCAAGAGCAGCTCTTCGGACAAGAGTGTGTAGTCTCCCGCGAGAGCTGGTGCCGATCCTGCAGATGATGGAGATCGGCCTTCTTGAAGAGCCTTGTAAAAGGGCTCGGCTCCCGTGCTCTCGCTGTATTCGTGCGCCAACATTCCGGCACCGCGAGCTGCAAAAGCACTGACGCTGTTGCGGATGACGTGGGTGAACAGCGGTGCCACCCCCCCGAGCATCGAGTTAATCTTGACTTCTGTTTCGCGTCGCAGTTTCTTGGCACTCGGGAGAATATCGCAGAGGACAACACCGAGAAGCTCGATTGATTCGTTCCACTCCCTGGCCTCGACCAACCGGGTCGCGATCTGAGCCATGCCTTTCAGACTTGCGTTGTCTGCCTTCGTGGGGATGACGAGCCAGCGCGCCGCGCACAACGCCAGCAACTGCAGACTCGGTTCCCCCGGTGGGCAGTCGATGACGACCAGATCGTATGGAAGGTCCCCTTCCTCGTCGATGTTGCGCTTCATGAGGTCTGCCAGTCCGCTGGCCAAGAGATTGCTGACGGTGTGGCCACGAAGATTCCGGGTGACGAGGAGTCCTGCGAGGTCGTTGAGCTTTTCGCCGCCCGGGATGACGTCGACGCCAGGCCGCACCTGTCGCAGCGTGGGCTCCAGGGGGGTCTCTCCGAGCACCAGGGACCGCATGAGGGCCGCTCCCCCATCTGACTCGTACCCCAGGTCCTCACCAGCGTTTCCCTGAGGATCTAGATCGATGAGCAACACCCGATAGCCGCCTCGGGCGGACAGCCCTGCGAAGGTTGTGGCCAAGCTCGTCTTGAAGACGCCACCTTTGCCGTTGGCGAAGGCTATGACTCGTTGAAGCATGGCTCTGTTGATCGTCGCGGTTGTCACGCTCCGGATTGTCCCTGCTGCGCCCTTTCGATCGGTGGATTTGGCGCCCGCCGGGAGGCGTGTCGTGTCGCCAGGCGGCTTCCCTCGTCGCGCGGAAGCTGGGTCGCGTAGCTGCCCCTCCTGCCACTCCCCCGCTCGGAGTGCTTCCCTCCCCTCGGCGGGGATATCTATCAGCTCACAAACGGTGAGGTCACTCACTCCCCTGCTGATCGCGCCTGCACCCGTGCAACGCACTGTGCGTGGTCGGCGTCCACCTGTTGTTGGCGCTCTCCCTCTAGGCGCGCCGCGTACCCGCCGCTGCGCTTTGGGTGGGGCTGGGGCGGCCGCTGGCCGCTACCCGCTGCGCTCGCCGTTGCGAATGCCATGGCGGTTACTTTCGCGTTGCCAGTCGTAGCTGATGCTGTAGCGGTTGCCGTAGTGCCACTGACTTGACCTGGCTTTTCGTTGGCTGGATCGCAAAACATCGGATAGCGGGCAACGAGTCACCGCCCACCCCGTCTCTCGGTGCCAGGCATTCCGGTCCTGGACAACTGGGTATCGCTTCGCCTAGGCGCGAGACCCCTCCCGGATCGACCAGGCAACTCAAGTTCCTCCCCTCGGCCCACCTACGTAGCCGGCACGAGCGTGAGAGCCAGTCACCCAGCGAACAACGAGCCGAGCGCGTCACTACGGACAAATCGATCCAACTGAGAGGCGACCCGCCACGAGCTCGTTGTAGCTAGGCTTCAGTCCCTCCGCCCCTTGAGCTCCTGCACGAAGCACAATGCTGGTCGTGCAGCCTGTGGCGCCGCACTCGCCACAACCATCCATCGAGGTCTTGGATGCCGGGCGTCTGGCCTGCATCAACAGCGACTGGATCTGCGATGACTCCTTGTCCCAGGGGGATGCGCGACACGTCGGTCCAGCCACGCCCCTTGTTACGGTGCTCGAGCGGAATCTCTTCCCCGAACAATCTGTCAGATCGTGTCCGACCATTCGGGTACGACCGATCCAGGAATTCCATCTCGACTCTGCTCAGTCCGTCGCGGGTGGGGGAGTGGGCCCAACTGGGCCCTACTGCTTTGGAGAGCTGCTTGCCTCGTCGAGTGAGCACGTGTCCCCCACGCGAAGGCTGTCATGCGCTCATCGGCGTACATACCGGTGGTGACGCCACCGGTGGGTAGCTGTGGCGCGGACCAACGCAGCGTCAAAGATCACGATCAGATCCGCCGGGGTACGAACCCACTCACTTCCTTCTAAGAATATCTCGGTCAGATAATCAAACATTATCTGCCAAGCACGCTGCAGTGCCCGGAAGACGATCCGAGGCCATCCAGGCAGCCCACCTGCAGCAACGTGACGTGGCAGAGAACCACCGAGCCCAACTAAGCACCTGTTGCGACTTCGGCGTTGTAGTGGGGCAAGATTTCCGCACACGGTCGATGCCGACGCGCTAGCCACCGACCCCGATGAAGCCGTACCAGGGTCACCCTGGCCGGAAGCTGCCCCCGACACCCTGGCCGTTCGAGGGGCCTCGACTTCGACGCACAGCGGTGCGACGATCACCGCTGTGCCCGCCACCGACCTGTCCACGTTGAAGTTCCCGGTCGAAGCTGTCATCTGGTTCGCCGCGCACAACCCGGTTCTCGAGATCTCTGCGCATTCCGTGGAGGTCAACCTGAACTGGTGGAACGACAGTCTCGGTCGGTTCGGGTTGCCCGGCGGCCCGCTCCAGGGATATGACGAAGAAGGCCACTCGACGTCAACCGGCCACGCCCGAATCTCGCGGCAGCAGATCTTCGAACTCGCACGGGGCTGCGATGAGGACCCCGTCTTGGCGCAACGGATGCTGTGGCACGCACTGGCTTGGGGGTCGGGACTCAAGCCGCGAATGAACCATCGCCGGATGCGGTCCGTTGAGGAACTGCCAGCGGCCGGTCCCCTGCTCGTTGAAGCGGCCCGGCTATCGAAGGTCGATCCGGTGGGGGCCTACGCCTTGTTGTATCCGCGGAATAAGACCGCCATCAGCGGACTCGGCCCTGCGTTCTTCACCAAGTACCTGTACTTTGCCGGACAGGGTGTACCCCAGCATCCCAGTTTGATTCTGGATAGGGTGGTCGCCAACTCATTGAAGCGATACGGCTGGGCGAGCATGATCACGGCCTCGTGGGCACCCGAGACATACGGGCGATACCTCGGTCTGGTGAATGCTTGGCAGTCAGAGCTGGAAGGTGCGCCCGTTCGGCTGGACATGTTCGAGAAGTTTCTGTTCACCGCTTGAGCAGTGGAGATCGATCAGTAGAAAACCAAGATCGGAGCGAAGTCGGAGAGCACCTCACCGAGGTAAGCCAAGGAGGCTGTCGGCAACGTGGAGGATGCGGCGCCAGGCTTCATGATCGTCCCACCCCGCCGGCCCTCGGGTTGCCAAGTGTCGGGCGATGACGCCCGGAACCCGTTGATCGCAAGTGCGTGCTCAGTCGCCTGCGGCGTCCTCGGCATCCTCCGGGTTTTCGTCTGCGACCGGCGATACTGATTGGGCAAGGTCGACGCTGAGCTGATCCGCGAGGTCGGCGCCCGTTGCCTCTTGACTGGTGGCGGGCGGACTTTGCGCATCGGGCCCGTCGCGAGGCTCTTCTCGCGGCGACGGAAACTCGGCGTTCGACGCAGGCGTAGTGAAAATTGGCAGCGTCCCTTGCTCCTGGTTGGCTCGCTGGTCCTGCGCTTCGTCGGCGGTATTGGATTCAGCGGGTCGTCTGCGTCGGCGTATCCGTGGCCAGCCTGGCCCAAGCTGCGGCTGGGGAAAGAACCCGATCCCGATCGTGAAGGCCAGGCCTGCCCCAACTATGAACTTGTTCGCCGTTTTATAAGCGTCGGTTGAGCGGACGGACAGTGAGATCGGCGTTAGCGCGATATCGTTTAGGAAATCCCAGTATGCGACCGACTGCGATTTGAACAACGAATTTGCTGCGGTGTCGGTGATCTCGGTGTCGGCCTTAGCGACGCTGTATTGCTCACAGACAGACGTCTTGGGTATGTCGAACTTTGGTGTCATCTGAGATGGCAACGGATCGCTCATGTCTGAAAAAGCCGAACCGGCGGGGAGTGTCATAGGTAAGGCGATATTTGTTCGAGACCAGTCCTGCTTCTCTTGGGTAACTAGCGGTGCGAACACGAGTTGGACGAGTTCGACTGATTGCCCGTAATCGAACGAACCGGTGCTGTCGCAACTTGATGGAACGGTCTGAAATGCTTCATTTCTCTCGACGATACCTGAAATGTTTAAGCAGTTCTGTCCGAGTAGGTGACACGTATCCACATTCACCTGCGACTGATCCAACGGTTGGCTTCGGAATAAACCTTCAGGGTTGTTGTCCCTCACCTTATCGACCCCGAGCGGCCAGGTGAGCCGAAGGTCCCAGGCTCGCTTGATCGCAGATTCCGGGAATCCGATCAGCACGTAGGATCGATCCTGCGTGGTGTCGATTGTCAAGTAGACCGTAGCTGGCACCTCAGTTTGAGGGGGCGCCACCACTTGGAACCCCACCGCTACTTCGAACGGTTCCCCGGCGGGTTGTGCATCCGAGAATTCCTGGATCCCGACGTAACCAAGCCCAACGCCGAACGCGACGACCACCAGGCAGCCGAGCCGAAGGAGCCACTTCATCAGTTCCCCCCACCGTCATAGCAAGCCCGGCGCCCGGACCCTGACCTCCGAACGTAGACCAAGACGTCTGTTCCTCTCAGTAGCGCCCTCGCCTGCTCGGACATTGGCCTATCCTTGCACCGTCCACGAGCTACGTCGATGACGGGTCGAATCACAGGTGGGGTGAGATGGAGTGACACAGCGTCCCTATGCCAGCGGTCATCATCGCTGGCACGGCCGTTCCATTAGATGGTCGGTAGTTTCGATTTTCGTAGCCCTTATCATCGGGTTGACGGCATGCTCAGCAAACGCAAAGCAATCGAGCAACCCAAAACTCGATTGTGCCGCGCAAATGGGTGACGAGGCGGAGCCGAGCGTGGCAATAGGTGCCCAAATGACCGGCCTAGCTTTCTGCGGCATCACGGTCATGCGGGCTGGCCCACGCTACGACTACCGAGGAAAGGTCATTGGGCAAAAGTTGTGGGCGGACAGCCTTCAATTGGTAGCGGTATCGCATGTCGATCCAAATTCGTCCTTCTACAATCGGGCTCCGGCGGTGACCAAGGATCAAGGCGGCTATTTTCTACTTGGCAGAGTAGAGCTGGGAACTGAGTGGACGTATCACGGCCCGTCACCCATTGGACTCGACGACGTGACCCTTCGCCGGAACATCGGCTACTACCTGGCAACGACCGATCAGCTAATCCGAGCGGCACGACAGGCCACGCGCTTCCAGGGCGGTAAGGCCAACCAGGGGTTTGTGATGGTGGCCCGCTGTCCTACGGCCGACAACTTGAGAGCTCCAGCCGTGGCACAGACCGCCGGGACCATTGATTTCAACCGGCCAATACCGGTCACGATGTATGGGCCATTGGCATCGATCACTGTTGAGCCGTTGATTCCGGTCAGTAGCCCACCGGGATCACTGACGTCAACCTTGAGCCGCCAAGTGCCCACAGCCACCGCCGGCACAACTTGCTTGTGAGGCGTCATGACTGATGTGTGAATCCCCCTTGATGTGCGGCGGCTGATGCGGCCGCCTCCGTGCACTCGCCACCCGCCGCCGTCGGGGATCGACTGATCTTCTTCCTTCCGGTGCACCAGGTTCCCAGCCAACGGGTGCTCGTACCGGCTCGTGCCCGCCCGCAAGTGATCACCGGTGACGACATCGAGATCGGCCTGCTTTGGCGTGTATAGCTTCGTTATCAGTCAAGCAGAGATAGCGTGGGTGGCGGCGCGAATCAAGGGTATCCGAGGGATGCCACCACAGTTTTTCAACGTCACGTGAGGCGCAGCCGAGATGACCACCCAGCACCCACTGCAGTGCTTGGCTGGATCCCGTGACTGTCAGGGTGGGCCGTCCCTCACGGTGCAGCGTCCGAGGACCCGCCGATGACCGCCCCGTCGGAATTCGGTGAGCTGCCGGTGAGGGAGGGCGAGAACGTCGCGCTCGAGCGGGTCGGCCTGTCTGCGGCGGCGTTATCGGCGGTGGCCGCGGCGGTGGATGCGTCGGTAGCGGACAACACCCGCATTGCCTACACCTCCGACTGGACCCGCTTCGAATCCTGGTGCACCGCAGAGGGACACAGGTCGTTGCCGGCCGATCCGCTGGTGGTCGCCGCCTACCTCGTCGCCGCTGCTGCCGTGCTCAAGCCCGACGGCAGCTTCGCCTATGCCCCCGCGACGGTGACCCGCTGGTGCTCCTCGATCAACAACCGGCACACCGCGGCGGGCTTCGAGGCTCCTGGGCGGTCGGAGGTGGTGCGCCGCACCCTGGCCGGCACCCGCAAGACGCGGGCCACCCCTCCGCGGCGGGTCCGACCGCTGCGCCTGGTCGACGTGCATACCATCGTCACCGCGTTGCGGGCGAAGGCCGATAGCCCGCAAGCCCCGTTCGCGGCGAAGACGTTCGAACGCCGCAACTCCGCGGTACTGCTGCTGCTGCTGTTTGGGGCGTTGCGCAGCGACGAATTGACCCGCCTGCAGGTCGGGGACCTCACCCAGGAAACCCAGAGCCTGCACCTGGCGATCCGCCGCTCCAAGACCGACCAACAGGCGGCCGGGCAGGTCCGCGGCCTGCCCTGGCGGGCAAATCACCGGATCTGTCCGCTGTGCGCCTACGTCCGGTGGCGGGAAGTCATCGATGCCGCCGACACCGACGGCCACCCCGGCGTCCTGCGCCTGCTGCGCCGCAGTGGTCCGTTCACCGGCCACGTCTGCGAGCCCGACCTACCCGCCGCCCCGGATCCGCAGCGACCGTTGATCCGGGCCTTGACCCCGGCGGGTCGGGTCACCGATCAGGTGCTGACCGGGACGGGGATGTACCGGATGATCCGCACCACCGCCGCCGCGGCCGGTTTCCCCGGACACATCGTCGCCCAGCTCGGAGCGCACTCCCCGCGGGCCGGGATGGTCACCGGAGCCCTCGAGGGCGGCGCCCACCCCTTGGAGGTGATCCGGCACACCGGCCACCGCTCCGTCACCGCCATGGACCCCTACTACCGCGACACCCCCCTGGTCGGTAGCGCCATCACCCGCCTGGACCTCCCCGCCACCCCATGACCGGGCCAACGCGGCACGGGTACTGCCCGCAACGTCAACGATGTGGGCACCAGCCAGTCGTTAGCCTGGGCGATGTCGGCGTGACCGCCACCGCCGCCGGTCGCGGGTGATGTCGCCGTGGGGGAGCAGCTTCCCAGATCCGCGGGAAGGGCCGGATCCGGTGACCGCGCTGTCCGCTGCGACCCGCGCCGGATACGCCTCCGACTGGGCGTTGTTCACCGACTGGTGCACCGCCGCCGACCAACGACCGCTCCCGGCCAGCGTCGCGACGGTCGTCCTGTTTCTGGCCGAGAACCCCGCCGCTGCAAGAACTTCGGCGCGTCGGGTCACCGCCATCGCGCACTCGCACCGCCGCTACGGCTACCCCAGCTCCACCGAGCACCCCGAGGTGAAACAGTGGCTGCGGCTGGCCGCCGGCCTACCCGCCGAATCGGAACCCGCCGCGCCGCCTGGAAAGATCAAGGAGTTGCTGCGGCAGATCCCGACCACCGGGTGGCCGGCCGGACTGTTCGGCCGCCGGGACCGGATGCTGCTGATCACCCGGTACACCGCAAACCTCAGCCGAACGCAGCTGACCGCGCTGACCACCGAGCACCTCATAGTCGATGCCGAAAAGCTCACCATCACCCTCGAAACCGACACCGTCACCCTGCCGGCGACCGGCGAGACGGCGACGTGTCCCGGCTGCGCCTGGATCCTCTGGCGGCGGATGCTGCACCTGATCGCCCACGACGTCGGCGCCCGTCGCATCACCGAGACCCTGCGGCGAGCGGTCCCCCTGGCCGAGAGCGGCGGCCACCGCTGCGCCACCGCCAAGGACCGCACCTTCAGCCAGCCGATGCCAATTTTCCTGCCTTTGGACCGCTGGGGCGCCGCCGCCGTCACCCCCACCCCGATCAGCGCCCGGACCATCACCACTCTTGCCACCGGGCACCTCACCGGCCGAGCCCCTACCCATCCCGATCCGCGCCCACCCGCCCAGGACACCGCCCTCAAGGAGCCCGCGCCGGTCCCCCGGGCACCTGCGCCGGCGGATCCGCAGGCCGCGGCGCGGCGGTACCTGGACGGTGTGGCGCAACGCCGCCGCGACGTCGCCGACCTCGCCGGCGTCCGCGGCAGCCTCGACGACGTCGAACATGCCGCATCCGATCTCGACGCCCGGATAAGAGAGCTCGCGGCCCGGTACTGGCTGTAGGGCGAGGGATACGACAAGCAAATTTAGACCGTATGGGGACTGGCCCACGGCACGACCGGCCGAGCCCTATGGAGACAGGACAAGCCCCCCATGATCAGCCTTCGTAACGATGCCGCGACGACGGTGCTCGGCCCCATGACCGGCGCGCGTAACGATGCCGGGTCGACAGTGTGCGGGCAGTGCGGGGCGGGTTTCACCGTGGTGGGACGCCGCCGTTGGTGCTCCGATGCCTGCCGCCAGTCGGCGTGGCGCCATCGCCGGGCAGCACCCCGACCCACTCAGCCGGCCAAGATCGACACGGTCTATGAGTGCCCGCAGTGCCAGGCCCGATACTTGGGCAGCCAACGCTGCGAGGACTGCAACACCTGGTGCCGACGACTGGGGCCGGGCGGTCCATGCCCGCACTGCGATGATCTTGTGGCGGTGGGCGACCTGGTCACCGACAACCAGTTCGGCCTCACCCCGCAACCCGCCCGATGAGGACACGGCGGTGGGGGCAGGCCGGCGTCTCACTCGTAAATTGACGTGGGTCGCCACCGCGGTGGCGCGGTGGCCAGAACGCAGTTACGGGAGACGCCGGTGATGGGGAATCGTACTTGCGTGGGTCTGGATGTTCACGCCCGATCGGTGTGGGCGTGCGCGGTGGACGATGAGTCCGCAGAGATGCGGACGCTGCGGATCTCACCGAAGACCGCAGAGATCGTGAAGTGGGCGCAGGCATTGCCGGGCGAGGTCGAGGTGGCTTACGAGGCCGGTCCGACCGGGTTCGGTCTGGCCCGGGCGTTGATCGCCGCCGGCATGCGTTGCTACGTGTTGGCGCCGTCGAAGATGGAACGGCCCTCCGGTGATCGGGTCAAGACCGATAAACGGGACTGTGAGTGGATCGCACGGCTGGTGCGGCTCGGTGAGCTGCCGGTGGTGGTGATCCCGTCGGAGGGTCAGGAGGCTGCCCGTGACTTGGTCCGGACCCGGGAAGACGTTCGTGGTGATCTGATGCGTTCCCGGCACCGACTGTCGAAACTGCTTCTCCGGCAGGGCATTGTCTACGAGGACACAGCCTGGACCACAGCCCACGGCAAGTGGCTGCGGTCGCAATCCTTCGATAAACCCGGCGTGCAGTTCGCGTTCGATGAGGCCTACGACACGGTCCTGACGACGCTGGCCCGGCGGGACCGGTTGGACGCGGCGATCCTGGCGATGGCTGCGGAGCCGGCGTGGGCGCCGGTCGTGGCCAGGCTGGGCTGCCTGCGTGGTGTGGGGACGTTGACCGGGTTCGGCTTGGCGGTGGAAATCGGTGACTGGCACCGGTTCACCGGCAACAGCATAGGCTCGTTCCTGGGGCTGACCCCGTCCGAGCATTCCTCCGGCGGCAGCCGATCGGTGGGTTCGATCACGAAAACAGGGAACGGCCATGCCCGCCGGTTGCTGGTCGAGTCGTCCTGGCATCACCGCAAGCCCTATCGACTGTCCGCGGAGATGATCCGCCGCCGGGACGGTCAGTCCCCGCTGGTGCGGGCCCGGGCCGATCAGGCCAACCGCCGGTTGAATCAGCGGTGGCGGACCTTCGACGCCAGGAGCAAACGCCCCACCGTCGCCGCGGTAGGGGTGGCCCGCGAGCTGGCCGGCTGGTGTTGGTCCCTGCCTGTCATGGACGGGGACCAAGGCAACAGCGCCATGAACAGGCAGAGGTAAGCAGCCCTCGCCTCACAGACCGCCGGCGGGAGGACCGTCCGGGTTGACAGGCAACGCGCGGAGTGACCCGCGCCTAAGCTATGAGTAGCCAGAGCTGTTGCACCACAACATGTTCAACAGTCTTGGTGACGCTCGATCTTAGACAAGCGGAACGCTCCCGACGAACAACGGTCATGCGGTAACCAACCCGCGCATATCAGCCTGACCGCGTGTCGAGACATGCCCCTCACCCAGAATTCTCCCGCCGGCCCCATCAACACACCCTCCCCCGGGGACCTAGACCGAACCGGGGAACTTTGGCCTGACCACTTGACAGGAATGATCCCCATATCAGCTTAGCGTCCTTGGTCGCCTACATGTGAGACTGACGACCTGGCTATTCGGTAAAATTTCGCTAATGGTTTCATTTGACAGATAGGTACACGACGACGACGCATTCTAGGTCGCACCTCCTGTGAAACCGATTGGGCCCTCAGCAAACGCGGCGACACCGAGAAGATCCGCCGCATCGTCCTGTTCGCCACTTGATCTTCGACGTCCTGCTGGCGGGGCAGTCGCTGCCCACCCGACCGCTGACCGAACGTCTACAGATTTTGGAAGACCTGCGCGGGCCATGGTCCGGACGAAAGCCGAAGACTGGGAAGGATTAATCGCCAAACACGCAAACTCGCCCTACCAGCCGACCCGAATGAAAGTGAAGATCAGGAACCTGCTCACGCAGTAGGGCGTCCTCATCGGCTGGAACGCGGGCAAACGTCGTCGCGCCGACGCCGTCGGCGCT
>JBBRDH010000146.1:0-13471 GCA_038204125.1 Mycobacteriales bacterium
GTCGCGGTAACGCTGCGCGCCGGACAGCGCCTCGCGCAGACTCGCCGAGTCGAGCCGCGTGCCGTACGCGGGGGTGTCCCGCTGGAACTTCCATCCGGCCGCAAGCGGACCGGCATCGACGACGTCGTAGCCGAAGGTGTCGATCAGGTCCGAGACCGCCCGCTTGGCCGCCTCGCCGTCGCCGGCGATCGCCAGCGCCCGTCGACCCGGGCTCCCCGCGGGCTTGCCCTGCGTACCGAGGTCGCCCGAGGTGATGTGGTTGAACGCCTTCACCACGTGCGCGTCCGGCAGCCGTTGCTGCAGCATCTCCGCCGTGGTGCTCGATTCGTCCTCGAGTTCGGCGATCTGCCCGTCGCGCTGCGGGTAGTAGTTGTTCGTGTCGATCACGACCTTCCCGGCCAGCGGCGCCACCGGAACCGCATCGATGTTCTTGAGCGGGATGGTGACCACGACCAGATCCCCGGCCGCCGCGGCTTCCGCCGCTGTCGCCGCGGTGGCGTGCGGGCCGAGGTCCGTAACCAGGTCGGTCAACGTTTCAGGTCCGCGGGAGTTGCTCAACACCACGTCGAAACCATTCTCTACGGCCAGTTTCGCCAGGGTGCTGCCGATGTGTCCACTGCCGATGAATCCGATGGTAGTCATGACGGAGGCAACCGGAGTGCCGGCCGGGATGTTCCCGGGGGGTGCGTGGTTGCAGAGTTTCGCTGTTCGCCGCAGCAGGGCCGTGGTGTCAGCTCGGACACAGGAAGGTTTCGCCGCACGCCTGGCCGGCTGGGGACGAAGCTCCGCTCCTCACCAATCTGCGGGCTGGTAGTCCTTGAGAAAGCAGCCGTACAGATCCACTCCCCGCTCGCCCGCGACAATGGGGTCGTACACCCGGGCGGCTCCGTCGACCAGGTCGAGAGGGGCGTGAAATCCCTCCTGGGCCAGCCGCACCTTCGTGTAGTGCGGCCGTTCGTCGGTAATCCAGCCGGTATCGACGGACGTCATCAGAATGCCGTCGGTCAATAACTCGTTGGCGCTTGTCCGGGTCAGCATGTTCAGTGCCGCCTTTGCCATATTCGTGTGCGGATGGCCCGGCCCTTTGTACCCCCGGGCGAATACGCCTTCCATGGCAGACACATTGACGATGTACTTTCGTCGGGCAGCGCTCGCTGCCATTGCCGGGCGCAGTCGACTCACCAGCAGGAACGGCGCTGTGGTATTGCACAATTGCACCTCGAGCAGTTCCAGGGCGTCGACCTCGTCGACCCGCTGGGTCCAGCTGTTGATCGTGTGCATATCCGGGACCAGGCCACCCGCATCGATCGCCCGGCCCGCTGCGAGCAACTCGTTCGACGCCGAGCCGGCGACCATCGCCAATCGGGAGAGCTCGCTGCCAGACACGTTCGACGGAAGGTGAGGACGGGGATGCTCGGCGAGTGACCCCGCGAGCGCGTGGGGATGAGCATCGGAAACATGGTCGAACGTGAGCAGTTCCGGCAGTGGGCCCGCGGGCAGCGGTTCGGATTCGGCGGCTGCCAGCGGTGCGTAGGCACCCGGCGAGCGTCGTACGGTCTGGGCGGCGTTGTTGATCAGGATGTCCAGCTGGCCGGCCGCGGCCACCGAGTCGGCCAGGGCCACCACCTGCGCCGGATCCCTCAGGTCGATGCCGACGACCCGCAGCCGGTGCAGCCACTCGCCACTGTCCGCCATCTCGGTGAACCGCCGAACGGCGTCGTTCGGGAAACGGGTGGTGATGGTGGTGTGGGCGCCGTCGCGCAACAGTCGCAGAGCGATGTACATGCCGATCTTGGCGCGCCCACCGGTGAGCAGCGCGCGCCGGCCGGTGAGGTCGGTCCGGGCATCGCGGTGACTGTGGTTGATCGATGCGCAACCAGGACACAGCTGATGGTAGAACGCGTCGACCTGCCGGTATTCCTGTTTGCAGATATAGCAGGGCCGGGCCCGCACGAAGGATCCGGCGGAACTTCCGGCGGCCCCGACCAGCGGAATCCCCCGCGTTTCGTCGTCGATCCGGTCCGGCGAACCGGTGGCGGTCGCCGCGACGACGGCCCGATCGGCGGCCGAGACGGCATCGCGCCGCTGGGCCCTTCTGGCGTTCTTGACGCCCTTGAAGATCTTGGCGGTGGCCCGCCGCACCGTGACCGCGTCCGGGTGCTCTGGTGGCAGCGATTCGGTACGGGCCAGTACTCGCAGGCAAATTGCCAACTCGGCGGGGTCTACGCCTGGCGCGGGGTCGGCAGCAGCCGGGTCCACACCAGCCGGGTCGGCAGCAGCCCGGTCGACACCAGCCGGGTCAGCAGCCGGGGCTGCCCCGGGGACGGTGTTCACCTGCCCACGATAGGCATGCCGGGCACGTCCGGGATCCCGCTGCGGTGATCGTGGTAGAGATGAACCGAACCTGGGGGTGCGATTGTGGTGTGTCTGGTGACCGGAGCTTCGGGCCTGGTGGGGCGCGAGGTAATCGGACAGTTGATGGCCGCCGGCGTTCCGGTGCGGGCCGCCGTGCGGGAGCCCAACGCCGATCCCGGGCGGGACCACGAAGAATTGGCCTTCGATTTCGACCATCCGGGCGGCTTTGCGGCCGCACTGCATGGGGTTGACCGAGTGTTCCTGATGCGGCCACCGGCGATCAGTGACGTCAAGCGGTATCTGCGCCCGTTCATCGCCGCATGCACCGAAGCCCATGTGCGGCAGGTTGTGTTCCTTTCGGTGATGGGCGTGAACCGGGCATTGCCCCATTGGCAGGTGGAACGGGACCTGGAAGCGTCCGGCCTTCCGCACACATTCGTCCGGCCGGCCTTCTTCACCCAGAACCTGGCCACCGCCTATCGCGACGACATCCGCTCGCGCTCGAGGATCCGATTACCGGCAGGCTCCGGCCGCACCTCGTTCATCGACACCAGGGACGTGGCGACGGTCATTGTCGAAGCGCTGAAGGACCCGGGAACGCACGCGGGTCGCGGCTACACCCTCACCGGGCCGCGAGGCTGGACATATGACCAGGTGGTGGCGCTGCTGTCCGCCGAATTGCAGCGGGACGTACGGTACGAGCGGGTGGGATTCCTTCGTTACCGCAGCGAACTACGTCGGCAGCGATTACCCTCCGGATTTGTCTGGGTCCAGCTCATGATCAACGCGGTGGCCCGGCTCGGGCTGGCCGGAAAAGTCACCCCCACCTTCGCCGACCTGATCGGCCGGGAGCCGATTTCCTTACCCAGCTCCTTGCACCATCTCCGGAAAGCCTGGCTCTGACCTGTTTCCCGGTTCGCCGAAATATGCGCGTGAGCCGGGAGATACGCGCAAGTGCCGCTGACGGGACCAAATGCTCTGGCAGACGGCTGTTCGGGCGCGCACGCTGGAATCAGGCAACGAAGAAAGGTCTGCCGGATGACTCAGACACAGCAGGATCCGCAACCATCGCAAGGGGATCAGGCACCGGGCACACCCGAAGCGGTGCACAGCGTCGGCCGCCGGTCACTGCTCAAAGCAGTGGGCGTCGCCGGAGCGACCGTCCTGGTGGCCGGCACCGGCGTGGCCGGGTACCGAACATTCGACAACGGCGTCCTGGACGCAGGTTCCGGTCGGCCCTATGAGGCGTGGACGCAATGGCGTACCGATCCGAGCCTGCTCGGATCGGTGGCTGCGGCAATTCTGGCCGCCAACCCGCACAACACCCAGCCATGGACTTTCAAGGTCACCGACACCACCGTCGACGTCTTCAGCGACATCGGTCGCCGGATGGCGAAGATGGATCCCCTGGGCCGCGAACATTACGTCGGACTGGGCTGCGCGCTGGAAAACCTGGTGCTGGCAGCCGACGCCCGCGGTCTGCGGCCGTCCGTGATCGTGCTGCCGACCGCCGGCGACCCGACCCATGTCGCAAGGGTCAGCGTTGTGCGTGCGACGGCCGGCCCGTCGCGACTGTACGACGCCATTGGCGACCGGCATTCCAACCGGGGGCCATACCGCAGCGAGCCGATCGACCCAGCAAGCTTGACCGCATATATGGCCCAGGTCAACAACTTTCCCGGGGTGGCACTGCGCTTGTTTGTCTCGGCCGAGGAAAAGGCGGCGCTGGCTGCGCTGGTCGTCAGGGCCACCGAGGCCATCCTCGCCGACGCCGAGCAGTCGACCGAAGCCTTTGCCTGGTTCCGGAACAACCGGGACGACATCGACACCCACCGGGACGGCCTGACTCTCGACGGCCAGGGGTTGAGCCCGGCCATTCTGACTCTGGCCAAATTACTGCCGGCATCCTCCCGGACCACCGGCGATCAATTCTGGCTCGACCAGACCAGGACGGTGCATACCGCGACCGCCGCCGTGTACGGGGTGATCACGGTGGCCGATCCGGCCGATCTCGGGTCCCGGATCGCAGCGGGGCGAGTGCTGCAGCGGATTCACCTGGCAGCCACCGCCGACGGACTCGGACTGCAGCACCTCAACCAGATCACCGAACGGATCGACCGGGAGCAATCACAGGGCCTGGCACCGAGTTTCGGACCGAAATTCGACGCCCTGATCGGTAGTCCCGGACAGCACGGCCTGGTCACCTTCCGCCTCGGCCACCCCGAGCGCGACGGCCGCAGAAGTCCGCGACGGGCGCTTGCGGACGTGACGCGATGAACCTCACCCGCAGGTCGGGCACCAACGGGACCGTTGAACGCCGGCAATTGCTCGCGGCCAGGTCCGCGATTTTCGGTGGTGGTCTCGGAATGGTGGCCGGATTGCTGCAGACCTTCTTCGGCCACGGTATGGGCAGCTGGAGCGGAGCCAAGGCGAACCCGGCCGGCCTGGGCTTGTTGACCGTGTTGCTCAGTGCCGTCGCGATCCTCAGCGGGCTCTGGCTGTCCGGCAAGGTCCGCCCCACCCGCGGTTCGGCTCCGGGCCGAGATCCGGTCTCGCCACAGCAATCAATGGCGATCCTGGTCGGGCTGCTGATTCCGGCGGCTCTGTGTTTCAGCACGGTCGGGCGGCTCTGGTATCTGCCGGGCGTCATTCTCCTCGTCGCGGCGGGCGTGCTTGTCGCCGCGGGCAACACCGACGATCTGTGGTCCGTCATCCGGGCCCAGTGGCTTCATTTCCTGATCAGCGGGCTCGGCGGTCTCCAGATCCTGATGGCCGTCTCCGCTGCGCCCATCCCGGTCGTGATCCTGGGCGTCGTCGGCGGGATCGTCCTGGCGGCGGCCCCCTGGGTGCCTCGGGGTCGGTGGGTACGCCTGACCCTGATTGCACTGGGCTGCCTGCCGTTCGCGATCCTGACCTGGTGGAGTCTGGTGACTCCCCTGTTGGCCCTGCTCGCCATCGGTCTCGGACTCGCTGCGGGAGCACCCCGTCGGGCGGCCCCGGTGGCGGCGCCGGAGGACACTCCGGTACCAACCACTCCTGGGCGTTAGCGGCCGGCACGGCAGGATGGGGCGATGTTCCATCTGGCGTTCTTCGAGCCGCGGATCCCCCCGAATACCGGCAACGCCATCCGGACGGCCGCCGCGACGGGTTCGCATCTGCACCTGATCGAGCCGTTGGGATTCGACCTGTCCGACGCCAAACTGCGCAGGGCCGGCTTGGACTACCACGATCTCGCCGACGTCACCGTGCACGCGGATCTGTCCGCAGCGATGACGGCCTGGTCCGGCGCCCGGGTCATCACGTTCACCGCGTCGGCGTCCATCCGGTACTGCGACATCGTCTACCGGGCAGGGGATGTGCTGCTTTTCGGGCCGGAACCCACGGGCCTGCCGGCGACGGTGCTGGCAGACCCGCGGTTCGCCTTGCAGGTCCGGATCCCGATGCTCGCCGGCCGCCGCTCGCTCAATCTCGCCAACGCCGCCGCGATCGCCGTCTACGAGGCGTGGCGGCAGCATGACTTCGGCGGGACCGGCTGACCATCGCAAGGCAAGATCAGTGCCCGGCGACGACCCCTAGGCCCTGGGTGCCGTTGATCGAGCAGGCGATCCCGGTGCCGTGCATGTTGCAGTAACCGCCGGGATTTTTCTTCAGGTACTGCTGGTGGTAGTCCTCGGCGTAGAAAAATCCGCCGGGCAGTTCGATCGGCGAGATTTCGGTGGTGATCTCTCCGTGGCCGGCGGCCAGCAGCGCCCCCTGGTAGAGATCGCGGCTCGCGACCGCCTGCTCGAACTGGGCCTGGCCGACGGGGTAGAGGCCTGACCGGTACTGGGTGCCTACGTCGTTGTGCTGGCGCATCCCCTGGGTCGGGTCATGATTCTCCCAGAAAGCCTTGAGCAGCACGTCATAGCTGATCTTCGCCGGCTCGAAGACCACCTGGACGACCTCCGCGTGGCCGGTCCGGCCGCTGCAGACCTCCTGGTAGTTCGGGTTTCTGGTCGATCCACCCGCATACCCGGCGGCTGTCGAATACACGCCGGGCAGTTGCCAGAACAAGCGCTCGATGCCCCAGAAGCAGCCCATGCCGAACACCGCCAGGTCGGTCCCGGTCGGCCACGGACCCACCATGGGAGTCCCGAGGACCAGGTGTCGGGAGGCAACGGGCACGACAACGTCGCGGCCGGGCAGGGCGGAGCCCCTCTGTTGCCCAGCGGGGACTTCTGATTTTCGGAAGAGACTCATGATGTCCAGGGTACGAGCTCGCGGCAGCCGGAGGACCGACGAGCATCGGACGGTCAGCCCGCTGCCCGGCGGACCTGCACTGATCGCCTTGCCCACCAATCGCCGCCCACCAATCACCCCCCACCCAATGGCCCCCACCCAATCGCCCGGGCCACCAAGCCAAGGCGCCGCGGACTCCGAACATTACGGTGGCCGCAGGAAATTCCGGCAACACACTCTCGTACAGGCAGGAAGAAGGACACCGATGGCGATACTCACGCCCGTCAAGGCACGCGGTCGGGCGAATCCGCGACCATCGGCAGGGGTCTGGCCGGGGCTGTTCACGGTGTCGCCGGCGCCGGTCCACGCGGCGATCGCTAAGCGGCTGACCAGGGCAGCTGTCAAGAATCTGCCGATCACACTGCAGTTTCCCGACGGTTCGAGCTGGGGCACCGGTGGGCCCACACTGCAGATCGTCGATCCGGAATCGTTCTTCACCAGGGTCGGCACCGAGGGCCTCATCGGGTTCGGCGAGGCCTGGATGACCGGGGATATCACCACCGGTGGCTGGACGGCAGGGCCCGGATCGCGATCGTTGGCCGGCGGGGAACTCAATGCCGCGACCGACGAGCTCGCGGCGGTGTTGACGGTGATGGCCAAGCGGATGTCGGTCCTCATTCCGGCCTTCCTGCAAAAGCTCCGGCACACCTGGCAGAGTCGGGCTCCCAAGGAGGAGGAGAACACGCTGACCGGGGCGAAGGAGAACATCCACCGGCACTACGACCTTTCCAACGCACTGTTCACCACGTTCCTGGACGAGACGATGACCTACTCCTCGGCCTGGTACGAGGCCGGTGACGATCACGTGGCGGACCTCCATGCCGCGCAGATCCGCAAGATCGACGGCATTCTCGACCTCGCCAGGGTCCGCCCGGGTACCTCGATCCTCGAGATCGGCTCGGGCTGGGGCGGTCTGGCGATTCGCGCGGCCGCGGAGCGCGGTGTGCGGGTCACCTCGCTCACGCTGTCGGAGGAGCAGAAAGCGCTGGCGGACGAGCGGATCGCCGCCGCCGGGCTTTCACACCTGATCGAGGTCCGGCTCGAGGACTACCGGGCTCACGCGGCGACCAACGTCGGGCGGTACGACTCGGTGGTCAGCGTCGAGATGATCGAAGCCGTCGGCGAGAAGTACTGGCCCGACTACTTCCGGTCGATCGACCGGATGCTGGTCCCCGGCGGGCGCCTCGGCCTGCAGGCAATCACGATTGCCCACGAAAGACTGCTCGAAACCCGCAACAGCTACACCTGGGTCCACAAATACGTATTCCCGGGCGGGATCCTGCCCTCTCTCAAAGCCATCGACGACGTGTTGGCGACAACGCCGCTGCGGGTTCAGGAAAGCCGGCGGCTCGGATCTTCCTACGTGCCAACGCTCGCGCAGTGGCGCCACCGGTTCAACGAGAGTCGGCCGCAGATCGCCGAACTGGGCTTCGACGACACCTTCGTGCGCATGTGGAACTTCTATCTGGCCTATTCGCAAGCCGGGTTTGCCGCCGAGTACCTCGACGACTGGCAGCTGGGCATCGGCCATTCCTGACCGATATCAACCCCGACATCCGCTCACCTGAGATGACCCGGCCAGTTCTGGGTTGACCAGGTTCCTGCTGGGTACTGGCCTACGGATAGTTTCGGACTGCCACCGACGCCGTAGGGGAGAGATGTCGTTTCGAGCCGGCGATGCCGACCAGACCGCCGACCAGACCGCCGACCAGACCGCCGGCGACTCCCCCGGCCCCAAACATGCACGACCTCTAGGCAACCAGCACGGACCGGAGCTGATTCGCCCCGAACTTGTCGCCCGCGCGGCGCTGAGCGGCGCTCACGCCGCACCGACGGTCGGCTCCAAATCCCGGACCGAACGGCGTCGCGGTTGGGCGACGGTGGTGGCCGCACCTGTCGTGGCCGTCGCCGCGGTGGTCATCATCGGTGTGGTGGGTAACACCGGCGGCAGCGGAGGGGGCGGCGGGCAAGGTGACTCGCCGCACAGCGCGGGCAGTTCCCAAGACGCAGTGAACACGGCGGCGGTCTCGCCGGGCGCGACCAGGATCGAGGTCCGCGGCACCCAGCGGACGGCAGGACCGGCGGGCACCTCGACCACGCCGTTCGATCCGAATCAGCTGGACATCTCTTTCACCCTCCCGACCGGCAGTCGCCCTGCGATCAGCACACCCGCCGGCCGGACGACCCGCTCTACAACCAGCCCGCGCACAACCAGCCCACGTATCACCAATCCGGGCAACACCAATCCGGGCAGGACCCGGCCTGTGCAGCCCACCGCCGGTGGGAGCGGCCGACCGACGAGCCCCCGAACCTCGGCCGGCCGGTAGCGGCCGGGGGCGCTACGAGTGGTGGATTCCTCGACCGAGCGGTACGACGGTGAAGCCGGCCTCGCGGGCGGGAGCCGGGTCCAGGACGTTGCGGCCGTCGACGATGGTCCGGCCGGTGCAGGCTTCGGCGACCTTGACCATGTCCAGTTCCAGGAAGATCGGCCATTCGGTCAAGAGCACGATCACCGCCGCGCCGGCCGCGGCCGCGTAGGGATCGCTGGCGACCGAGACCGAGGGCCGATCACCGTTCGCCACCAGGTCGGCGCCCACCGCCGGGTCGAAGCCGCGCAGCACGGCACCCTCCGCCGCGAGCCGCCTGGCCACTGCGAGCGCCGGGGAGTCACGCAGGTCGTCCGTTCCGGCCTTGAACGTCAAACCCCACAGCGCTACCCGCACGCCATCGAGTGATCCCCCGGCCGCGGCCCGGACCTTGTCGGCGACCCGATCCTGGGCCTGTTCGTTGGAGACCGTGGTGGCCTTCAGGAGCGGGAAGTCGATGTCGTTGTCGGCCGCGATCATCGCCAGGGCCTTGGTGTCCTTCGGAAAGCAGGACCCACCCCAGCCCGGTCCGGCCCTGAGGAACTTCGGGCCGATCCGCTCGTCGAAACCCATCCCGTGCGCGATCTCCACCACGTCGGCACCGACCACCTCGGACAGGGCAGCGATCGAGTTGATGAAGGACAACTTCATTGCCAGGAACGCGTTGGAGGCGTACTTGATCAGCTCGGACGATTCCGGTGACGTAATCACCGACGGGGCGCCCAAGGGCTGGTAGAGCTCCGCGACGGCCGCCGCCGCCACGCGGTTGTTGGAGCCGACGACGATCCGGTCCGGGTTCATGAAGTTGCGGACCGCGGTCCCCTCCTGCAGGAACTCCGGGTTCGAAACCACCGAGATGTCCTCCCGCGCAACGGTTGCGGTGATATCCGCGGCGGTTCCGACCGGCACAGTCGACTTGGTGACGAGGATCGCGCCGGGGTCCAGGATCGGGCCGATCTCGGCGACGACGTTGTGCACGATCCGCAGGTCGGCCCGGCCGTCACCGCCGTCGGGGGTGGGCAGGCAGAGGAACACGTACTTGGCTCCGGTGGCCGCGGCGACGGCGCCGTGGACGAACGTCAGCGTTCCGGCGGCGATGCCGTTGGCCACCATTTCGTCGAGCCCCGGCTCCAGGATGGGCACCTGACCCTGGGAGAGGGCAGCCACCTTGGCCGGATCGACGTCGCCGCACACCACCTGATGGCCGAGGCTCGCCAGGCACGCCCCCGAGGTGAGGCCCACATAGCCACTACCGATCACTGCGATACGGCCGTCGGCCATAGGTACTCCTTGTCCTGCTACCCCCCGGAAATACCGCGGGCTGAGCCGTTGTGTCGTGGAATCGTACGCTGGAACCATGTCCGTACTGACTTCCCGACGACTGGGCTCCTCCGGTCTTTCCGTGTCCACCGCCGGGCTCGGCTGCAACAATCTCGGCCGAACCGGTACTGCCACTGCCGATCTCGCCGGCAGCCGCAAGGTTGTCGACGCCGCGCTCGACGCGGGCATCACCCTGTTCGATGTGGCGGACATCTACGGCGCCACTCCGGGGGTGAGTGAGAAGATACTCGGCGCAGCCCTTGGATCCCGGCGAGATCAGGTCATTGTCGCCACCAAATTCGGCATGGACGCAAAAGGGGTCAATGGCCCGGATTTCGGCGCCAGGGGGTCCCGCCGGTACATCAGGCAGGCCGTCGAGGCCTCCCTGCGGCGGCTGGACACCGACTGGATCGACCTCTATCAACTGCACGTCCCGGACCCGGCCACGCCGATCGCCGAAACGATTGCCGCACTGGATGAGTTGGTGACGGCGGGGAAGGTGCGTTATCTGGGTCATTCGAACTTTGCCGGCTGGCAGCTGGCGGATGCGGCCTGGGTGGCCAGGGACCTCGGCCGGACGCCGTTCATCTCCGCGCAGAACGAGTACTCCCTGCTGGAGCGGGATGTCGAGCGCGAACTGCTCCCGGCCGCGGCCCATTTCGGGGTGGGTGTGCTGCCGTTCTTCCCGCTCGCCAACGGGCTGCTGACCGGCAAGTACCGCCGGGACGACGCGCCGGCCGGCACCCGGTTGACCGACCTGAAACCCGCGCTGCTCGCGACCGTTCCCTGGGACGTCATCGAGGCACTGGCGCAGTTCGCCGCCGACCTCGACCTGACCATGCTGCAGGTGGCATTCGGCTGGCTGCTCTCCCACCCGCAGGTCAGCTCGGTGATCGCCGGCGCCACCTCGCCCGAGCAGGTTCGAGCCAATGCGGCCGCGGCCATGGCGTGGAGGCCCGCCGAGGCAGATCTGGCCGAGATCGACGCGATCCTGGCCGCGCCGGTCAGCCCTGGTGGGGGTACGGCACCGACACGGGCGCGACGAACGTCTCCTTGATCGAGCGGGGCGACGTCCAGCGCATCAGGTTCGCCGCCGAGCCGGCCTTGTCGTTGGTGCCGGAGGCCCTGGCCCCGCCGAACGGCTGCTGGCCGACGACCGCCCCGGTCGGCTTGTCGTTGATGTAGAAGTTGCCGGCGGTGAACCGAAGCGCCGCAGAGGCCTGGGCGACCGCCGCCCGGTCGCGGGCGATGATCGACCCGGTCAGCGCATACGGCGAGGCCTTGTCCACCTGCTTCAGGACGGCGTCGAACTCGGCGTCCTGGTAGACGTGGATGGACAGGATCGGCCCGAAGTACTCGTTGCAGAAGATCTCGTCGGCCGGGTCGGTGCCGAGCAGCAGGGTGGGCCGGACGAAGTACCCGACCGAGTCGTCGCAGGTCCCGCCGGCCAGCACCTCGATGGTGTCGCTGGCCTGGGCCCGGTCCAGCGCCTGCTTCAGCCGTCCGAAGGACTTGGCGTCGATCACCGCCGAGCCGAAGTTCGTGAAGTCCTCGACGCTGCCGAAGCTCAGCGCCTCGGTGTCGGCGACGAGTTGGTCGCGCAGCGCCGGCCAGAGCGAGGCGGGCACATAGGACCTGGACGCGGCGGAGCATTTCTGCCCAGAGTATTCGAAAGCCCCCCGGACCATCGCGGTCCGCAGCACGTCGACGTCGGCGGAGGCGTGCGCGACGATGAAGTCCTTGCCGCCGGTCTCCCCGACGATCCGCGGGTAGCTCCGGTAGCCGGAGATGTTGTCGCCGATGGCTTTCCACAGGCTCTGGAAGACCGCGGTCGACCCGGTGAAGTGGATCCCGGCCAGGTTCTCATCGGCCAGCAACACCTCGGAGATCTCAGGGCCGTGCCCGGGCAGCATGTTGATCACGCCGTCCGGCAGGCCGGCCTCGATCAGCAGCTCCATCGTCAGCGACGCGGCCAGTTGCTGGGTGGTGGACGGCTTCCAGACCACCACGTTGCCCATCAGAGCGGGCGCGGTCGGCAGGTTGCCGGCGATTGCGGTGAAGTTGAACGGCGTCACCGCGTAGACGAAGCCCTCCAGCGGCCGGTGGTCGGTCCGGTTCCAGATGCCCCTCGCGTTGGCGATCGGCTGGTCGCCGAGGATCTGCCGGGCGAAATGGACGTTGAACCGCCAGAAGTCGGCCAGCTCACAGGCCGCGTCAATCTCCGCCTGATACGCGGTTTTCGCCTGGCCGAGCATGGTCGCCGCGTTGATCCGGGCCCGCCACGGCCCGGCCAGCAGGTCGGCGGCGCGGAGCAGGATGGCCGCCCGGTCGTCGAAATCCATCCGCTGCCACGCCGGCGCGGCTTCCATCGCGGCCTCGACAGCGTCGGCGGCGTCGGCCTGGGTCGAGTTCGCCGAAGTCGCGAGAACCCGGTCGTGGTCGTAGGGCGCGCGCACCGAGAAACTCTCACCGCGGGGCCGCCTGCGCCGGCCACCGATCACAGCGCCGAGTTCGACCGGGCTGAAGGCATTCAGCGCCTCGCTCAGCCTCGCCCGCTCGGCGCTGCCGGGCGCGTAGTCCAGCACCGTCTCGTTGATCGGGGCGGGCGGGTGGGTGACGGCGTCCATCTTCGACTCCTGTTGAAAGGCTCGGTCATTTCCAGGGCGACACTGGCTTCAGTTGCGGCTGAGCATGGCCCGCACGAAGAACAGCAGGTTTGCCGGCCGCTCGGCGAGCCTGCGCGTCAGGTAGCCGTACCAGTCGTGGCCGTAGGGGACGTAGACCCGAACAGTATTGCCCTCGGCAACGAGCCGGCGCTGCTCATCCGGCCGGATGCCGTAGAGCATCTGGTGCTCGTAGGTGCTCGGCGCGCGGCCCGCGTCGGCGGCCAGCTTGCCGGCGATCGCGATGATCCGCGGGTCGTGGGAGCCGATCATCGGATAGCCCCGGCCCTCCATCAGCACCTTGAGCGCCCGCACGTACGCCCGGTCGATCTGGGCGGGCTCGGTGAACGCCACCCCGGCCGGTTCGTCGTAGGCGCCCTTGACCAGCCTGACCCGTGAGGTCGGCCCGGTCAGCTCCAGCAGGTCCTTGGGTGTCCGCAGCAGCATCGCCTGGATCGCCACGCCGATGTCGGGGTGTTCCCGGCGCAG
>JBBRDH010000147.1:0-13374 GCA_038204125.1 Mycobacteriales bacterium
CTTGGACAACGTCGACGTCCTGTCAGATCTTCTCGGTATGGACCTGGTCCTCGAACGCGCCGAGCATCCCGTCGGCGGCTTCTCGCTCGATCTCCTTGGCCGCGACGAGGCGACCGGCCAGGCGGTGATCGTCGAGAACCAGCTGGAGATGTCGGATCACACGCATCTGGGCCAGATCCTCACGTATGCGGCGGGCACCAATCCGACCACGATCGTCTGGATTACAACCGGATTCAGATCCGAGCATCGAGCAGCTATCGACTGGCTCAACGAACGCACTGACGAGAACACCCGGTTTTTCGGCGTGGAGATCCAGGTCGTTCGGATCGGCGCCTCGCTACCAGCGCCGGCCTTCAAGCTGGTGGCACAGCCCAACGATTGGGGCAAGCAAGTCAAGGCATCGACGGCCTCGGCTGAGAGTTCTGAGAGGCGGCGGCAATATTGGGACTTCTGGGAGCAGTTCCAGACAAAGATCCAGACCGATCACCCGACCTGGAGCCGGGCGCGATCCTCTACCTCAAGCTCGTGGTACGACGTATCGCTCGGCTCGGGTGCTGTGTTGGGGTCGACGTTCACCCGCCGCGGGCTGAGCGCGTGGATCTATTTCGGTGCGTCCAACGAGGCTGTCAACCTGAGCCGATTCCAAGTCTTGCAACAAGACCGAGAGCGGTTCGAGACCGCTCTCGGCCGGCCGGCGGTATGGGATCAGATGGACGGCCGCAAGGCCACCAGGATCGGTATCGAGTCTGATTTCGCTACCGTCACGGAAGTGGACCAATGGCCCGAGATGATCGAGTGGCTCATCAACGCCCATGTTCAACTGCGTGCAGCACTCAGAGACGCCGGCGGTCTTCCGACCATCCAAGGCATTGAGTAACGCGCTCGGGCAAGCGCCGAAGACGCAATGTAGTCGAAGTCCGAAATGGTCCCGGTTCAGAAAGTGGTTGCTGGGGGCGGGTTGTCAGGTTGATTGGTCGGTGACGAACTGGTCGAAGCCGACTATGGTAAACGCGAGCTGACCGCGATACGGCGAGGTGATCAGCCCTTTGTCGAGCAGCCGGCTACGGAGGTAGCTGATCTGGTTTTGGGGTTTCCCGAGCGCGGTCGCGATCGCGGCGATCGGGGTGGTTCCATCGGCTTGCGTTGCGGCCGCCATGGCGGTCATGAAGTCGCGTTCGGCGGGGGTAGCGCGGTTCCAACGGCCCCGGAACAGTCCGGTGTGCAGTTCATGGCGGGCGGTCGCCAGGCCGGCTTGCGCGTGCAGGTAGCTGATGCGGCCGCCTGCTGGGGGCACGGCGTGTCGCCATGCTGCGTCGCCGTACATCTGGATGAGGTAGGGGGAACCTTGGGACTGATTCAGGACCAAGTCGGCGGCGGGTTGCTCCCAGTACACGCCGGCGAGCTGGGCTGGGATCAGCAGCGCGGCAGCGGCCTCGGGTGGAGTTAGCGGGTCGAGCTGGTGGTACTGGAACCGTTCGGCGAATGACCCGGCCGCCATCAGCCGTTCGGGGGTCTGGGGGAGCCCGGCGCCAATGAGGATCAAGGGTGCGTCGACGAGTTGCTGCGCTGCGGTGGTGAGCTGGGCCAGGTCGGCTTCTGCGGCGTCCTGGATCTCGTCCACAGTCAGGCACAGGCCGGGATGGTCGTGACCGCGGACCAGGTCGGCGCTGTCCGCAAGGATGCCGACGAGCAGATCGCCGCGACCGTCTTGAAGCAGGCCGGGCGGCGTGGTGCGGCCGAGTTTGACCACTCCAGCGACGGTCACCTCGATGTTCATCTTGCCTAGCCGTTCGGTCCAGCGGTGCCAGCGGCGGTCGGCCCGCATTCCTTTGGTTGCGGCGATCCTCTCGGCGATGGTCGATGCGATCTGGTCGATCAGGGTGGTGTGTCGGGTGGCGGTGACAGCGGCGACGATAAATTTGCGCTGGCTGGCTTCGTTGGCGATCGCCCGCAGGCTGACCGTCTTGCCCAGGCCGCGGACTCCGGTGAGGATCAGCGGTGAGCGGCCCGGGGCGTGGAACTGTTCGGTGCGGACGAGGAGTTCGAGCGCGCGTGCTCGTACGGTTTCCCGGCCGGCGAGCAGGGGCGGCATGAGTCCGGCGCCGGGTGCATAAGGGCTGTCCACCCGCTCAGTATGCTAGAAAACTATCTGCTTTCTAGCAGAGCGAGCGAAAGGCCTGGTCTGCATCACGACCAGGGTCAGTGGAACCTAGTCCGCGACGGAGATCGGTGGCTGTTCATCGACTGGGACGACGCCGACCCGGTTTGACGATTTGTGAGGCCTGATCTTTGGACGGCCGGCGCTGCTCGGTGTGGTCAGCTGCCCGTCACAGTCTTGGGCCGTTTTCGGCAAACTCCAGCTGGCGAACCCACGGTACCGGCTTCGCCTCAGCGCTCGAACGGCACACGGTGCCAGCGCTGTCCAGCAACTCTGCGAGCCTGCGCCGAACGAGTCGGTTCCTCTGCCGAATTCAGGGTGGACGCTCGGCCGGGTAGCCGGTGGTCGCCTTGGGGGTGTCCGACTGAGTGGTGGCCAGTGTGCGGGGGTGGGGCCCCGGCCCGTCAAGGGACGCGGTGCCGCCGCGCCGATCCGCCTGGGCCGACCCCACCCCGGAGGGGACCCCGGGGTCGACACCACCCGGACCAGCGCGCCGTCCCCGCTCTTCGCCCTTGACTGGCCACCCGCACCCCCGCCCTGCCCCCACGCCTCAGCCGAACGAGCTGCGGGCAGAAGGGCGAGAAGTCATGAGCAGCTTGCACTACCGACAGAACATCGTCGCGTCCATCCGGATCGCCGGTCACCAGATCGGCGACGTGGTCAGTCACGGCGGCAACCGCGCTGCGGGCAGCCACATCACCGCCTGCTTCGGGTCGCAGGTAATGGTCACCATGCTCGACCTGGCCGGGGTGATGCAGTTCGCCAACGCCTGGATCGCGGCGGAACACCAGTGGGTCTACCGCTACCTGCCCGCCGAGTTGCCCGGCGCCATATCGAAGGAAGCGGTCAGCACCGGGCCCAGCCTGACGGTTCGGGCGAACGGCGTCGACAAGATCGACGCCCGCTACGACTCGACGGCGCGGTCCGCACATCCGGGTCGGAGCGGTGACCTGGATCGTGCAGGACTGGGCGGCCGCCGACTCGATGATCACCACCTGGCGGTACGTCGCCCGCATTGCGCCCGCGATCCTCCTTGGCGCCGGTCGGGGGCCGCGGAGCCACTGACGAACTCGGTGCCGTCGGTCCTCCCAGGGGGCCGGCGGCACCAAGGCTCGGGGTCTACGGCAGTTGTCCACAAATCACTGGATCACCGAAGTTGTGCACATATGCGGTGACGAAATGGACCGCCATCGACGGTCGGCTGCATCGTCGAACCGACCGGCGCCGAACCGGCGCACACCTGAGCCGAGCAAGAGGACGCCAGAGACATGTACGTGGTCACCAGCAACACCACCACCGGCACAGCCGGAACAATCCCCGAGGCTCTCGCGGTGTTCGCCGGGCAACTGCGGACGATGCTGCCGGCTGGCGGTGTGCGGTGGAGCGTCGTCGACCCGCCGGAACGGAGCACCCCGGCCACATCACCCTCAATGGACGCCTCGATCTCCTTCAACACGCTGTCGGCGAGTTGTGTGATGACCTGTACGTCCAGTTGCACCGCTCGGCGGATGGCTACCGCGGCGTCTGACTCCCGCCGCGGGCACCGGAAGTACAGACCTTTGGTGTATCGCGGGAGCGACGGACCAGGGTGGTCCGGACTTCACTTCAGCGAGCACGCCGCGGCACCCGGTAAGTGAATCGACTCCGGTTTGCCGGGTCACGAGGTGATCAGCGGCTGTTGCCGGCGGCGGAACTGACGTCGCTGGCGATCCGTCGAGCCGCTGCTAGGTCACGGGTAGGGGAGCGTTGCTGCGGCGGCGGATCCAGCGGCGCCGGGCGCGTCACTCCGCACAGGTCCGCGGCGAGCTCGATCGCGTGGTGGCGGGCAGGGTCGGTGGGAAAGGCCTGCTCGAGGTAGGCCCAGGTGGCTCGCGCGGCTTGGACCTTCTGTTCGATCCATTCCAAGGGGCCGGCGCTGCGGACCTTCTGTTCGACGGCGAGGTAGATCAGTGGTCGGCACTGCAGCGGGTCGAGCCAGTCGATGACCTTGGCGCCGCGTGCGGCGGCGATGTCGGCGGGATCAAGTCCAATGCCCGAGCGAGGTATCCGGATCTGCCAGCCGGCAGCAGCAAGCTTCTCGCCGGCCGCGACGGCGGCGTTGCGACCGGCGGTGTCGTCGTCGAGCGCGATGATGATCCGCTTGTCGGATACGGCGGCGGCGACGGTCAGAACGTGGCGGTCGGTGAAGGCGGTGCCCATCGCGGCGACGGGTATGAACTGGGACGGGTACTGGGCGATGGCGAGCGCGTCGATCGGGCCCTCGACCAGCACTGGGAGGGCTCCGCCGCGGAGCCGCTGAGCTCCTTCGGTCAGCCCGTACAGCAGCCGGCTCTTCTGAAACAGCTCGACCGCCGGGGTGTTGAGGTACTTGAAGTTGCTGTCGCGGGTCGCCCGGCCGGTGAACCCGGCCACGACTGGGCCGTCTCGGACGGGAAAGACGATCCGGTCGCGGAACACATCGACGACGCGCTCATTGTTGGCGACTCGGGCGACGCCGGCCGCCACTTGTAGGTGCTCGTCGAAGCCATGTTCCTTGAGCCATTGCACCAGGCCGCCGCCGACCGGGGCGTAGCCGGCGGTGTACCCGTCGGGGAGGGTGACGCCCCGGCCGGCGAGGTAGCTGCGGGCGATGTCGGCGCGGCCGAAGTCCAGGAAGTAGGACAGCGTCGCCGCGGTCACCGCGGCAAGCCGTTCGACAGTCTCCGTCCGCGGAGCCGTGGTGGTCGGCTCACGCGGCTGCGGTGTGCGGGGTTGTCCGGACATCGGGGGCATGGCGGCGGCCGCCGCGGAGGTCTTTTCGGCTCTGCCTCGCAGCTGGCGGACCTGGTCGACGGTGGTGGTGGGGGCGGGTTCGATTCGGTCGAGGATGGTGCGGGCGGCGAGGATGGCATGGTTGCCGACGTCGCGGACGAGGGAGACGTATGCCTCGACGTCACCTCCGGCGATTGAGCCGGCCCAATCCGCGGGACCGGCAAGTGGTGGCAGACCACCGGTGTCCACGCCGTGGGCGGCGAGCACCATCCGCGCTGCGGACGCGGCTTGCACCTGCCTGACCGTCTCACCGGTCGGCGGAACGCCCGCGCGGTCGTCATGAAGGACCGCCTGAGCAAGTTGATCGGCGAGCGCGGCGACGGCGCGCAGCGCGGCGCCGCCACCGGACACGATGTCTTGTTTCTGTGTGTGGTCGCTCGCGGTGTGATGGTCGTCAGCCAGGTCGGCGGCGATGACGGTGTATTCGCGAGCGATCAGTTGCCGTTCGAGGTTCTCGCGCAGCTCCGGCAGCATTCGGGGGCCGGCGAGCACAGGGGGTGCCAGCACATCGGCTGCTGGCCGGCCCAGCCTGATGGGGTCGACCTGGCTGATGTCGAACACGGTGGCGGTGCGTGGCTGCATGATCCGGGTGGTGGTTGCGTGATTGCCGTGGATCAGGTCCGCGGCGATCACTGCGATCCCGGTTTCGCCGCGCCGAACTTGCCGGCCCAGCGTGGCCCAGATGTCGTAGGACGCGACGTAGGAGGCGTCCGGGCTTTGCAGCCGAACCAGCAGCACGTTGTTGAACGAGAAGTGGCGGAAACGGGCCGCGAAGTGCAGGAAGTCGTTCCAGTCTTGTCCCGTCTTCATGGCCATCACGCCGTGAGTGATGCGGTCGACGGATGCAGCGAGCTTGCGGGCGGCGGTGGCGCGACGGCGTTCCAGTTCGGCGGGGGAGGGCTGATGGACGGCCATCACGCGCCGCGGTCGATGCGCCGCTCCAGCGCACCGAACCGGTCCTTGAGGTCGCTGTTTTCTCGACGTAGCTGGGTGATCTCGTCGGTCGCGTCGGTTTGGAACGCGACGAGACGGTCGATGGTGTCCTGTTGCGCGCCCAGGATCTGCATCAGGTCTAGCGGTTGCTCGAGCGGCCGGGCCGGGTCACCGGAGGCGCTGGTAATCATTAATTTCCTTCCCTTGTGAGGCGTTAGGCGCGGCGGTAGCCGCGACGGTTGGTGAATCCGTTCGGCACGTCGACCGCGGCCGGCCGGGGCGCGCACGGGTTGTGAGGCACTGGCCCTGTCGCCGTAGCTGACGGTTAGTGGTCAGTGGCCTTTCGCGCCTCGTCGATAAATGGCAGCTGCCTTGACCATGGGCCCGAGGCGATCCATAGCGGCCAAGTCCCGGGCGAAAAATTTATAGGTCGACCGCTGCTGCGCATCGGATGCTCGGCAGCAATATGGAAGTCGACATCCCGGCGATCTGGCCGTTGTTACCCATTCAGGAAGATGCGGAGCAAGCTATAGGCTGGGGCCGCCCCCGAGGTCCCACTCTCGATCCGATGGACGGATCGGCGCGTGCCTGGGCTGTTTTCCTCCCGCTGTTGGGCGGGAGTAGCTGCGCTGGGCTGGGGAAAGGAAGGGCGGGATTGGTGAGCGAGCCGATGAGAGGTTCCCGGCGGCCGCGGGCAGCGGTGCCGGCGGCAACGACGTCGGAGCCGATCGGCCGGCGGCCGCTGAGGGTGTACGTGCGGATGAACCAGGAGGAATACGCGTTGATGGCTGGTCAGGCGGCGCAGCAGGGTTTGTCGATCCCGCGGTTTCTGATGGAGTCGGCGCAGGCTGGGTCGGCGGGGGAGACGATTACCGAGCGGAGAGCGTTGCTGACCGAGTTGGTCGGGGTGCGGCGGTTGTTGGCCAACGCGGCGAACAACATCAACCAGTTGGCGAAGGCGGCGAATTCCGGCGGGTCGGTGCCGGCGGCGCAGTCGGCCGCCGAGTTGGAGATGCTGCGACGGCTGGGGGAGCGGATCCGCAGTGCCGTCGAAGAGCTGATGCGCCGGTGACCGGCAGGTGGCGGGCGGTGGGGGTAGTGGTCGGGTGATTCCGAATATCACCCGCGGCCGTGACTTCCGCGGGTTGTTGCGGTATCTGGTGGGGCCGGGCCGGGCGAACGAGCACCGCGACCCGCATCTGGTCGGCGCCGACGATGCGGTGACGGCGTGGGCGCCGACGGGGGTGCTGAGCCAGGTCGACGCCCGGCAGTTGGCCGACGAGTTGGCGTTGGCGACGCGGATCGCCGACCGGGCACCGAAGGCCGGCCCGGTGTGGCACTGCTCGCTTTCGGTGAAGGCCGAGGATGGGCCGCTGAGCCAGGAGCAGTGGCACACCATCGCCGGCCGCTTCGTGGACAAGTTGGGGTGGCCGGAGTCGGTGTCCGGGCGGTCGCCGATGCCATGGGTGGCCATCCATCACGGCCTGTCGAAGGCCGGGAACGACCACATCCATGTGGTGGTGTCGATGGTCCGGGAAGACGGTACCTACGTCGACACCCACAACGACTTCGCCCGAGCGCAGCAGGCGTGCCGCGAGTTGGAGACGGAGCTGGGTCTGACCGCGGTGGCCGGCCCGCAGCTGGGGTTGGGCTCGACCGGGCTGACCCCGGCGGAATTGAACCGACAGGACCGGACCGGGACCGAGCCGGCGAGGTTGACGTTGGAACGGGCTGTCCGCGCCGCCGCCGTCGCCGCCGCCAGCGAGGCGGAGTTCATCGACGCGCTGCGCGCCGGTGGGGTCCGAGTCGCGCCGTACTACGCGGCCGGCGGCACCACCGAGGTGACCGGGTACAAGATCGCCTCGGTCGGTGAGGATCAACGTTGGTTCGGCGGCGGCCGGCTGTCCCGTGACCTCACGCTTCCGCGGCTTCGGCTGCGGTGGCCGGAGCCGACCGAAGCGGAGCGGGCATCGGCGATCATGGCCTGGCAACGCACCGGGCCGAACCCGGCCCTTACCGGCCCGAAGGCGGCCGCCGACGCCGACGTCGACCGAATCAATCGGCAGTTGGCCGGGATGGTGCTGCGGCTTCGGCAGATCGAACCCGGCGACATGGAGACCTGGAGCCACGTCGCGCAGGACACAGCGGGCGTGTTCTCTGCGTGGGCACGCGCGGCGCAGCGCAGCGGTGAACGGGAGACGGCCCGGCCGCTGGACGCGGCCGCCCACGCTAGCCGGCAACTCGGCCAGCTCCATCGCTGGGCCATCACCGGCCGCAACGTCGGGAGGGGCACCGGCATGACCAGCGCTGCACTGCTGGTCGAGCAGTTCGCCACGAGCGGCGCCGGCAAGGTCGGGCAAGCCATCTTCCTACGCCAACTGGTCAACACGTTGTTCGTGCTGCGACAGGCGGCGATCGCTCATCGGCAGACCCGCATCGCGGAGGCGATCGGCGCCGCGGTGCGCGATGAGCTGAAGCAGCTGATCGCTGCGTTGCCCCCGATCCCGGAGCAACTGATGACCGCCTACCAACAGGCGCCGACCATCGCCCAAGCCGAAGCAGCTCTTGCGGGCCTGGGCATCGGTCATGCTCTGCCGCCCATCGCCTTGGCCGCGCCGCCTGGGACCAAACCGGCCGACGGTGGCCGCCCAACGACCGATACCAGCCGTGGGGATTGGGTGGGCCGTTTGGATCCCACTCAACCCAACCGGTAGGAGTGCATCACCCATGACCCATCCCGAGTCAGACGGCATCGCCGAAATACTGGAAGGCGGTCACCGGGCGATGCTCACCGGCGTGCAGCGATGGCTCGAGCTGCTGGGCAGACGCAGCGCCGACCGAGCCGCGATAGCGCAGCGGATTGCCGAACGGTCCGTCCAGCATGACCTGGTCCACCGACGCGCCATCGAGGGCGTCCGTACTCAGGTCGACGCTGGCAGCGGGGTGCTCGACGAGCAAGCCATCCGGGACGGAGTGTGGGACAGCAGCACCCCGCACGAGTGGGAACGCACTCAGCTCATGGAGGCGCTGACTCAAGACCCGGCTAGCGGCTGGGACGTCGAGGGTGCCGTGGAAACCCAGGCGCGGATCCTGGGCGACTGGAAGGTCGACCGAGCGCGGCATCACGCGCCCGGCGCCCGAACCGAACCGTTCGACGACCGGTACTACCGTGCGTGGGCCGCGATGGAGGCCACCGACGCCCAACTGGAATTGGCCGAAGAACGAGCTGCCGCCGCGTTCGCACAGGCGCCCATCGGCGCCGACCGAAATCCCGCCGCGTTCCGCTCGGCACTGCTCAGTGAGCTGGCCCACGTTGTGACCGAAGACGCCGGGGCAGCCTTCCACAACGCCCGCGACGGGCGCGACAGCGCGACAGCAAGTCGCATAGCGCAGGCCCCGACCGACCTCACAGCCGCTGACCGGCTCGAGGAATCCGGCGATGATGTCGATGAACTGTGTACCCGGCAGCTGTACGACAGTCACGAGTTCCGCGCCGCCCGCGCCGAGCATCTCGCCGAGGAACATTTCGAGCCCGACGTCAACGAAGCAGCCATCATCAACGACCTCGCCTTCGGAACTCCCGCCGCCGAAGCCGCCACCGCCACCACATCAGCGCGGCGCCCGGCACGGTCCGCCGCGGCCGCCAACCGCGGCACCACCCGCCAGCGCAGCAGCGCCGGACGGTGAGCCGCGCGCGCGTGCGTCTACGACCTCGCTGCCCAGGTACACCGCGACCTGCGCGTTCTCGATACGTCTCGCCGTGCCGGTGTACTGCCGCGGTTTCACCGTCACCTTGACATGCTCCCCATGACGACCCGAACCAAACTCACCATGAATTTCGCGTGAGTGTGAAGATCGGTCGTGCGTCGGCGTCGGGGGTGTGGGTCTTGGTAATCGTTGAGACCCGTGGTTGATCGACGCTGAAACCTCACCCCGGCCCGCGAAGTTGAGGGAAGCGGCGGCGCGGTATCGGTCATCCCAAGCGAGGAGGTCCGACAATTGTGAGTGCCCAGTTGCCAAGGCGCTGACAGATCAGGGTTGTCTGCAGTTGCGGCTAGAAGGCCGTTCAGCCGCTGCGGCAGTCCCGTCTCGACGGCTTCGGCATGCTCTAGGAAAGCCAACTGTGCGGATTGAAGCGCATCGTGCAGCGCCGCGCCGGCAGCGAGCGCTTCGTAAGTCCGACTCAAGATCCACGCTGATGTGGCGTCGTTAATCTGTTGGTGCCCACCGACTGTCCATGTCGTTCCGCGCGCGGAAATGACGGTAAGTAGCCTGATCGGTCCCTCATGAGCGGCGTCCGGTGGTGCACCCGAGGAGCCGTATCCGTGGCAGGCCCCTAGGACGACCGTCGGGGAAAACATCCGCAGTAGGCACTCCCCGGCAGACAGGCGCGAGTGCGCTGCGCAGCACGCAGGAGCGCCGCGCTCCACTCGTCCGGATCATGATGTCCACGTCCTTCGAGAAGGAGGGACTCCGCCGTTTCCACCGACCACGGGTCTCATTCCGACCCTGCCTCACGTACCGGGCGCTGCTCCGGACCGGTCATTACCGTGACAGTGCTGGCGGGCTGTCCAGCTTTCGTAAGTGCAGGACCACCGACGCCTTATGCGCACTCGAAAGCGGGACGCGGGCAAGGAGATCGTTTTGCTCATCCTTCATGAACTGACACCATGTCAAAGGTTCCTCCCCGACTGCCGCCTCAAGCTGCGCGGGATTGTCGGTCGGGCCTGCGTCGAGCGCAACAACCCGGACTATTAGGCATTGGCCTCGTCCATGTCCGCTGTCTTCGATCCGCCACGTGCCACGCGGATGCACTCCGATCTCTTTAAGGCCGGAAAGTTGAAAAGCGCCGGACCTGCGCCGGGCACCACGCTGCTGGCCGGCATCCACACCGCGGACCTCAGCCGGTTCCAGCCGGAGTTCTCGCGACCATTGCCCGAGCACGTCACGCAAGACGGCGTCCGCCAGCGGAACGCGAACCATTTCCGAGGGGCCCAGAGCGTCCCTATCCGCCGGGCTGGCTCTGAAGTGGGGGTCGGGCTCCAACAGCGCGTCGGCTATCGCTAGGAATCCGATGGCGGGGGGAGACCAATCTCCGCCGGGACCGGAGAAGCGTTGATTGGCCAAGTCTGGGTCCATACCGTGGTGAAGAGCTAGTCCTTCGACAAGTGCACCCCCGACCTTGGCGAGGATGTCGTACACGTTGCTATCGGTGAACGGCGGCTTAGGTCGTAACCCAAGCTGAGGCAGCATGTCGCGATAGAAGTGAGCCATCCGTTCGGTGAAGTGCCTGTCGGATTCGCGCAGTCGGTGAGCTAAGCGGTTGCGATGCTCGCCTTCGGGTAGCGACGGCAGGGTCAGAGCCAGCACCACGAAGAATCGCCAGGCCGGCTTAGTGATGATGGCGTCGAAGTTCTGCCAGGCCGCTTGGCGTACAGCTTCGAGAAGTGCCGTGCGCCGTCCGCTGGCGGTGAGCAGAGCCTGCGGATCGGACATGACGATGGCCGCGGCCAGGCGGGGAGTCGCCTCATCCAGCGCTGCTGCGCCCATCCAGTTCGGCGCAGCCAGTTCCTCTAGCAGGTCGACGTTGAAAGCGTCCTTGGTTGGCCAGAGCCGGTAAACGGCGCTGCGAGAAACGTCGGCGCGCCTCATCACGGTCTCCAGATTCAGATGTTCCAAGCTCAAGCTGAACCCGCCGGCCTGCTCCAGTAACTCAGCAGCCGCGTCGAACATGCGGCGCTTCAGGTCACTGTCGGGCATGGATCTAGGTCGACCAAGCACTCCCATAAAACTCCCAACTCCAAATTTCGAACTCGAGTCTTGAAATTCCGCATCTTCTATGTGAGGGTAGTCCCATCGCGCTCCACCGGGTAACCCCGCTCGGCCAGGTGCTGCGAACCACTGAACAAAGGAGCTGATCGCAGTGGCAATCTCGTTCCCCGTAGTTAGACGGCGAGGGCAAAGCTCGAGGTATCTCTTCCCCCGAGTGGCGAAGCTGTCCCCTGCCCTGGCCGTGGTGATTGCGGTGGTGGCCTCGACGCTGCTGGCCGCCGCCGCACCGGCCTCGGCAGCTCTAGCCGTCACTGTGGTCAACACCGGCGGTCAGGGGATCTCTTCACGGTCGGCCCCGCAGCTGGGGGCCACCAACGGATACGGCGCGCCAGAAGGCGCTGCTGTGACCACCGTGTGCTGGACTTGGGGTGACTCAGTCGGCCCGTATTCCAATCGCTTGTGGTGGCTGATCAATTATGCCGGCCGCCAGTTCTACGCTGCGGACCGCTACCTCTCCACCCCCAACGCCGCCAACCAGCCACCCGCCGGTGAACCGCAATGCGGCAGCGTCTCGCAGCCGCCCCCACCACCGGCACCGCCGACCACAACCGACACGCGGGTATGGGTCGGTGCTCCGTTCCAAGGGACCTGGGTGCCGATCACATCGGACTGCGGGGGTGCCACGTTCCCCTCGTCCTGCTCGCTGCCCAATGTTCATCACTGGCTCAGCACTGCAGCAGCACCCGCGGGAGACTGGGCCGTCGACCTTGGCGCCCCGGCCGGGACAGCGGCAACCGTCTACGCAGCACCGCAGGTGGCGTCCCTCCCGGTCCGGACGGTCGTAGACCGCATCGCCCCGGCCTGCGCGTCAGGATTGCCCGCAGACGGCGGATGGGCGGTCACAGTAGCCATCTACACCGGCAGCACCAAAATCGGTTCCGCAACATACGCACACATCAACCCGGTTTCGGGATTAACTCCCGGGACGGCAATCTCCCGGTGGGGCACCACCGTCGGAACGGTGGGCTCTTACCGCAACAACGCCTGCTGGATGGGTGCTCACCTGCACTTCCAGCTGTACTCGGAGCACAACTACGCCTGCTACAACCGCGGCTGGCGCCCCGGCAACACGATGGCACCCTCAAACTTCCTCGGCTTCACTGGCGGGAACGTCGCCGGTGGGCCCCGACAGGCCTGCGCCTAGCGCGAGCAGGGAGGGGGGTCAGCGAGCCGCTGACCCCCCTCCAGAGAACCTCAACACGGAGTAGTCCCGAGGTGCCTCCGCACAACACCTCACTAGGGCGAGCGGCCGGTGGCTCTGCCGACCCAGGGGTCAAGACATGTGTCCGCTCTATGTAGTTTGTCCCGAAGTCCGTTCGCCTCCGGGTGGCATACCGCCCTGCTGTCGGACGTCCTGGCGAAGATGGTGCCGGTGATCCCAGCCCGGAGAGGGCTTGGCCGATGATGTGGGAGGCGAAGTTGCGGGAGTCGCCAGCGTGGCCAGGACCTCAAGGATTGCGTGCTTGCGCATCGACGATCCCGCTGTCCTCCGGTGCCATGGTGTCGCTGTTCACGTAATTCCCCAGGGATGTTGTTCACGTAATTCCCCAGGTGGGTCCTGTGTGGTTAGGTCTACCCGCCGGGTGTGGTGGGTGTCGAGTCGGGGCGTCCTGGGCGTTTGCGCGGCCGGTAGGACGGGC
>JBBRDH010000148.1:0-13332 GCA_038204125.1 Mycobacteriales bacterium
ACAGATCTCCCCGATGAGCCCTCTCCCCGGCAACGGGACCGCCGGCAACATCGCTGCCGGCAACAGGGCTCCCGGCAACATCGCTGGCGGCAACACGGCTCTGGATAACGCGGCCGGGGGTAACACGGGGGGTAACACGGCTGGGGGTACCACGACTCCCGGCCAAGCGACCGCGGTTCGCGCCATCGTCGGCGTCCGCGATGATCGGCCAATCTCCTCCGAGTCCGTCACTCCGCCCGCCGTGCAGACACTGACCGAAAGTGCCGGTCGGGTAATTTCGCGGGACCCGGAGCGGCCGGCGGCGCAGTCGTCCGATCTGGTAGCGGAGGCACCCGGCGGCTTCGAGTCACCCGGCGTATTGCCTACGCGTTCCCTCGATTTCGACGTGCTGAACAAGGGGTTCTCGACCATCGATGCGCCTTGGGCGGTCGGCGCCGAACCGGCGGCCGGATCCCGGACAACTGAGGATTCTCTTGCGGGTACGGGCCCGTTGGTCGACGCGACTGCTTTGCGATCCGGTCGGGCCCAACCGGTGGTCGCCACGGCTCAACGGGCCATACAGGATCTCGGCCTGCTGCCGCATCCGGCCGTTCGGTCGGCACCGACGGTCGGTACTGAATTGTCGGAGGGACTCCTCCTGCGCGCTGATCCAGTCGCCGGTGGACCAACCACAGGCCCGCAGAGCCCGAAGCTCATCCGGCGGAACTCCGCGTCACAGCCGCATTTTGACGTCCAAAGGGCCCAGGGGACGGTCCTGCCGAACGGGATGGGAATCCCGCATGAGTCTGCGGCGTGGCCAATCGGCCGGGTCACCGGCGATCCCGGGTCGCCCCGGTCAGCGGTGGCCAACCCCGGAACAGCCGGACCGCACAGTTCCGTGCTGACCATTTCCCGGCCGGCGACCGTGTCCTCCCACGAGACGCATCCCGGTTCCCCGCATGTCACAGCTACGGCGGCCCCCCCCGGCGGCGGCGAGCTATCCCTCCAACAGTTCGCGAGCGACCGAACTGCCCAGAGCGCTCGAATGGACAGCCCGATGTCCGGTGGCGGAACACCCACGGTCCAGACCCTCGGCGAGCCGGCCACGGCGGCCGAGCCGACGCCGCCGGCCACGGCGGCCGAGCCGACGCCGCCGGCCGTACCTCCGACGGCGTTTTCCGCCGCCGTCGCGCCCAGCCCCAGCGCACCGCCGCTTCCGACCGACCTCGACGAACTGGCCCGCCGACTGTTCGACCCGCTCTCCGCCCGCCTGAAAACTGAACTGTGGATGGACCGCGAGCGGGCCGGCCTGATCACCGACCTGCGTTGATGAGTACGACCGAGAGGAACGAGAACTGATGGACACCAACGACCCTGCTGTCAGCGTCTGCTTCGCCGTCAAGATCGACGACAACAACCTCGGCGTCTTCAACAGCTGCGAGGGACTGGGCATCGAGATGGTCATGGAGCAGCGCGAGGAGGGCGGCAACAATTCGATGATCTGGCAATTGCCGACCAGGATCAAGTTCTCGAACATCAAACTGTCCCGGCCGGTCGGCGCCGATTCCGCGAAGCTCACCACCTGGTTCACCAAAATGATGAACGGCGTCACCCCGACCACCGGTGTCATCTCGGCCATGTCCTGGGACGACAAGGTCGTGGCTTCCTGGTCGCTGTCCGGGGTGCTGCCTGTCCGGTGGACCGGTCCTTCGCTCAATTACGACACGCCGAAGGTAGCCATCGAGACCTTGGAGATTGCCCACCACGGCATCACCGCGGCGGGTGGCTGATGGCGGCTTCCATTGCCCTGACGACGGCCGGGTCCGGTGGTGCTCCGTCGGCGCCGGCGCCGTCCGGCAAATCAAGCCGGCCACAGGTCGGTCAGGCCACGTTGAAGATCTACGAAGGCAAACCGTTGAAGGTGGGCAGCACGACCGGGGCCCTGCTGAACACAATCACTTTCCAGTTCAATCCCAAAGAGATGACCATTGCAAAGGCCGCGAACTGGGACCGGAAGCCCGCGCGTAAAGCCCCATCTGCTGCGCCGCCGGAGTTCAAGGGAGCCGGGCCCTGCAAACTCAGCCTGGAGATGTTCTTCGACGCCACCGGCAGCCATGACGGCAGCGTCGTGACGGCCGTCGAGAAGCTGTTCACCTGCTGCGTCCCGACGAAGCTGAGCCTGGCAAAGAAGGCGACCCCGCCGCTGGTCGTATTCACCTGGGGTCGGATCACCAGCTTTCCCGGTTTCGTCACCTCGGTCAGCGCGAAATATACCCTCTTCGCTCCGAACGGAACCCCGATCAGAGCGGTCTGCGCCGTCTCCATAGAGGAGATGCCCGGCGGCCCGAAGAAGCAGAATCCGACGTCGGGAAGCCTGGCCGCGCAACGGATCCACCGGGTGGTCAGTGGAGACACGCTGGCCTCGCTGGCCTACCACGAATACGGAGACCCGACCGGATGGCGCCGGCTCGCCGAGTACAACAACATCGACGACCCACTCCGGTTGCGGCCCGGTACCGTCCTGCTGCTGCCCGATGCCGATGAGTTCGCGCCCTTCGGTGCGGTGTCCTGATGTCGACCAGCACCTCGTTCGTCATCGAGATTGCCGGCTCGCCGCTGTCCGAGGATATCGCCGGTCTCCTCGTGTCCGCCCAGGTCGATGACAGCCGATTGCTGCCCGATTCCTTTCTATTGCGTTTCCGGGACCACGACCGGCTGATTCTGGCCAAGGCGCAGGCCAAAATCGGTGCCAAGGCGAAGATCTCGGTGCTGGTTGCCGACCAGCAAAGGCCCCAGTCATTGATCACCGGCGAAGTGACCGCGCTGGAGACGGAATTCGACAGCACCGGAACATTCACCGTCATCCGGGGCTATGACCAGTCCCACCGACTGTTCCGCGGACGGAGCACCCACACCTATCTCCAGGTCACCGCGTCGGACGTGGTCGCCAAGGTGGCCGCCAGAGTGGGCCTGCGGGTGGGCAGGTCGAGCCGCACGTCGACGGTCTACGAACACCTCACCCAGGGCGGGGTCACCGACTGGGAATTCCTGCAGGGCCTGGCCAGGGAAACTGGCATGGAGGTCGCGGTGACCGACGGTGCCATCGACTTCTGCACCCCGACAACGGCATCCACGGCACCGGACAAGGCCGGCGACCCGGCCGGCAATCCCCTGGTGCTCCAGCAGGGAACCGATCTGTTGCGGTTCCGAGCAGTGGTGACCTCCGCCGAGCAGGTCAAGGAGGTGCAGGTGCGGGGCTGGGACGTCGCCACCAAGAGGGCGCTCGTCGCGACCTCACCGGCGCGGACCGTCAGCGCCGAATTGACCGGGACCTCACCCGCCGCCCTGGCCCACGCATTCGGCGACCCGGTCCACGTATCAGCGGCTGTCCCCTACCGGAGCCAGGCCGAGGTGGACTCCGCCGCGGCCGCGCTCGCCGAGCAGATAGCCGGGTCATTCGCCGAGTTCGAGGGCGTGGCCCGCGGCAACCCGAAACTTACTGCCGGCACTGCGATCTCGATTGCCAGCGTCGGCGAGCCATTCGACGGCAAATACACCATCTCGGCGTCCCGGCACCGCTACGAACCGGTGACCGGATACACGACGAGTTTCTCCGTGACCGGCCGGCAGGAACGCAGCCTGCTCGGCCTGGCCAGCGGGACCGGCAACCGCCCGGGAGCCGGTCCGGTGGTTGCGGTGGTCTCCGACGTCAACGACCCGCAGTCCTCGGGGCGGGTGAAGGTTGCCCTCCCCTGGCTCTCGCCCGACTATGTCAGCGACTGGGCCCGCACCGTGCAACCCGGAGCCGGTAAGGACCGCGGCGCCATGGTGGTGCCGGAGGTTGGCGACGAGGTGCTGGTCGTCTTCGAGCAGCAGGACATCCGCCGGCCCTACGTCGTCGGTGGGCTGTTCAACGGCGTCGACACGCCGAGCAACGGGGGCGGCCGAGCCGTCGATGCCAACAGCGGCAGGGTCAACCGACGGTCGACCGTTTCCCGGCTGGGGCACCGGATCGACCTTTTCGACGACGCGGGCCGCACCGAGGGGATCACCCTGACGACTGGGGACGACAAGCTGAAACTCGTGCTGGACTCGGTGGGAACCGCGGTCACCGTGCACAGCGACGGCACCGTCCTGATCGAGGGCGCGAAAGGGATCGTCATCGACGCCGCCTCGGCGAAGCTCGAATTGAAGGGCGGCGACATCAGCCTGCGGGCGACGAACGGGGTCAGCATCGAGGGATCCGCCGGCGCGGTCAGTGTGAAGGCCGGAACCGAACTGTCGTTGCGTGGGGTGAACGCCAAGCTGGAGGGATCGGCCAAGGCCGACATCAGCGGCGGCGCAATGTGTTCCGTGTCCGCAGCCCTGGTCAAGATCAACTGAGGGACCGACAATGCCTCCTGCAGCCAGAATCGGCGACCCGACAGGCCACCCCGGGGTGATCGGGCCGCCGGGCGTCCCCACCGTCCTGATCGGCGGGATGCCGGCCGCCACGGTCGGTACCCCGCACATCTGTTCCTTTCCGCCGCCCGCCGTCCATCCCCCGTCGGCCATCATCCCGCCCGGGTGCCCGACGGTGCTGATCGGCGGACTCCCGGCCGCCAGGATGGGCGACATGTCCGCGTGCGGCGCGCCGATCATCCTTGGTTGCCCGACAGTACTGATCGGCGGTTGACTGCGATGGGGCGGCAAGCTACCGATTTCGTCGGGGCCGGATGGGCCTTTCCGGTGACCACCGACGCGACCGGGGGAATTGCACTGGTCACCGGCGAGCGCGAGATCGCCGAATCCATCCGGCTCATTCTCGGCACCGCACCCGGAGAGCGCCCAATGCGGCCGGAATTCGGCTGCCGCGTCCATGAGCATGTTTTCGCGCCGGCAAATGCAGCGACGGCCGGGGCAATCTCGGCTGACGTACGGTCGTCCCTCGAGCAGTGGGAACCGCGGATAGACGTCGGCGATGTATTGGTCAGCTATGACGACACCGAACCGGGCACGCTGTACATCGATGTCGGTTATCAAATCCGGGGCTTCAACGACCCTCGCAATCTCGTCTTTCCGTTCTACCTCATCCCCGACGACGAAGGCTCCGGACCGCGGCCCGGAGATATCAGGTGATCCCGATGGGTCTGACCGCTCCCAACCTCGACGACCGGGGATTCCAGGATCTGGTCGACGAAGCGAAACGGCTGATACAGCAGCGTTGTCCGGAATGGACCGACCACAACGTGTCCGATCCCGGGGTAACCCTCATCGAGGCGTTCGCCGGGATGGTCGACCAGTTGATCTACCGGTTGAACCGGGTCCCGGAGCGGAACTACGTCAAGTTCCTGGATCTGATCGGGGTGCAGCGACGGCCGCCCAGCGCGGCCCGGGGCACCGCGACGTTCTGGCTGTCGGCGCCCAGACCGCACGATGTCCTCGTCCGCGCTGCGACCGAGATCGCCACCCCCCGCACCGATGTCCAGGAGGCGATCGTCTTCTCCACCACAGAAGACCTGACCATCGTGCCCTGCGCGTTTTCCCGGGCCGCGAGCTTTCCTTCAGGCGGTGAGCCGGTGGAGAAGACCGCCGCGCTGGCCGGCGGCGCCGGATTCGCCTGCTTCTCGCCGGCCCCACGAGTCGGTGACGCGTTGCTCGTCGGACTCACGAACGCGGTTCCGTCCTGCGCGGTGGTGCTGCGGCTGGACTGTCGGGTGTCCGGGGTCGGGGTCGACCCGCGGAACCCGCCGCTGATCTGGGAGGCATGGACGTCCGGTGGCTGGGTGGGGTGCGAACTGGACAGGGACGAGACCGGCGGACTGAACCGGCCCGGGGACGTCGTGCTGCACGTGCCCGCCGATCACCAGCCATCGATCATCGCCGCGGTCCGGGCGGGCTGGCTGCGGTGCCGGTTGCTGGAGCCGGAGCCGGAACAACGCACCTACAGCGAATCACCGACGGTCCGAGCGCTGTCAGCGTTCACCATGGGCGGGACCGCCCGCACGATGCACGCCGAGGTCGTCGGCGAGGAGGAAATCGGTATTTCCGATGGTGCTGCCGCGCAACGCTTCTCGCTCGGTCGCGGCCCCGTCGTCCCCTGGGAGGAGCCGGCCGCCCTGTCGGTCCTGGACGGCGCCGGGGTCACCACCTGGCGACAGGTGGAACATTTCGCCGAATCCGGACCGTGCGACCAGGTATTCCAGTTGGAACCGATCACCGCCGAAGTACGATTCGGGCCGGCGATCAGGCAGGCGGACGGTTCCCTGCGGTACTACGGCGCCGTTCCACCGAAGGGGGCTCACCTGCGGCTGACCGCGTACCGGACCGGCGGCGGCAGCGCCGGTAATCTGGCTCCCGGAAAGATTCATGTGCTCAAGACCAGCAATCCCGACATCTCCCGGGTGCAGAACCGGCACCCGGCGGTCGGCGGTGTCGACGCGGAGTCGCTGGAAGACGCCAAGGTGCGCGGGCCGTTGATGCTCCGGTCGCGCAGCCGGGCGGTCACCGCGGACGACTTCGTCCAGCTGTCCGCCCAGGTTGCCCCCGAAGTTGCCAGGATCCATTGCGTGGCAACCGATACCGGAGCCGACGCCGGTGGCGTGCGATTGTTGCTGGTGCCCGGTGTACAGCGCGACGCAACCGGCCGAATCCGACGCGAAGATCTGCAGCCGCAACGGGAATCACTCACCAGAATCACCGAGCATCTCGCCGAACGAAAGATGATCGGTACCCGGCTCGTCGTGGAACCCCCCGATTACCGTTGGCTCACCGCGGTTGTCAGTGTCACCGCGCGGCCGAGATTCCGCTCGGAGGACGTCAGGGCCGAGGTGCTGCAGGCGTTGTACCGCTTGTTCGATCCATTGCTCGGTGGCTCGGACGGCAACGGTTGGCCTTTCGGCCGGGCCGTCCAGGCCGGCGAGATCAACGCTGCCCTCTCCCAGGTGCGCGGCGTCGACCTGGCCGAGGACATGAGCATCCGGTTGTTCCCCGCAGACCCGGCGACCGGCCGCCGGGGAGCCGAGACCCAGCGGCTGGCCCTGGATCCGAACTGCCTGGTCTATTCCTTCGAACATCAGGTCCGGGTGCGGTCGTGAGAGCCGGGCTGGCGGGCCTGATCTCGCCGCACCCGTTGGGCGACACCCTGCCGGCGGTCTACCTTGCCGATCATTTCGTCCAACAATTGTGCGGCGGCCTGGACGAGGTGCTGGCGCCCGTGCTGGCCACTCTCGATTCCTGGGACGCACATCTCGACCCGGCGACCGCGCCGGAGGACAGTCTGGGCTGGCTGGCCGGCTGGCTCGGGCTGAGCCTGGACGAGAACCAGTCGACGCAGCGGCGACGCGATCTGGTCGCCACCGGAGTCCGGCTGTTGAGCCGGCGCGGCACGGTCGACGGCCTGCGCGAAGCGCTCGATGCCTATCTGGACGTCGACTCACAGGGGATGGCCGTGGAGATCTCCGACCCGGGGGGGATCAGCTGGTCGGACGAGCCCGGCGCGCCGTTACCGGGGTCGGCGGGCGGCGAACTGCTGGTGGCGATCCGGGTCGCCGATCCGCAGGCACTGGACATCCGGCGGGTCGACGCCGTGGTGCGGGCGTTCCTTCCGGCCGCCGTTCGGCACCGGATCGAGCTGCTCCCGCCGGGCTGAAACTCACGGCTGCCGCCGGCCAAGCCCATCTGCGGGCTGGGCCGGCGGCGGCGGGACATCACCTGGCGCCAGCACCCAGCTCGGCGCGGACCCGGCCGTGATGCTGGCGGTTGCGCTCGGCGGCGGTGAGGTCACCGGCTTCGGTGTAGAGCTCGGTCATCAGGCGCCACGGCACATCCTGATACCGATCCAACTCCACTGCCCGCCGGGCGGCGGACAGGGCCTCACTGCGCCGGCCGATTCTGGCGAGGTCTACCGCCAGCGCCGTCGCCGCCGTCGCAGCTGAGAAGCGGAGCCGCTCGCGTATCGACGCGATCGGATCCGCTGGGCCGTCTTCGGGCAGCAGATCACCCTGGTAAAGGTCGATCGCCTTCTGCCTTGCCGCTCGGGCGGAATCGAGATCGCCCCGGCCGGCGGCCTTCTCGGCGGAGCGAATTTCGGTCTCGAAATCGCGGACGTCCAGTGTCGACCCGGGCGGGAGATTGAGCCGATAGGCGTCACCGTGCCTGACGAGCGCAATTGATTCGCGAAGGCCCGACCCGGCGAGGGCCCGGCGAACGCTGGACACCGCAACCTGCAGTCGATGGGTTCCCGCTGCGAGATCCGCGTCCGGCCAGAGCGTGTCGATCAGCCACTCGCGGTGCAGATCCTTGGCCGGGGTCAGGCAGATCAACCTGAGCAGACCACGAGATCGCGGCCGCAGGGCGGAAAGATCGATCGCACTGCCGCCGGCCCGGATGCGGAAACCACCGAAACACTGCACCTGCGCGCCCGGGGTCTGGGCGGGGCTCCGGTCCGGCACAGTCTGGGTCCGGAGGACGGCGTGACCCGCAAATTGCCCGGGGTCGGCCACGACCGGGCCGGTGGTGACAACTTCTCGATGAATGAGGGTCCGGTCGGAAATCGGCCGGGCGGGTCCAGGGCTCGAGGTAGCCGGGTCGGCCGGGCTGGGGCAGGTGCGGCTCAGGAAGGCGGCCAGTGCCGGTGGCAATCCGGGCGCCGCCGCGCACGGACGACTGATCCGGCCGGAATCTGGGACACCGGAACCGACACCCGAAGGGACATCCGAACCGACACTGGAACCGGCCGCCGAGGGGAAACTTGAAACGGCAACCGGGGAGAACATCGAAATGGCGGCCAGGGCAACGGCCCGCGCGCCGTCGACGCCACGCAATTGTGCGTCCCGCGCCAGTACGGTCGCCCGAACCCTCGCGGCTGCCTGGTTTTCGGCCGGCGCCTCACCGCCGGGTGGACCCGCAAGCAGGCCCAGACACTCTGCCCAGAGCCGTGGCACCGGGGCATCGAGTTCGGCGAATCGCTGGGCGGCGTCGGCGTATTGCCCTGCCGCGCCCGCCGCGCCCGCGACCTGGGTGGCCATTGCAGAAGCCAGTCGCAACAGCGCTGCCCCCCAGGGATCCCCGACCCGGTCACAGTCGTCTGGAAGCGCCCGGCACGCCGCGAGCCGCCAGTCCTGCCTCCCGGTGGCTGCCGACGTCGTCTCCTGCAGACCCCGGGCCAGCCTGGCCACCCACGGCAATCCAGCGATGTCGGCGTCGTCGGCCAACTGTCCGCAGGCCGCGGCAAGCACGTCCGCGGCGGCCCCGCCGGCGACCTGGGCGACCAGCAGGCCCAGCCGGGCGAGGGCCGTCGTCGTCGGGTCGGCGCCCGGGTCGACCGTCAGGGCGCCCAGATCGGTGGCTGCCGCAACGAAGTCACCCGCCAGCAGGGACCGGACGGCCGAAGCGAACAGCTGATGCGGCCCGATCACCGGGGTGCGTCCGGCCGGCCGGGTCCCTGCGGCCCGGCCGGCCGGCCCCGGAAGCAGGGTCCTGGTTGCTGACCGGATCTGGCTTGTCCAATGGCCGGCCCGCGCCGAGGCGTACGGGCTCTGGTCGCCTGCGGCAGTGAAGCTCATCGCCACCGAGCGCTCGGCCCGGCAACGATCCCGGAAGCCGGATTCGTCGAGCAACTGCTCGGCCTGCCGATAGTTCTCGACGGCAACCGTGACCGCCCCTGTCCGGAGCTGCCGACGCGCCTGCGAGACCGCGATCCAGGGGTCTGTTTCGACAATCGACGGCGGCAGGAAGAGTTCGGCCCCCGCCTGCAGGGTGCCGTCCCGGAGCAGTCTGGTGACCGAGGGCCAGTCCTCCGCCCGGGCGTAGCACCGCAGGGCCGCTCGCTGGCGGCCGGCCTCCTCCAGTAGAGCGGCACTTCTTGCGTACCAGGCGCGGGCGCCGGCCGGTCCCAGCTCCTCGATCAACGCTTGTTCGAGGTGGCTGCGCAACACCTCGTGGTAGCAGAATGTGCGGCCGTCGTCCTGGGACGAGGTGAACAGCTGCCCCTGCTCCAAGTCTTCGAGAACCTCTGCGCTGCCGGTGGTCTCCAGCAGTGCGTCACACAATTGCGCGGTCAGCAACCCCAAACTGCTGGTCAGCAGCAGGAACTTCCGCCGCTCCGGCGGAAGATCGGCGAGAACGTTGCGGGTCAGGTACGACCGGACCAGCCGCGATCGGCCGCCGAGGTCGGCCACGATCTGCGCTCGTTCGGCACTCGATCGGCCGGAGGTGGCCAGGTGGAAGAGTTGTAACGCTGCGGCCCAACCGCCGGTACGCCGGGTCAACGCTGCGGCTGCCTCGGGCGACAGCGGTTCGTGGTAGACGCTGACGAAGAGCTCCTCGACCTCCCAGGAGCGAAAGCGCAGGTCGTCGCCGGTGACTTCGGCCAGAGCGCCGGAAACCCGGAGGCGGGGAATGTTGATGTCCGGCTGCCGGCGGGAGCCGATCACCACCCGGATCGAGGGCGGACGAAGCGCAAGGAACCGCTCCAGCGCCCGTTCGGCCGGCGATCCGGCGATTTCGTGGAGGTCGTCGAGGATCAGCAGACACCGCGGAAATCCCGCCAGACCGGACAGGAGTTCGGTCATCGAGCACGCCGCCGAACCCGCCGCCCACGGTTGCGCATCCACCGCATCCACCGCATCCACTGCATCGACCGCATGCACCGCATGCACCGCATGCACCGCATGCACCGCATCCCTCAGCGCCCGGGCCAGGTGGGCGACGAACCAGCTCTCCGGAACGTCGTCGTCGGCCACCCTGAACCACGCCACCGGCCCACCCGCGAACGCCGCGACCTGTGCCAGCAGGGTGGACTTTCCCGACCCGGGTGGGGCGACCACCAGACCAGCGTTCGGGCTCGAATCGTCGAGCAGTAGGTTGTGCAGCCGCGGGCGCGAAAGCCCGGCAGGGGCGGGGAGCCGCAGCTTCTCCTCCAGGATGATCGGCGCTGTCACCGGGCTCCCCATTCGCATACCGCTGGCGAATACCGCTCGAATCAGGTGTGGTCGGTCAGGGCGCGGCCGGCTGCTCAACTCATGATCGCAGTGCGTGTCAACCGTCCGAGCGTCACCGGCACGGCGACACCCAACTGACCTGCAGGAGCCCGCGGTGAGCGCGACTGATACCTGGACCCGAAGTCCAGTTCCATGGACCGGGGCCAGTTCGGCGGATACCGCCGGTACGGTCGCGGTCGGGCAGTTCGGGGCTAGCCGGCCGCCGAGCCGGCAAGTTCGCCGCCACCGCCGAACAGGGATTCACCGGGCCACAGGGTGCCGCCTGCGGCCGCGTAGCGCACAGCTTCGGCAAGCCGGTCGGGATCGCCCTTGAGGATGTACCCGACGGCGCCGGCATCGGCCGCTTTCGTCACGAAGTCCTCCTTCATGAGACCGGTGAGCATGAGGACGCGAACCGCAGGCTGGGTTTCCATCAATTCCCGGGTGGCCTCGATGCCTGACTTCACCGGCATGAGGATGTCCATCAACACGACGTCCGGCCAGAGCAGACTGGCCACCTGCACCACTTGATCACCGTCCGAGCAGTCTCCGACGACGACGATCCCGGCGGCGGCGTTCAGCACCCCGGTCACTCCCATCCGAACCAGCGGATGGTCGTCGACAATCATCACCCGAATCACAGTGCCCTGCTTTCCCCGACTAGAGCGACCTCTGCCAGTTCATGATCAGCTCTGGCCCCGCTGAGCACCACCCCCCAATTCGCGGCGTACTAGTTCCGGGTACTAGTACCTCGCGGGCCAGGCCCGGTGCGGTCACGGCCGAGAATCGCCGACGGGTGAGGGTTCACGTGCCGATCACCTCCGAATTTCGTCGCGTCAATGGCCCACGAGCAGTACCGGAACGGGCCCAGAAGCCAGCCCGGAGAACCACTGTCGCCGCATCGCGCACGTGTACGTCGGCCAACGGGCGGCTGTCGGCCATATCCGTCAATTCGCCCGGTGCGCCAAGGATTTCGAGGCCGGTCGTAGTACTCACGGACAATTGCCATGCGTCCGGGGGGGATTGAATAATCCCTTTGTGAACACCAATTCGCAGTCCGGCGGATCGACGGTCCCGACGGTCCCCGGTTCAGGGACCGCGGGAGCCAACGACCCAGCGCCGGAAGAGGCCGGTGTCATCCGCCTTCTGCTGGTCGATGATCACGCCTGGCTCCGGGCGATGGTGGCGAAGTCGGTCGGGCAAACTTCGGATATGCGCGTCGTCGGCGAGTGCACCGACGGCTCGGAGGTCTCCTCCATGGCTCTTGCGGTGAACCCCGACGTCGTCCTGATGGACGTCTCGATGCCGAGGGTCTCCGGAATCCAGGCGACCCGGGAGTTGCGGCGGTGGCGGCCGGGCTCGAGGGTGTTGTTCCTGACCGGATCGGTCACCGCCCAGACCGTCCAGGAGTGCAGATCGGCGGGTGCGGTCGGTTGCCTGCCGAAGGACGGCAACTTCCCGCGGTTACTGAGCGCCATTCGAGACGTGGCCGCCGACGGTTACGCCTGGCCGGCGATCGGCCGGCCAGTGCCCTGCTGATCGCCGTGTTCCCCTCGCGGTCGGTGGGGCTCCAAGGTGTCGACCCGATCGTTCGGCAGGATGGCCATCACCACTGTTCCGCCCCCCGGGGCACCGGTGAAGTTCATTGAGCCCCCCAGCGCCTCCACCCGGTCCCTGAGCAACCGCAGACCCAGATGGCCCTGCGCGCGGCGGTCCAGCGATCCCTCGCCCAGTCCGATCCCGTCGTCCGATATCCGGAGATAGACCCCGCTGCCGGGTCCGGCGGCACCGTTCCCCCGGACCCCGAGGTTCACGGTGACCCGCCCGGCCCTGGCGTGTTGGGCAATGTTGGCCAGCGATTCCCGTGCCACCCGGTACAGCGCGGTCACCGTGTCGGGAGCCAGGCCGGGCAATTGGGCAACCGTCACCGACACCTCCAGTCCCTTGTCGCGCAGGGGCTCCGCCAGGTCGAAGATGGTTCGCGGCAGCTGCGAGGAATCCAGATCCGGTGGGTACAGATCGATCATGAGGCGTCGCAGGGAGTCGACGGCATGATGGACGGATTTCTCCAACTGCCCGACGATCGGCGGCCGTGGCTCGGGAAGAACGGCCGCCCACGTCTCGAAGGCATAGCCGATTCCGGCGAGGTCCTGGATCGGTCCGTCGTGTAGATCGGCGGCGATACGCACCCGCTCCCGCTCCGAGGCCGACAAAGACAGCTCCAGCAGGTCGAAACGCTCGGCGTCCTGTCGACGGACGCGGGCGGCCAGCGACGCGGCTATCGGGATGTGGATCAGCTGCAGGAAGATGAGCGGCACCAGGACCAGTGGAATCAGGTCACCGAGCAGCAGGTCGGCGAAATCCTGGACCCGCGCATAGTCGTAGTAGGCCT
>JBBRDH010000149.1:0-13324 GCA_038204125.1 Mycobacteriales bacterium
ACGAACGACTGATGGGCTTCGGGCATCGGGTCTATCGCGCCGAAGACCCGCGTGCCAGGGTGCTGCGCCGGACCTGCCGCGAACTCAACGCCCCGCGGTTCGAAGCTGCCGCGGCGCTCGAGCAGGCCGCGCTCGCCGAGCTGCGGGACCGCCGGCCGGACCGGCCGATCGAGACCAACGTCGAGTTCTGGGCGGCCGTGATCCTCGACTTCGCTGGTGTCCCTGCGGCGATGATGCCCGCGATGTTCACCTGCGCCCGAACCGCCGGCTGGTCGGCACACATCCTGGAGCAGAAGCGGCTCGGACGCCTGGTCCGGCCGTCCGCGGTCTACAACGGCCACGACACCAGGCGCCCCGAAGAGGTCGCCGGCTTCGACACCGCCCTGCTCGCGAGCTGACCGGCCCGCTGACCTCAGCCGCCCGCCAGATCCGCCAGGTGCCGCAGCGCCTTGCTGCTGACCAGCTCGTCGACGCCGATCGAGCGCGCCACGGTGAGCTCGAAGACGTGGCTCTCGCCGGGCAGGATGGTGACCAACGCGTCTAAGGCGACCCCGTCCGGATGCAGCCGGTCGGCGAACAGCGCCACGTGGCGGGCCAGAGTGGGCGAACTGACGGTCACCTCGACGGTGTCGCCGGTCTGGCTGACGTCGATGTCCAGCTCGGCCCTGTCGAGTTCCAGTTGCACGTCCGGCACGAAGAAGTGCAAGGCCCTGGCGCCGGACTCGGTAGTCGCGACCAGCAGCTCGGCCGCCGGATTCGCGGCGGTGACGACGTCCGCCGGCAGCCCGATACTGGCGCTCGACAGCCGGTCCATGACCAGCCGGCCAGTGTGCTGCGCCAGCACGGTGCCGTCGAATCGGATCCGCTGGACACGCACCTCGCCGTGCCAGGACGTCGGCGCATCGTTGACGCCGACCACCCGCGGCGAGCCGTCGCCCGGCTGGAACGTGAGGAGGTGCGGGGCGCAGGAGTCGCGCAGCGCGTACCAGAGCAGCTTGCGCCGGCCGTCGCCATCGACCGCTGCCCAGGACGTCACCGGCCAGCAGTCGTTGAGCTGCCACAGCACGGTACCCATGCACGTGCCCCGGTTCGAGCGGAAGTGCTCGATGCCGAAGCGGATCGCCTCGGCCTGATTCACCTGCATCAGGTAGTGCCAGTCGTCGATGTCCAGATCACCGTTCGCGGGAAACGGCAGATGCGGCGCCGCGCCGCGGATCAGCTTGCCATTGCCGTCTTCGGCCTTCTGGTGGGCGAGCATGCCCGGTGAGGTCGGAGTCAGTGGCCGCTCCGAGATCGACCGGTGCATCGTGGACGCGGCCGGCGGCCCCTGATAGCCGAATTCGGCGACGAAACGCGGCACATAGTCGCGGTAGTGGGTGTAGTCGACGTCGTTCCAGACATCCCAGATGTGTTTGAGTCCATGGTGATCGTCATTCGGGTGAATACCACGCGAACCGGAATACGGACTGCCCGGGTAATAGGCCCGGCCGGGATCGACCTCGGCGACAATGGCCGGTAGTTCGGTGAAGTAATATCCCGCCCCCCACGTCCGGTCGCCGATCGAGTCCTTCCAGCTCCGGTCTTTCCACGTCCAATCCTCATGGCCCCAGATGTTCTCATTGCAGCCGTTCCACATTGCCAGGCTCGGGTGCGGCATCAACCGGGCGACGTTCTCCCGGGCTTCGGCGAGCACCTCGCGGCGAATCGGCTCCTCCTCGGGATACGCGGCGCAGGCGAACAGGAAGTCCTGCCACACCAGGACCCCTTTTTCGTCGCACAGCGCGTAGAAGTCGTCGGACTCGAACATCCCGCCACCCCAGACCCGCAGCAGATGCAGGTTCGCGGCGATGGCCTGATCGATCCGCCCGGCCAGCCGGTCGCGGGTGATCCGGGACGGGAAGCAGTCGTCCGGGATCCAGTTGGCGCCACGGACGAAGATCGGCTCCCCGTTGACGACAAATGTGAAGGCAGAACCGATCTCGTCGGCCGAAGTATCCAGGGTGATGGTCCGGAAGCCGATCCGCTGCCGCCGGAAATCGAGCTCCGCGCCGGTGGAATCGGTCAATGTCACCATCAGGTCGTACAGCGGCTGGGCACCCAGATCGTGGGGCCACCAGAGCGCCACATCCGGCACCCGCAGCTGGATCGAACCGGACGTCGAACCGGCAGCGAGGACCGAGCTGGCGGTGACCTCGCCGATCGCCGCGGTCACCGTCAGGTCGGCGGCGACCTGCGCGCTGGCGTCGGACGCGATGTCGATGAGGATTTCGAGCGTTCCGTCCGTTCCGTCGACGCCGACCACGGGCCGGACCCGGTCAAGTCTGGCGACCGACCAGGTCTGCAGCGAAACGGGTTTCCAGATGCCGGCGGTGACCAGCTGCGGGCCCCAGTCCCAGCCGAAGTTACAGGCCATCTTGCGGACGAAGTTGAACGGGGACGGATAGGCATTAGGCAGGTCGCCCTGGCTGTCCCGCAAGGCTTCCGCGTATTCCCAGACCGGGTCGAAGACGACTTCGAGCTCGTTGCTCCCGGTCCGGAGGTGCTCCCCGACAGGAATTCGGTAGCTCCGGTGCTGGTTCGCACAGTTGGCGATCCCGGTGCCGTTGAGGGCCACCGCGGCGACAGTGTCCAGACCCTCGAAAAGCAATTCCTGCACGGCCGAGCCGTCGTGATCCCAGTCGAAAGTGGTTCGGTAGAGCCACTTTCCGTGCCCAATCCAGGTGAGCGCCTGCTCGTTCTCGTCCAGGTAGGGATCAGGAATGAGGCCCGCGGCGAGCAGGTCGGTGTGTACCACCCCTGGCACGGTCGCCGGGATGCCGTCGGGAAGCTCCGGTGCCGAAGCCGGACCGGAACTCAGCGAGACGGTCCAGCCGCTGGTCAGAGATCTCCTTGTGACAGGCACCGTCGTCCTCTACTTCCGCGTCCACCCGGCGGCGGCGGCCGTCCGGGTCCGCCCCGTGGTGGTGGGGCCGGAAAATAATCCTTTCATCCGGGGCCGGGTCGGCAAACTCGGGCCAGGGTCAATCGGCGATCGGCTCCAGCGCGACCACCGGGATAATCCGGTCGGTGTTGCGCTGGTATTCGGCAAAGCCCGGGTAGCGCTTCGCCTGCTCGGCGTAGCACCGGTCGTGCTCCTCGCCGGTCAGTTCTACGGCGTTTGCCCTGATCGTCTTCGCACCCACCTCTGCAGTCACCTCGGGGTTCGCCTTGAGGTTGTGGTACCAGTCCGGATGCGTCGGCGCACCGGCCTTGGAGGCGAATATCAAATACCGGTCGCCATCTGCCAGATACATCATCGGCGAGACCCGCTCCTGGCCGGTTTTGGCGCCGACGGTGTGCAGGACGAGCATCGGCGCGCCCTCGAAGTTGCCGCCAACCTTTCCGCCATTCGCCCGAAACTCGTTGATGACCGCGGTGTTCCAGTCCGACATCGGTTGCCTCCGCTTGTGGTTGGTACGGCTCTTCGTCAAGCCGCCTGCCCCGGACGTGGAGCTGTTCCAGCATATTCCGGACCAGCGCCAGGGGCAGGTCCAGCCCATTCGCGCTGCCCAGGTCCGCGGTCACCACGTTCACCCGATCATCCACCACAGTCTGCGGCCGGCCGCTCCACCAACCAGTCGTACACCGACTCGCCGGAATGCGGCAGCTCACCGACCGCTCGCCGACCCGGTAGCCGACTGCCGCCGCGATGACGATCAGTGTGGGTGGTCCGCGTCCGCGTGCACCTGGTGGCGAACGGCGTCGGCGACCGTGGCGGGGCCGTCGTCGACCGGCTCCAGATAGAAGCGGGCCTGCTTCGCGCGGCCATCCCGCAGGCTGAACACGATGACGCCGCGCATCAGGTGGGCGGTGCCGTCCGGACGGGTGCCCCGCATCTCCCATTCGGACCAGACTTCGGCACCGTCGACGGCGTGGGCAAGAACCTCTGTGCGCACATCCGGGACGGAGCCGAAGATCTGCTGCCAGTTGGCGCGGACCTGGCGATTGCCCTGGAAGCCCCGACCGGGGTGGGCGGGGGCCAGGTTCTCGTAGTCAGCGGCGAAGCAGTCGACGAGTGCGTCGAGGTCATGGGCATTGGTCGCCGCCGCCAGTCGGACCAGGAAGGGGTGAGGACCGTTGGTCATGGCCGCTCTTTTCGTTACAGTTGACTGGATCGGATAATGGTCAGTGTGGGACAGGTGAGCAGCGACGTCAAGCGGCAGTACGACAGCGGTCGGCGCAAGGCGCAGGCCGAGCTGGTACGGCGGGCAGTGATCGACGCCGCAAAAGACCTGTTGCTCACCGACGGCTACGCCCGATCCACCGTTCCCCGGGTCGCGCAGGCTTGTGGCGTGTCGCCCGAGTCCGTGTACAAACGATTCCCCGGCAAGCCGGCCCTGGTCCGTGCAGTGGTCGAGCAGGCATTGGCGGGAGGCGGCGAGGTGGCGGCGGAGGCCCGTTCCGACGCCCTGCCCGCGGGCGACCTCGCTGCGCTGCTGCGCGGCTGGTCCGAACTGGCGGCCGAGGTTGCGCCACTGGTGTCGCCGATCCTGCTGCTGGTGCAGAAGGCGGCCGGCCAGGATGACGGACTTGCCGACCTCGCCCGCGAACTCGACGACGATCGCCGAAGCCGGATGACGGCCAACGCCGGCCGCCTGGCGGCCGCGGGACACCTGAGGCGCGGAATGTCGGTGCAGCGAGCCGCTGACGTCCTGTGGACCTACAGTTCGCCGGAGCTGTTCGACCTGCTGGTGATTCGGAGCGGCTGGAAGGTCGAGCAGTACGCGGCGTTCGTTGTCGACGGGCTGACCGCTCACTTCAACCCAGGCGACGGCGATGCCCTCGTCCAGCGTTGACGAGGGCCCCGACGGCCACCCTCGGCCCTGGTCCGCCGGTTGTCCGATGGCCGATTCCGCCGTCGCGGCGGCCGGACTGTCGGTGGTCGGCGATACCGTCCCGCTATGGACTACAAGATCGAGCTGATCATCCTTCCCGTTTCTGACGTCGACCGGGCCAAGGCGTTCTACGCCGACCAGGTCGGCTTCGCCGTCGACCACGATCAGCGGGTGGACCAAAGCCTGCGTTTCGTACAGCTGACGCCACCAGGCTCGGCCTGCTCCATCGCTTTCGGCGAGGGCCTGGTCGACACCCCGCCCGGTTCGGTGCACGGGTTGCAGATCGTCATCGACGACGCCGACGCCGCCCACGCCGAACTGTCCGCCCGCGGCGTTCCGGTGAGCGAGGTGCGCGACCTGGCGTGGGGCCGCTTCATCTACTTCGCCGATCCGGACGGCAACGCGTGGGCTCTGCAGCAACTTCCCCGGCGCGGCTGAGCTCCGTCTCGGCTCCGGTCGCGGCCTATCACCGCCCCCCGATCGGGCCGAGGTTGAGGTGCAGGTCTGGGTGGTGTTTTTCAGTTCTTAGACGGTGCGCTCCAGGAGCAGGCGCGTCCACGCGTCGACGAGCCAGAGCGCGAACTGGTCGGGGCTCCAGGAGCGTTCGCGCACCAGGAGCACCCAGTATTCCGCGGCGTTCATGCTCCAGATGATGTCGGCGATCTGCTGGTCGTCGAGGTCCTCACGTAATTCGCCGGTGCTGCGCAGGTCGGCGGCGAACAGCAGCATGTTGCCGGCTCGGCGCTCGGCGATCTCGGCCCACAGGGCCGCGCAGCCGGGGTCGGTGACGGCGGCGTCACGCAGCGCCAGGAACACGGGCGCCAGCCGCTGCTGGATCTGAGTGATCGCCCGTGCGTAGATGGTGATCTTGTCCCGGGCGGTCGGGGCGTTGCCGATCCGGAGGACGTAGTCGCGCTGCTCCGCGGGCACGGCATGCCCGGTGCCGGAGATCGCGGTCTCGGCCAGCTCCCGCAGTATTGCGGGCTTGCGCCCGACGGTGGCGTAGACGGTATCCAGCGAAACCCTTGCCCGCTGAGCGATCTCGGCGACGGTGGTCGCGGAGTAGCCGTTTGCTACAAACAGCTCCCGTGCCGCGTCCAGCACCTCACGGCGGGTCGCCGCGGCCTGCTCGGACCGGCGCGGCGAGTGGTAACCGCGCTTGCCGGCTGTTTGTCGCTTGACGTCTTCGATCATCGGTCGTACTGTCCTCTTATTCATCCGATGGTTATTCGGATCAACTTACCAGGAGGCCGAGCCGTGGTCTATGCATACATCCAGGACGTCCCGATCGGGAGAGAGCTGTACCGAAAAGTGATCACCCAGATGGGGCCAGAACCGATTGCTGGGCAGCTGCTGCACCTGTGTGTCCGCCTGCCCGAAGGGAAGCTCCGATACATCGACGTCTGGGAATCAGAGCAGGCCTGCGAGCGGGCGTTCGAGCAGCGAATCCATCCCGCGTCGACGCTGCGTTCGGTGGCACCCGGCCCGACGGCGAACCCACCGTGCAGCGCCTCGACGTGCTGCACGCCACGGGCGCTGCTATGCCCGAGAGCTGGTCATGACCCTTCCTGAAGCGAATGCAGATCTCGACACCGACGGTGCGCGCGGCGCCCGGGTCGTGCCGATCCCGCCGCCGCTGTACTTCGCGGGGGCCTTCGGTGCCGGCCTGGCACTGCGCGCCGCCGGCCCCGCGTTCGCGTTCGTAACAGGGCCGGCACTCGTCACCCTCGGCGGCACAGTGGTGGCGGCCGGAGTCGGGTTCGCCGTGGCCGGGATCGCCCAGGTGAGACGCGCGCGGACGACGATCGTGCCGCACCGGCCGGTGGCCGCCCTGCTCACCAGGGGCGCCTACCGATTCTCCCGGAATCCGATGTACACCGGCCTCGCGGTCGCCTACGTCGGGGGCACTGTGCTCGCCGGCTCGTGGTGGCCCCTGTTCACCTGGCCGCTGGCGCTGCTCGCCGTCCGGGTCTTCGTCATCGGGCCCGAGGAGCGCTATCTCGCTATTCGATTCGGCGACGCCTACCGCGAGTACGGCTCGCACACCCACCGCTGGATCGGCGTAAGCGGCGCAGGGTCGACGATCACACACCGCCGGGTCAAGATCTTGCAGCACAACACACTCCCCCCGGGGCGCAGAATTGTCTGACACCTCATCCGATTTCGAGAAGTACCCGGCTCAAATGGCTTTCGACGTATGAGATGTCGGGCCAGGGCGACGATTCCGGTGGTCCGGGTGGGTGGCTGGGATAGGTGTGCCCGGTGGGGGTGGTGAGCCGTACGGTCCCGTCGTTCTTGAAGTGGGAGTCGTCTACGGTGTTTTGCCAGCCGGGGGCCTGTTTGGACAGATTGCAGGCTTCGCAAAGTCCTTGTCCGTTGCCTAGGTTGGTGGGTCCTCCCCTAGCGTGCGGGGTGATGTGGTCGATGTGCCTGATCGGGGCGTCGCACCACGGTGTTCGGCACAGTTGGTCGCGGGCGATCAGGAACCGTTGCGCCCCAGCGGGAAACAGCCGCTGCCGGGAGTCCATCGCGACCAGCTGCCCGGTGGTGGGGTCGGTGTAGAGCCGTCGGATGAAGGTGCGGGTCCTGGTGTCGGCCCGGCCGAGTACCAGCGCCCTGGCGAGCGGTGCGGGGATCGGGCCGTACCCGGTGAGGTGGGCGGGTTCGTCGTCGCCGCCGAGCAGGGTCCGGTCGGTCATGATCAGGTTCAGCTGCAACCCGCCGGCCCCGGCGGCCTCGTCCGTGCAGACCCCGGAACCGGGGCCGGAAGGTGCGGCCACATCGGCGTTGGCGGACGGATCGGCTTCGCCGCCGGCGCGTGCGTAGCTGGGCACTCCGTAGGCATCGCAGCCAGTCACGGTCTGCCCGGTGACCCGGGACACCAGACCATCGGCCATCACCTGCCCCCGGGTGCGGCCATCCCCGATCCCCACCGCGCTGTCGGCGGCGGCTCTCAGTGCGGCGTAGACGGCCACGCCCTGGGCGACTGGGAGCAGCGCGGACAGCCGGGTCATGGTGTCCGGCGCGGGCCGGATCGACACATGCCTATCCGTGACAGCGCCCCGGACCTTGCCCAGCACCGCCTCGACATCCAACCGGCAGGCGATCCCCGCCGCCCGACTCGACGCCGACATATCCCCCAACGATGGCAGATCCGCTTCGATCAGGGCGTCCGCGCGCCGTCGATCCGCCGCGGTCAGGCAGGCGAACTGGTCCAGGATCAGCATCGCCCGGCGCTCCGACGTCGTCCCGGACCGCAAAGCCGCCAGCGTGCAAGGCATCTCGGTGACCAGAGCCCCGGCAAACCCGACCAGCCGGCCCCCGCGGTGCCGGGAATCCCGCCGCGCCAACGCCACCTGCGCCGCCACGCTGCGCCGGGTCAGCTCCGGCCGCACCTTGCGGGCCGCACCATCCGCGGTCTGCGAGGCGACCAACGAATGCGTCAACACCGCCTGCGCCGCCGCGCAACACGACTTCAACCGCTCCAACAACCCGATCCGGTCGATCAACACTGCCTCGGAACCATCAGCAGCCAGGCTATTCACGGCTCGGATCAGCTCCGCCAGGTCAACCGAAGGCGTCATATTGCCTGTTGGGGGCTTAATTCCGAACATACGTCTGACTGTACGGGACCCACAGATCTTGCGCAAGGGCCTACGTGCCCATTCAGGCTTCCACAAAGTTTTTCACCGGCTCCGCACCGCAGGTGGCGTCCGGCTTTCCCACCACGCTGTGGAGGCGCAGGCGGGGATGAACGCCACCGGCGGTGGTGTGAGGAGGTTTGTCCGGATGGGCTCGCGCTGCTTGGCCTTTGGAAAGGGACGCAGTGATGACTGATTCACCGGGGGATCTGAGCGGTGCCCGTAGTCAGTTCGAGCGGACGTTGGCCATTGGCGAGGCCGCCCTAGGCCTAACCACCCGGACCTTGCCGTCTGGCGGGACAAATTGGGCAGCGTGATGCGGGCTCAAGGTGATCTGGTCGGCGCCCGCATGCAGCTCGAGCGGGCTTTAGCATCGGCGAGGCCAATCTAGGGCTCGACAACCCCGACACCATGAACAGCCGGAATAACCTCGCGTCCGCCAGGAGTCGGGCGGCTCGACGAGGCAATTGCGCTGTACGAGCAGACCCTGACCGACGTGGTTCGTGTCCTCGGCTCGGACCATCCAGACACCTTGGGCAGCCGGAATAACCTCGCCTACGCCTACAGGTCGGCGGGTCGGCTCGGCGAGGCGATCCCGCTGTTCGAGCGGACCCTGGCCGACCTGGAGCGGGTCCTCAGTCCGGACCACCCCAACACGTTGACCACCCGGCACAACCTTGACGATGCGTACGGGGCGGCAGGCCGTGTCAGCGACGCTAACTCACTCCAGCGGCCATGGCCGGCTCCGAGCACCGGGCGCATTGAACCGCGCGTGAACCCGGGACTGCTGACGTGTTAGCCCGCGCCGTCCGTGTAGTTGTGCTGGTTGCCGGGCGGCGGGCTTCGCCGCGTCCGGCCGAACTGCTGAATGGTCGTTGTGGAGTCGTCGTCGACTGTCTATTCAGATCGGACGAGTCGCTTCGTCCCGATTGAGGATGGCTGGCCGGGCGACGAAGACCAAGGGCCTGCAGGTCGCTCCGGCCCTCTGCCACCGACTGGGAGAATGACGAGCATGCAACGGAGGATCGTGCTCGCGACTAACCGGTTGCGCGTGACGACTTGGCTGCCCGAGGACGTTGAGGACCTGCATCGCCTGCACTCCGACCCGGTGACGATGCGCTGGGTTCGTCGCGGCCGGCCCGAGACGCGCAACGAGATCCAGAGCCTGCTCGTGTCCTACCTCGGTGAGCAGCATGACCGCGGCTGGACGAAGTGGCGGTTTGCCGACCTGGACGGCATGCTTGTTGGTCGCGCTGGGTTCGGCGCGCACGAAGACGGCCGTGGACGGGAGTTGGGTTACACGATTCGCCGCGACCTGTGGGGTTGTGGACTAGCGACCGAGGTCGCCGCCGGGATGGTCGGCTGGCATCGAGGCAACGGCGACGCCGAGTTGTGGGCGCTCGCCGCGACCGAGAACTTTGCTAGCCGGCGGGTGCTTGAGAAGGTCGGGTTTGGTTACCTGGGCGGCGCCGAGCACAGTGACATCCCTTGTGCGCTGTACCGCTTCGGCGCTTGATGCGTTCGTGACGCAGACGGTGGCCTGATTTCGCAGACCCTCGAAATATTTGAAGACGATCAGCCAGTCGAACGGTCCCCGTCACAGCAATGAGGATCGGCCTACGGCACCGGTCCACCTGCCCGCCGCCTGGTCTTGCGGCGCCCCACGACGGCCTTCATAGCCGGTGGAGCGCTAACCGTGCGCCCGGGCGGACCCCGGACCGACTCTCGAAGGGCGCCGCCGCGCCGGAGCTCGCCGACCAGCTGTATCCCGCTTGAACCTTGCCGCCGGGCTGCTCTGGTCTACTCATCTCGTGGATCTGACAACCGTTGCAGTGCCCCATACCCTTTCCCACCTGAGGTCGCTTCTCCCAGGGCCGCCCGCCAGAATCCTGGAAGTGGGTTGCGGCCGTGGCGCTTTGGCCGCTGCGCTGGTGGATATGGGTTACCGGGTGACCGGCGTTGATCGCGACGCCGAAGCGGTGAAAGCGGCCACCGAACGCAGCGTGCTGGCCATTCATGCCGATGTCCACGACATCTCGGGCGAATATGACGTCGTGATGTTCAAGCGTTCGCTGCACCATGCAGAAAGTTTGGATTGCATTCTCGAGCGCGCCTTCGAACTGCTGGCTGGCCACGGGCAGGTCATCATCGAAGAGTTTGCCTGGGAACGGGTCGATGACCGCGCGGCAGGGTTCCTGTACGACAACCGCGCGATGCTGGTGGCCGCCGGCCTGCTCGATGCAGACCACCCGTCCGGTGATCTACTCCAGGCTTGGATCGCCGGCCACAACTCTCTGCATCAAGGTTCGGCGATACTGGCCGCTGGCCGTAGTCGGCGCCAACGTGGTCACGGGACCCACCAGCATCCTGTGGCGCCTCGTGGACGGTCGCGGCGGCAGCTGGATCGAGCCGGGCACCCGTGCCGGCAACGTCCTTGACGCCATTCGTGAGGCCGAGGAACGTCGCATCAGAGCTGGGGAACTTCCTTCTGTCGGTCTGCTCGCATCAGCGCGCCGCTGACAACTTGTCCCCCTGCCTCGGGGCACCGAGGACGCCGTTGTGATGGCTGACCGAGACGCAATGACAGGACGATCTGGCTCTCACGATCCGCCGACATGTTGGTGTTTCGGGAATGCACCTGCGCTGTGAGCGAGGTGGGTGCCAGCATGGCGGAGTGATCACGATGGACAGCTGCGACCCGCGCACCGCGACCGGAGATGACGCCCCCCAATTGCTGCGCTTGTGGACAATGTTGTTCGACCAAGACGACTCACCGGTGCATCGGCCGTGGAGGATCAACGCCCGCGAATGGTTCGACCGTTTCGTCGACGACGCGAGCAGCGCTCGGTTCCCCGTGATCGAGATGGACGGCGACGTCGTCGCCACGGCGGTCGCACCCTGGAAATCGGCGTCCCGAACCCTCACTGCCCCAAGGGAAGAACTGTGCGACTGACGAACGTCATCACCTTGCCGCAGTACCGCGGCCGCGGTTACGGGACCCGGCTCGTTCTCGAAGTGATCGACTGGGCCAGGGCTATCGAGGCAGATCGTGTCGACCTGAGCGCAACCCCGGACGGACAGCGCCTCTACGAGAAGGTCGGATTCACGGTGACCTCAGCACCGAGGATGAAATTCGTTTTGTGACGCACCGAGTCGACGGACCGAAGGTCGGCCCTGAGGACGTCCCCTTCGCCGATCCCTCAGCGAACCGTGAGATCAAATATGGCCTCTGGCGCAGCGAGCTGCTTCTTCGATCCGCTCGCGGTGCCGCTTCCAGTCGCCCATCTCGTCTGGCTCGTCGGAGCCGGCCGCCTCGTACAGCTGCTCGCGCAAGATGTCGGCATGGCCGGCGTGCCGGTTCGTCTCAGTCAGGACATGAACCATCACGTTGAACAGCTTGACCTCCGGCTGTGGCCACCACGGGACATGGCCGCTGGCATCGATCGGAAGCACCTCGATCGTTGCATCGGCGTGCTGCCACACCCTCCGGTACCTGTTGACGGTGTCAGCGCGTGATTCGTTTTCTCTGGCCCACAACCAGTCTCGGTTCCGATAGCTAAGGTCGTCAAATCGAGGATGCCGTTCCGGGAAGGGCCGGTTGAAGAGATCTCCGAGGTACACCGCTTCCGACAGCGTCAGGTGCTTGACCAAGCCGAGCAGATTGGTTCCGGTTCTGGTCAGTGGGCGCCGTACGTCGTACTCAGACAGCCCGTCCAACTCATCCAGTACAGACTGCCGGACCCACTGCAACGTCTTTGCGAAGTCATTGATCACGCGACCAACCGTGACAGCAGTCGGCAATTCGACTCGACCGACTCGCCGACGCCCCGGAACCTGAAATCCGGGGCCCGGTTCGAAGTTTTTTCACCGGCGCGGGTTTCCCGATCGTATTCCGGGCCGGGCGTCCCGCTGGCCCGGACGAGATGCAACCGCAGGGCTACCTCATCGCGCAGCTCCCACGACCCAGGGCCGATCAGCCGGAGTCAATTAACCAGGGCCGATGAGCCAAATGAGCCAAGGCCGATACGACGCGGCCGAAATACCTGCGCTACTGCAACAGCGCACTGTTAGCGTGCGGGCGTGTCTGCGCCAGTCACTTTTACACCGTTGAGCCGGGAGGACTTTCCGTTACTGGCACGCTGGCTGGCCGAGCCGCTGGTGGCCCGGTGGTGGAATCACGACCCGTCCAGCGCGGCCGTCGAGCGTGACTTCGGCCCGAGCGTCGACGGGACCGACGTCGCGGAGATGTTCGTCGCCGCGTTGGGCGGCAGGCCGATCGGGTTGATCCAGCGCTATCCCATCGACGCCTACCCCGAGTACGTCGAGGAGGTGGCCTCCGTCTGCGAGGTACCAGCCGGGGCGTTGAGCATCGACTACCTGATCGGCGAACCGGCCGCGAGGGGCCACGGCGTCGGAGCTGCGATGATCGCCGGCTTCGTCGAGCTGAGCTGGGCCACTCACCCACGAGCCTGTGAAGTGCTCGTCCCGGTCGCAGCTGGTAACGCCGCCTCCTGGCGGGCGCTGGAGCGCGCCGGGTTTGAGCGGGTCGGCGAGGGTGAGATGGAACCGGACAACCCGGTCGATCCCCGCGACCACTTCGTCTACTTGATCGGCCGCCCTCAATCTGGGCAACCGGGGTCCTGGCGACGTCAGCACACCCGTCACGGCATCAAGGGCAACCGCCTCGATGGGATGATCGACGGGACAACGCCAGCCTGATGGGTCGGCAACCAGGCCACGAATACGAGGAGTGCCATCCGCATGCCCGATGCGTCCACCGTTCCCGCCGCCGACCCGACCACGAGCCGG
>JBBRDH010000150.1:0-13299 GCA_038204125.1 Mycobacteriales bacterium
GGGTGATCTCGCTGCCCCAGCCACGTCGGCTCATCCCCAGTCCAGACCGCCGCCGGACTTGTATTCGATGACCCTGGTTTCGAAGAAGTTCTTCTCCTTTTTCAGGTCCATCATCTCGCTCATCCAGGGGAAAGGGTTGTCGGCGTCGGGATACAGGGCGGCGAGGCCGATCTGGGCGCACCTGCGGTTGGCGATGAAGTGCAGGTACGTCTCGCACTGGTCGGCGGACAGGCCGAGCATGCCGGTGGGCATGGTGTCCCGGCCGTAGGCGATTTCCAACTCGCACGCCTTTGTCAGCATTTCCCGGACCTCCGCCTGAAAAGCTTCAGACCACAGCTGCGGGTTCTCGATCTTGATCTGGTTGATGACGTCGATCCCGAAGTTCAGATGAATGGATTCGTCGCGCAGTATGTATTGGTACTGCTCGGCGATACCGACCATCTTGTTCCGCCGGCCCAGCGAGAGGATTTGGGCAAAACCGGTGTAGAACCACATGCCTTCGAAGATTACATAGAACGCGACCAGGTCTCGCAGGAACGCCTGGTCGGCCTGCGGGGTGCCGGTCCGGAAAGCGGGGTCTTCCAGGGTTCGGGTGAACTGCAGAGCCCAGGCGTCCTTTTCGGTGATCGATGGCACTTCGCGGTACATGTTGAACAGCTCTCCCTGGTCCAGGCCCAGAGAGGTGCAGATGTACTGGAAGGTGTGCGTGTGCACGGCCTCCTCGAAGGCTTGCCGGAGCAGGTATTGCCGGCATTCGGGATTGGTCAACTGCCGGTACACCGCCAGGACGATGTTGTTCGCCACCAAGGATTCCGCGGTCGCGAAAAACCCCAGGTTCCGTTTCAGCATGGTGCGTTCGGCAGCAGTGAGCGCTGTCGGGCCGCTCGTCTGCTTCCACAGGGCGATGTCGGCCTGCATCGACACCTCGGTGGGCATCCAGTGGTTGTTGCAACCGGCCAGATATTTCTCCCACGCCCAGGAGTACTTCAGGGGCAGCAGTTGATTGACGTCGGCGCAGGCGTTGATCATTCGTTTCTCGCCGACCGATACCCGCCCGCCGGTGCGGTCGATCTCTGCGAGGCCGGTGGCAGTTCCCGTGCCGGCCAATGTGTCCATGGAGGTCTGGAAGTCGCTCATTTCGGAGCCTTTCGTGAGCAGGTCGGAAGACGGTCGATGATGGGCGACCGCCGGCGGCGGGATTTCACTGGCACGCTTCGCAGTCGGTGTTGTCGATGGAGCAGGCCACCGCGTCCACCGCCGGGCTGATCCCCGGCGAACCCGTTCCCACCGGGCGAGCGGCCGCGTCGACGGTAGCCGGGGTCCGCTGCGCCGTCGCGTCGGTGGTTCCGCCGGCGGGGGAGACGGCGTTGAGTTTGCCGTCGGTGCCGCGCAGGGTGGATTTCTCGACGTGGCTGGCCGAGGTGGACCGCAGGTAATACGTGGTCTTGCATCCGGTCTGCCAGGCCTGTTGGTACAGCTCGTCGAGCTTGCGGCCGTTCGGGGCTGCGACGTACAGGTTCAGCGACTGGGCCTGGTCGATCCACTTCTGCCGCCGCGATGCCGCCTTGATGAGCCAGGCCCCGTCGATCTCGAACGCCGTAGCGAACAGGGCCTTGACGTGGGCGGGGATGCGGTCGATCGGCGCGAGCGACCCGTCGAAGTACTTCAGGTCGGCGACCATCACCTCGTCCCAGACCCCGTGCTCCTTCAACACCCGGACTAGATGGCCGTTGACGACGGTGAAGTCACCGCTCATATTCGACTTGACGAACAGGTTCCGGTAGGTCGGCTCGATGGACTGGGCAACCCCGATGATGTTCGAGATCGTCGCGGTCGGGGCGATCGCCATCACATTCGAGTTCCGCATCCCCACAGCGGCGACCCTTTCCCGCAGGGGGCCCCAATCCAGCCGGGTGGTGATGTCCTGATCCAGATCGGTGCCGCCCTGATCGTTACGGCGGTGGTCGGCGAGGAGCTGGATCGAGTCGATCGGCAGGATTCCGCGGCTCCACAGCGAACCGTCGAACGACGGGTACCGGCCCCGCTCCGCGGCGAGGTCCGATGAGGCCGAGATCGCCCAGAAGGACAGGACTTCCATCGACGTGTCGGCGAACTCCACCGCCGCGTCCGAGGCGTAGGGCAGGCCGAGGGTGTACAGGGCGTCGGCGAAGCCCATCAACCCCAACCCCACTGGGCGGTGCCGCAGATTCGACCGGCGGGCCGCCGGGATCGTGTACATGTTGATGTCGATGACGTTGTCCAGCATCCGCACCGCGGTGGTCACCGTGGCCCGCAGTCGCTCCGCGTCCAGGCCGGCGGAGGTGACATGCGCTGCCAGGTTCACCGAACCCAGGTTGCAGACGGCGGTTTCGGCGTCCGCGCCGGCCTTGGTGTTCAGGGTGATCTCCGTGCACAGGTTGGAAGAGTGCACCACCCCGACGTGCTGCTGCGGGGAACGCAGGTTGCAGGCGTCCTTGAAGGTGATCCACGGGTGCCCCGTCTCGTACAGGGTGGTCAGCATCCGCCGCCACAACGCCACCGCCTCCAGCCGCCGGTGCACGGCGATTTCCCCGCGGTCCGCAGCTGCCTCGTACTCGGCGTAACGAGTGGCGAAAGCGTTGCCGTACAGGTCATGCAGCTCCGGCACCTCGTCCGGGGAGAACAACGTCCAGGTGCCCCCGGACCGGACCCGGCGAAGGAATTCGTCGGGCACCCAGTGCGCGGTGTTCATGTCGTGGGTCCGTCGCCGGTCGTCGCCGGTGTTCTTCCGCAAATCCAGGAATTCCTCGATGTCGGCGTGCCAGGTCTCCAGGTACGCGCAGACCGCGCCCTTGCGTTTGCCGCCCTGGTTCACCGCGACCGCGGTGTCGTTCGCAATCTTCAGGAACGGCACCACCCCGGAGGACAACCCGTTGGTGCCCTTGATGTGTGCTCCGATCCCGCGGACCGGGGTCCAGTCGTTGCCGAGGCCACCGGAGTACTTGGCGAGCAGGGCGTTGTCCCTGATCGAGGAGAAGATGCCGTCGAGGTCGTCAGCGACGGTGGTCAGGAAGCACGACGACAGTTGCGGGCGGGTGGTCCCGGCGTTGAACAGCGTCGGAGTGGAACACATGAAATCGAAGCTGGACAGCAGCCGGTAGAACTCGATCGCCCGGCCTTCGCGGTCGACCTCCCGCACCGCGAGACCCATCGCCACCCGCATGAAAAAGGCCTGCGGCAGTTCATATCTGATGCCGTGATCGTGCAGGAAATACCGGTCATACAGAGTCTGCAGGCCGAGGAAGGTGAACTGCCCGTCCCGGGAACCGTCCAGTGCGGCGCCGATCCGATCCAGGTCGAAGTCCGCCAGTACCGGATCCAGTTGCCCCAGCCGCACCCCGTGACTCACATATTCAGCGAAATAGCCTGCGTACTGGTCATTCATCTGCGCGGACGTCGGTGCCTTCGGGTGGCCGGCCAGGTACGTCAACGCCTCCTGCCGGAGGGTGTCGGCGAGCAACCTGGCGGCGACCTGCGAGTACTGCGGTTCGGTCTCCACCAGTGCTCTGGCGGCCATGATCGGCGCCAACCCCAGTTCCTCGGCCGAGATCCCGTCGTACAGGTTTTCCCGGGTGCCGGCCAGCACCGCGGCGGCGGAGATGTCGGTGAGGCCGTCGCACGCCTCGCTGATCACCCGGGTCAATCGGAGCTCGTCCAGCGGGGCGCGTGACCCGTCGGTGGAGACGACCGAGATGGCCGGTGCCGCAACCGCTGTGGTGCCCGGGCCGGCGTCCCGATCGGCGCGGGACTTGCGGTGTTCCTCCCGGTAGAGGATGTAGGCGCGGGCCACCGCCGCGTGACCGCCGCGCATCAGCGCCAGCTCGACCTGGTCCTGCACCTCCTCGAGATCCACCGGGCGCTCGGTGTTTCCGTAACGGCGAGCCAGGATGGTCGTCACGGCATCGGTCATGTCCGCCACCTCCGCCCGCAGCCGCGATGAGCGGCCCGCTGAACCGCCCTGGACGGCGAGGAACGCCTTGGTGATGGCCACGGCGATCCGCCCCGGATCGAATTCGGCGACGGTGCCGTTGCGGCGCGCCACTCGCATTCCCGTGGCGGATTTCAGTCCGGCCGAGATGTGGACAGGGGGGTCGTCGACGGGGGTGGTCGACGGCAGGGTCTGGGTCATGCTCTCTCCTCGCGAGCCGATGAGACGGCGTACACGGGAGAACAGCGGGCGGAAACACCGACAGCGGTGCCCGATTCCGCAGCGACCCTCCCACGGGGCACACCGACGCCGCGTGCCGGCGGCACGCGCATCAAAGGCAGGTCTTCGGACTCGCGGGCACCACCGACGTGAAGCCGGTCACCTACCGGCCGTCGCTTCCCGGACTCGTGTCCAGTGCTCAGATGACGGCTTTCGTTCCCACTCACCGCTGCGGGGCAGTCCCGAAATCACACCGGGTTCCCTCTTGCCTCCCCCCGAAAATCACTCTTCGGGTGGAACCTTCAACGAGCAAAACCATACATGTTGGGCCACCTGGCTCCCGGGACCCCTACATGTCGTGTCGCGGCGTGTCGGGCGGGATCAGATTCGGGCGACTCGATTCGCCTAGCCGGGGCGTAGGCCGGCAGGGCACCGGCCCCCGCTGCCGTGATCAGGTCAGCACCCAATCCCTGGCGCTGAGGGGGCCGACCCATTCAACAAAGGACCACGCCCTCGGTTGCCATCGGCCAGAGGGCACGCAATCTCTGCCCCCAGTGTGACTCATGTTGCAGGAGTGAAACTGTCGCGTGAGTTGTGTCCGCGCTACAACGTCTCGTATCCAGCGAACCCTTGGTGTCAAGTTCAGTTGAGACCAGCGGTTCATTGCCAGCCAGCCTGACGCAGGGCAAGAACAGGTTCGATTCTCATGTCTGTTGCTGTCGATGTGATCGGTCAAAATGGACCGATGAGTTCCCCTCCGGACCCGTGCGCCGGCGGTCCACGACCGCGGCGGGTCTTCACCCCGCCCAAAAATTTGCGCACTTAACCGGCTACGACCAGGCCTGCGCTGACGGCAGCGGCGGCGGGGAGTACCTCCGCCGGGAGGGTCTGTGTTCCTCGCAAATCACCGAGTGGCGGCAACTCCGTGACGGTGGCGTGTTGACCGGAGCGGTGGCCGCCGGCACCAAAATCCCGAAGCTGACCGCCGAGCACACCGAGAACGCCCGGTTGAAACGGCAACTGGAGGTGACCACCCGCAAATTGACGACAATCGCTGCGGCGCTGGAGATCATGGGAAACTTTATGCTCTCTTGGAAGAGTTGTCCGAGAGAGCAGACAACGACCCTCCGCAATCAAAGCGCTGATGACCAGGTTCGACGAACTCGTCGCCGTCCAGGTGCCGCACCGCGATGCGGCCCGACTGACCGGGGTGACCCGGGCCACCGCCGCTCGCCGCCGAGAGGACCGAGGTGCTAAGCCGCCGCTGCAGATCTACCCGACGCTTCTCGAGGAAGGCCGCCATCGGTGTTCCGTGTCCACGATGTACCGGATGCTGTCGAGAAGTTTCGGCCACAGAAGATAGCGATCGAGCGGTACCGCTATCGGGGCGCGCATCCCGACACCATCGACCAACGCGACACCGGCATAACCCGCCCTGTTGGCGTGATCACGTGGCGAGCCGGATGCGGTGGAAGTCGCACGTCCCCCTGATCGACAAATTCACCTGTTGTCGAAGGCTCGAGGGGACGTCGTTGCGGTCGCCTTCCGATCGGGGACGTCACCCGAGGGGCGGTGAGGCAGAGGTGCGCTGCCGGGCGTCGTAGGCGTCGCGCGCGTCGAGCACGGCTGCCATCGAGTTCTCGACCTGGTCTGCCAGCGACTGCAGATGCTCGGCCACTGCGGCGCCGAGCGGGGTCAGTGCATAGCTGACGTGAGGTGGGATGGCGGCTCGCACCTCTCGGGTGACCATGCCGTCGCGTTCCAGGGACTGCAGGGTCTGCGACAGCATCTTCTCGCTGACACCGTCAACGCGTCGGCGTAGGGCGTTGAAGCGCGACTCGCCCTCGCGCAGGGCTAGCAGGGCCAGGCTTCCCCACCGGCCGGTCACGTCGAGCATCGTCGTTCGCGACGGGCAGTTGCGGTCGAAAACATCGGCAACCAGGCAGTCGTCGGGCTCGGCACCAGCCATGTATTTCAGGATAGCGCCCCCTGGTAGATTGTACTGTGTAATAGTTAGCACACACCTGAGCCGTACGCGAGGAGTCCCCATGACCACCATTGGCATTACCGGCGCAACCGGAGCACTAGGGTCGCTCGTCCTCGACGACCTTCTTGCTCGTGGCGTCCCGGCCACGACGCTGGTCGCCCTGGTCCGCGACGCCACGAAGGCAACCGGTCGCGACGCCACCGGCATCGATGTCCGCGTAGCGGACTACGACGACGCCGCCAGCTGGCCGTCCGCGCTCGGGGGTGTCCACACGCTGCTGCTGATCTCAGCAACCGAGCCGGGCAGGCGAGTCGCGCAGCACGCGGCCGTTATCCAGGGGGCCAAAGCGGCCGGCGTCCTGCGCATCGTCTACACCAGCCTGCTGCGCGCGGACACGTCCCAGCTCGCGCTCGCGCCCGAGCACAAGGCCACCGAGGAACTCCTTGCCGCCAGTGGCCTGGCCGTGACGGTGCTTCGCAACGGCTGGTATCTCGAGAACTACACCGGCCAGATCGGCCAGTACCTCACGACGGGGACCATCGTCGACGCCACCGGCGGTGCCACGATCAGCGCCGCCATGCGGGCTGACTACGCCGCGGCTGCCGGCGCCGTGCTGACCGAGGCCGGGCACGAGGGTAAGACCTATGAGCTCGGCGGCACCGGCTTCACCCTCGCTGACCTCGCGGCCATCATCACCGACGTGACCGGGACGACGGTCGTCGAGCACGGGGTATCCCTGGCGGAACTCACCGCGATTCTCCAGAACGATGCCGGCCTGCCGGCCCCGACTGCCGCATTCGTGGCCTCCCTCGACGAGGGCACTGCGCGCGGGGACCTCGCTACCGACAGCACCGACCTGGCCGATCTCCTTGGTCGGCCGAGCACCCCGGTCGCCGACGCGGTGCGCGCAGCGGTCTGAACCGGTTCACGACGGCGACGTTCCTACGCTGCCGATCATGGTTGGGCTGAGGGCGGGCTCCGCCACCGGGCGCTCCCCCAGCAGAATCGGCTGGCGGGCCGGAGGTCGCCGATTGCCTTCTGAGGCGACCCCGACACGTACGTCGGCGAGCTGCGGAACGAACTGGTCATCCCGTGGCAAACCTCTAACGGAGGTCGGCGAACGATCCGACGAGCTCTGTGAGGCGTCGCGGACGAAATTACGGGACGGTGCTCATTGACCTGAGTGATGGGAATCGAGTGGTGGACGTCCTGGACGGCAGGGACGCCGGGGATTTCGCCGTCTGGCTCCGCGCTCACCCCGGTGTCCAGTTCATCTGCCGGGACCGCGCCAGCGGTTACGCCGACGGCGCCCGTGACGGTGCGCCGGCCGCTCTGCAGGTGGCCGACCGGTGGCACTTGTGGGACAACCTGTGCCAGCACGTGAACAAGCTGGTAGCCGGCCACCACACCTGCCTGGTTGAGACTGCCCGAGTACCGGCACCTCAGGATCACAGCGAGCACTGGTCCGGCGAGCCAGCAGGACCGGCAACGCTGGATCAGCTGCACACGACCAGGGCCGAACGCCATGCCTTATCAAGCTGGCCGAAAAAGTTGCGGATGTCCGCGTCGAGCACCCAGTTCACCTTCTTCCTGGCGAGCCCGACCGTGAGCGCGTCCAACGCATCATGTGGACTACACCCGGGCCTGAAGCCGTAGGGAGAAACCCCGGAAGTCGGCCTCATAGATCGCGTTCAACACCTCGACGACGGCCCGCTGGACGATCTTGTCCTCCAGCGAGGCGATGCCGAGCGGCCGTAGCCGCCCGTCCGCCTTCGGGATGAACACGCGCCTACTCGGCTTTGCCCGGTAGCGCCCCGCATGCAACCGCTCGTGCAGATCCCGGAGGTTGTCCTGGCAGATCCTGCCCGTAGGCCGCCCACGTCACCTCGTCCACCCCCGCCGCAGCATTCGCATTTGATCGCCCGAACGCCGCCCGGAGCCGGGCAACATCGACGTGGTGCAACAGCGCGGTGAACCGTGCCTTCCTATCTCGTACTGCCACTTGCCGCACACGATCAGCGCTGTGCGCGTCTTGCCCGGCACTGTGTCCCGGGGCGCGTTTTGCTGGCCGTGTTCCCCTTGGCCGGTCCCCTTTCCTCCCCCACCTCCGCAGCCGCAGCCTTGTTCGGCAGGTTCGCAGGTACTACGGGACCGTCCGACTGCCCATGACCGTTCATCCCAGCATTACCGCCTTGGCGTTGTCTGGGCGGCCCGCCCGGTGATCAGCCGGACGGGCGGACACGGGCTCTCCCGGTTCTCGCGCATGAAGGTTCCGTACATGCCCTGGTTCTTTGACCACGCAGGGTCCGGCGGTGCCTCGCGATAGCGCCACCGCCGATGTTGCCTTCCGCCATTCCGACAGCGTGGGCACCCCGAAATGCTCATTTCGTGGCTCAATAGCCCGGCCTGCACGTACCCCTGTCAACGCTTCACCGCCACCCTCATGAGCGACGACGCATGACTCGGGGCCGCCGCGGGTCGCTAGCCCTTCGACGTAGAGCTCTTCCATCTCCTCCCCCATACCGGTTTACCCCGGCGCTCCGAAACCTGAGCCAGAACAAATATTGTGCAAATTTAGGGTCTGTCAAGTAAACGGTGTAACTGATTTCTGTTGGGTTACTTCAGTTCCGGCCGGCGGACAGGCGTCCGTCAAAGGTGATTTCGAAGGCGTTCAAGGCTGCTTTCCAGCGGTTGGACCAGCGTTGCCGGCCTTTCCCGGTCGGGTCCAGACTAATCACCGCGAGGTACACACATTTCATCGCGGCCTGCTCGTTGGGGAAGTGCCCGCGGGCGTTCACCGCCCTGCGGATCCGGGCGTTGATGCTCTCGATGGCGTTGGTGGTGCTGATCACGGTGGGCATTTCCAAGTCGAACCGCAGGAACAGCCGCGAACTCGGCCCACGCGTTCGTCCATAACCGCACGATCGCCGGGTACTTGCGCTCCCAGATGTCGCTGAACTCGGCACCGGTCCAACGCCGCCGCCTCCGATGGCGCCGTGTACACCGGTTTGGAGGTCCTTCGCGATCGCCGCCCAGTCCTTCCTCGAGGCGTATTTGAAGGTGTTCCGCAACAGATGCACGATGCACGTCTGCACGATCGTGGCCGGCCACACCTGGGCGACCGCGTCGGGCAGTCCCTTCAATCCGTCGCACACCGCGATCAGGCAATCCTGGGTGCCTCGGTTCTTGATCTCGGTCAACACCCGCATCCAGAACTTTGCGCCCTCACCGTCGCCGTGCTCACCGGCCCACAACCCCAGGACGTCGCGGGTGCCGTCCACGATCACCGCAAGGGCCACGTAGATCGGCCGGTTCGCGACCTGCCCCTCGCGGATCTTCACATTAATCGCGTCGATGAAGACCACCGGACACACCGGGTCCAACGGCCGGGACTGCCACTCGGCCAGGCCGTCCAACACCCGGTCGGTGATCGTCGAGATCGTCTGCTTGGACACCGCACCATGGGCCAGTCGCTCATCGAGAGAACGCCAGTTGCGCGGAACCGCAGCGAACTGGGCGATCTTGGCATGAGAAGGTTGTGTATTGCCAAGGTCGACAATTAGGCCGAAACCTGTTGCCGTAGAGAGTGTTTCGAGCAAAGTGCGCCTGGAGGGATTCGAACCCCCAACCTTCTGATCCGAAGTTCGACACTTGTTGCAGCGTAACCGATCTCGCCGCTAAAAGGTTGTTGTTCCCGGCGATCGAGAACCCTACCAACGCTGGTAGTGCGACCATTCTGTCATTCGTGCCGCGACTCCAGAGAATTCTTCCGCAATCGTCTTTATCTACGCCTGCTGCGCTAACACGACTGCGCCAAAGCGCCTGCTAGTGAACTCATCTCGGAATCATTCGCCTCGAACAACAACCTACCAATATGCCTCCAATTCTCGTTCGCCACGCGTGAACGGGTCTCCCGACGCGCCCGCTACTGACACAGCATGACTGCCTCTCAGACTATGCGACTGCCCGCCAATCAGGCACAACATTCTGATTCAGCCACAGATGTTCAGGACCAACTTCTGCAGGACTGGGTGCTCTGGCAACGAGGCCGCGGCATGTCCGACAAGACCATCACCGACCGGCTCACCGTCATCCGCCGCATCCCCAACGCCGTCACCCTCACCCCCCAGGGTGTGGATCGGTTCCTCGTCTCCACCGGTTGGGCCCGCTCGACCAGAGCCAACTACCATGGAGCGATCCGGGCCTGGTGTAAATGGCTGATCATCACCGGCCGGCGTGCCGATGACCCCACGACCATCGCCACGACCCCGAAGTTCAAGAAGGGGCGGCCCCGACCGGTCGCCGACGAACACCTCACGATCCTGCTCGAGACGAAGATGTACCGGCGCACCCGGGCGATGGTCCTTCTCGCCGCCTACGCCGGGCTCCGCGTCAGCGAGATCGCCGCCATCAAGGGCGACGACGTCGACACAATCATCAACACCGTGACCGTCATCGGCAAGGGCGACAAACAACGGCAGATACCCCTGCACCCGATCCTGAGAGACCTGGCCGCGGCGATGCCGCGACGGGGTTGGTGGTTCCCCACGTACGTGGGCAACACCAAACACGTCGCCGGCGGACCTATGCTCGGCAACTCCGTGTCCGCCAGCATCTCCCACGTCATGGACCGCGCCGGCATCCCCGGCACCCCCCACGCCCTGCGCCACTGGTTCGGCTCCGCCCTCCGCGAAGCCGGCGTCGACTCCCTGGTCATCAAAGAACTCATGGGCCATGAGTCCCTGGCCACCACAGCAATCTACGTAGACGTACCGCTCGGGCAACGCGCCTCGGCCATCGGCCTACTGCCTCCGGTGAGTTCAATCGGGACGGTTCAACGATTGTGCAAGACGGCCACGTCGGATCAGCTATCCCTGTTCAACTGAGACCGTCACGAGCCGAATACCCTCCGAGCAGAGGTGGTGACGGCGGAGAGGGATCAACTCCTGCTTTTCAGTTGAACATCAAGCGACTCCGAGCAGCTCGGACGCGACGTTGCACGGGCGCACGTCGTCAGCGGTGCGGTGGGGGCATCGTGGTCAGCGGCGCCCGGCGAGCTGAGGCCCGTATTTCCGTCCCAATGAGGTCCGGGCGGATCCGACCGAAGACAGCCATGTGCGCTGCGTCCTGGACGCGCGGGAACGAACCTTGCATTGCCGCCACGAAATGCTAGTCGTCATCGACGACGAAGTCGCGTTGGTCGGCGGTATCGACCTGTCCCACATCGACGGAGACCGCTGGGATCACCGTAACCACCCCGTCACTTGACGTTTTCGCTGGTGGCGCGTGCGGACCCCCCGGATCGGTCCTATGAGCATCGGACGGTACTTGGCGGATAACGATGGGGACGCGCCAAGGGAGGCGGCCCAGCCCCCACCCGATGGTGATGCCGTGGGCCGCCGTCACCTCCGCTGACTTCGGAGGCGGGTCGCCCGCGGTCATCGTGACCCGGTGGGCAGCCTAGTGAAGGCGGTGAGGATGGTGCCCTACTGCGATGACCAAGCTGACCTGCCGGACGTGGACGACGTTTGGCCTGCGCGGGCGTTAAGACACACCGACGATGGCCGTGGTGAGGCTTTCGGCAGAGACGCTGGGGCTGTCTGTCCCCTTCGCGGTCTCCGTGGTGGGATGCTGGTGAGGGCCAGAAGCCGATGACACCGACGTGACAACGCAGGGAACTGCGATGACTTCAGATTCGAACGGTCGCGTACCGGCGGACGAGCACGGCCAGGACGATCTGGATCGACGGGAGCGCAAGATGGCCGAACGCGATTAGCGCGCAGACGAGCGGGACACCGCGTTGGATGCACGGGAAGCGGTCGCCGCGGCTCGGGAGGCTAATGCAACGGACCGCGAACAACAGACGCGGCATATTCTGGCCGAAGCGGCCGGGCGGGGATGAGGAAGCGGCCAGTCGTGACTTGATCGCCGCCGAGCGGGACGAGGTCGCCAGCCGTGATGCCTTCGTTTCTGGGCAGGGTGACTACGGCGTGGCGCTCAAGGCGCGACGGTCTGCTGCGCTGGATCGGCTCGATTCCAAAGATGACCGCACTTCCTCGGCACAGGATCGCGCCACACTGGCCGAGGCCGCCCCTTCAGCCTTGTGAGGCCCGACACCGTCAGGCACCTCGGCAGCGACGGCCCGCCGGGGTCTCAGGCCCGGCTCCGTCACGTGAGGCGCTGGTAACGGCGTCGGAGACCCGGATGCCCAAACATGGCCGACCGCCCGACCTTGCACAAAGCGCGTCCCGTCCTCCCCGAGTTCTACAGCGAACGCGGATGAAGACCTGCCCCCAATTGACGATCCTCCCGGCCTGGAACATCAACGTTTCCCTCCCTCAACCGCGCCTGCCTGGCCACCAGCACCCCACGGTCCGCCGAGCGCTGCCCTGCGCTGACGGGGAAACGATCTCACCGGAGAACACCATGAAGCACACCCCAAAGCGACAGCCACGTCACGCCCCGACCAGACCCCGCCCGACCCGGCACCGATCACCGGCCAACCAGTACCGGCACGACGATCTGCCGCTCTCGGCGCGGGTCGCCGACCGGGTCACCGCCGTGTTCGGTTCCTGGGGGTTCATCGTCACCCAAAGTGTCTTGATCATCATCTGGCTCGGCTACAACGGGTACGTCGCGATCCACTACCTGCACGGCGGCGCGTTCGACCCGTACCCGTTCATCCTGCTCAACCTGCTGTTCTCCACCCAGGCCGCTTACGCCGCCCCGCTGATCCTGCTCAGCCAAAACCGCACCGCCGAAACGGACCGCATCAAAGCCGAGCACGACTTCGACGTCAACGTCCTGGCCCTACGAAGCCTGGCCGAACTGCTCGGCGACGTCCACGACCCAAAAGCGCAAATGGCCTTGCTCCACCGGATCGATGACCTGCTCGGCGCCGACTCGGAACGACCCACCGACGCTCAACCCAACGCCACCGATCCGGCAAGTCCCCGACGTGACCGCTCAGCGCGCATCGCGAGAGAGGGACCCAATGGGCCGTTGGGAGGACCTCCCCTAGACTGTCGGTAGCCAAATTGTTTGTTGTACTTTCGCCCCAAATCATTTGTCGTGTGGACGTCCAGCCGCCATGCGACTGGGAGCCCTTGACCTGCGCAGATAAATT
>JBBRDH010000151.1:0-13281 GCA_038204125.1 Mycobacteriales bacterium
AACCCCCGCCCCCGGAAGATACGGCTGTGGGTTCGCTTGCTGACCCGGTGGCAGTTCTGCCATGGCACCCCCTCGGAGCCGACGGGCCAGGGCGTTAGGCGCGCCGAAGGTGGCCACCGCCAAGGTCGGCCGTCGCCGCCCGTAGATCGATCCAAGGTAGCGCCGACACGCAAGCCTGTCACATCGGGCGCTGGACCGGACCCACGGAAAGGCGGGCTCCGGCCGGCCGCCGATCTGGGACTTGGCAGTCAAGACGGGGCGAACCTCTCATCGACTGCCGCCTGTCATCCGCGAGTCGGGCTATCTGCCGACCGCCGTTGCCCCCGACAGCGGCCCGACCTCGCGCCCCGCCACCCCCGCGTCAGCCGGCAGGGCTCCGTGAAACCCGCTTCCCCGGGCCGCCGTCCTGATGACCGCCAGGACTGGGGCGAGTCGATCCTCCAGATCGGGATCCAATGTGGCCAGCACAGAAGGATGACCGATCGGGTGAATGGCGTCCATCCGGAGCCTCCGTGAGTTAACCGTTGGTAATTTCAGCTCGGGCAATGCTATGACAAGTTCAGCAAGGAGAATCAGGCGGGCCAAGACGAGTCATCGAGGGGATATTGCCCGGACTCGGATCCCGTCCGATCCGCTGGCCGCCTGTCGGGGGCTCCGGGGGAATCCGCAGGTTGGTGGACCATGCCTGAGGAGGGCGATCTACGCCCGACCGGAGACTGTCCGGGGTTGGGGGTCAACCTGTTTCGACGAGCAGCCGACCTGGACCTCGCCCGGCTGACAACCGCTCGCGCTTGGGTCGTTCTGGAGGAGCTGCCTGTAGAGAGCGTTCGATGCCGTCGGCGGATAGGACCCGCCAGCCGATTGTGATGAAGCGATGTTCACTGCCGCCGATCAGGCTTTGGCGCCGATTGATCGGCCTCCGCTGGACAGCAATACAAAAATGCACCGCCGGCCAGATTTCACCGCTCGCATCCTGCGCTGAACTGCGAACGGCGCGATCCACGGTGGGTAGGTCATCGGGACGGACATTCGTTCACCCGGCCAACCGCAGATCACCCGTTGTCGACGTCGACCAGCTCTTCCTCGTCGTCTTCGTCGTCGATATCGCGATCAGAGTAGAAACGATCGACAATGGCCATGACTGTATGGTTCCCGACATGGGTAAGCGGGGCATGAACATCCGCTAACGGCCCGGCCACGGAATCGGCGGGTCGGACACCGGCCCGTGGGACACCAGCACCTGGCACGCTGGGCCCGGGGGACACTGGGCCGGGGCGATTGTGTCGAGGGCGGCGGGATGTCGGTGAACGAAGGTGGTGCGGCGTCGGCGCGAATCGCTGCCATGCCGCCGTCGCCGTTGGACGGATCTCTGGAGCAGGGACTGTCTGTCGGCACCGCCGCCGCCCGGCTCGGCGTTGCGCCCGGCACCCTACGCAGCTGGGGACGCCGGTACGGGCTGGTGCCTGCCGAGAGATCGGGGGGTGGCCACCGCCGCTACACCGAGGCGGACATGTCGCGGCTCATCCAGATGCAGCGGTTCGTCAGCGAGGGGCTGACGCCGGCGAATGCAGCCAGGTTGGTCATGGGCGAACGCGCAGTCCCGAGCCAGAACGGAGGCACGGCCGATCCGCCCGGCCCGGTTCCTGCATTTGGCCGGACGGTCCGACGTCCGTCGGACTCCGGCGATCCGACGGTCGCGATCGACGGCCGGCGGGGGCCGCTGTCGCCGCCGTTCGGAGTGACCGATCCGCCGACCATCGGCCTGGCCGGGGCCGATAAGACCCTCCCGGCGCCGGCTTCCCCGCCGAGCCAGAAAGCCACCACCCGGGGTCGGCGACCGGGCGGACCTGGTGGCCGGGTACTCGCTGTTCCGGGGGCATCCGCTCAAGCGCGCGGCCTGGCCCGAGCTGCCAGCAGGCTGGATTCGGACGCGGTCAGCAGCATCCTGGGCGATCTGTTGGCCGAGCGCGGCGCGATAGACACGTGGGATGACGTACTGCGTCCTGTCCTGGTGGCCGCCGGTCTGTGGTGGGCGAGGACCGGGCAGGGCATCGACGTCGAACATCTGCTCAGTGAAGCGACCATCGAGGCGCTCCGGGCGCATCGCGCGGTGCAGCTGCGGCCGGCACCCGGCCGGCCGGTGCTGATGGCGTGCTCGCCGGAGGATCAGCACGTCATTCCGCTGCACATTCTGTGGGCGGCGCTGGCCGAACGGCGGGTGCCCGGCCTGATGATCGGCGCCCGGGTGCCCGAATCGGCCCTGGTCTCGGCGATCCGCCGGACCAGAGCATCTGCGGTTTTCGTGTGGCGTCAGTTGGTCACCGGTAATTCCTTCGACGAAGTTCCACGGCTGCGGCCGCCGGTCCTGGTGGTCGTCGGCGGTCCGGGTTGGGCCACGGTCGAATTACCCCGTGCGGTGCATCGAGCGCGCACCATCTCCGCGGCAGTAGCGCTGCTGGCCGCCGCTCCGCGATGAGGCACGATTCGGACGCCCAACGATCTATGACGTCAAAACTTGTGCAACTTGCGATATTTGTGCATCTCGATTAGGAATGTGATGTTCGCTGTGCTTCCAATTCGAAGAGGGACCAATCGCCATGAGTGAGACCGCAACAGTCAACGGCAGCGCCAATGCCGTCTCCAGCACCAGTTTTGCTGATCTGGGCAAGGAGATGTGGTCGTATCTGACCGGTAAGGGTGCCGCGATCAACTACGAATTCGTCGACATGCAGGTGGAGGTACCGCGTAGTACCGGGGCGGATTCCCCCCGGGCGACGTGGCGGCTCAACGGCACGTTGCGGATCACCACCGCCGAGGATGCCTCGCGGGGATGAATGAGCGTCCTGCCGGGCTGAACATAGCCGCCGAGCTGACGGTGGAGGTCGGGGGCGCCACCGGCACGTTGACCGGGGACGGTCGCGGCCTGGTATTCCAGACCGACCGGCCGGAAGCGTTCCTGTCGGCGCTCCCTGGCGCGGTTCAGTCTGCCGGCTCGGGTTGGTCGGCAGGCCGCCGACTCGTCGGCCGGCTTGCTGATCAACTGCAGGCCGAAGGGCGGACTCTCTGTGTCCGCGGGCCGGGCGGGTATCTTCTCCGGCTTGGCACCGCCGGCGGTTCGTGGTGGGGCAGGCGGCTCACCGGAAGCACCGCCGTCCGCCCGGGTTCGATTCGTTCGATGACTTCGGCGCTCTGGGCGATGGTCTCCGATTCGTCGGGCGTTCGCGGAGCGGTGGCCAGCGCTGCCAAGCTGGTCAGGCCCAGCAGTATTTCGGGCAGATCGCGTCGCCAGAGCCGCTGAGCACGACTGCGTCGACCGTCACTCAGGTTGCCGCCCGTAGCTCGGTCACCGGCGCAATCTCTACCCGGTCGCGGCGGCGGAACTCGAAAACTTTGTCCAGGGTCGCTATGTTAATTGCCCGGTCGAGCGCCAGCACCGTTTTGGTATCGCCCTGGCCTTCGCTGGCGACCCGCATCTCGAACAGAACCGAGCAGGCTGTGCTGCCGTGACGCTTTGCTATTGCGGCGGCCTCCATGAAGACCTGGGCGACGATGCCCGCGAGATTGACCGTCGTGGCAGCAGGATTGTAGAGACTCGCGCCGTAATTCTTTCGTCCCATCATGTCTCCTTGCTGGTTCAGCAATAGTAGCCAGCTCATTCGTCAATATCTGGGAACCGGGCCGACATTCACCGCTTCGTAACAATGGACCGACTTCGAGGAATGACGAAGCTGCTCCGAGGAGTGAATGGATCGGCGGCCATCCTCGCCATGCGTGCCCTCGGGATGCGACAGTGGGTGAACAACGGCGGCTGCGGCCACCCGGGAGAGCTACAGTCGATCGTCGGGAACCGTCCTCGTCACCCGAGACACATGACACGCCGCGTGGATGTCACGCGCGACGCCACCCCTCCGACGCCGGCCGGTCATTCCGGTCGAACCGGATCATCGTCCGCGTTGACGATCGGTTGCTGCCTGGATGCCCTTCTTCAGGGCTTCGTCGGCAGGGGACCGTCGCCCGATCATCTGTTCGGCCAGCACTCCGAGCGCATCCAGGATCGTGCTCTGGTTGACTTCGTTGTTGGACGCTCGGCCTGGAGAACCGGATTGGGCCGGCTCGGACATTCGGGCGAGTGTGGCCAGACACCGTTCAATCTCGTCATTATTGAGCCGGCGACCTCCGATGACCATTCTGCCGGGTACGAAGGACAAGAGCTCTGGATCGAGGTCCTTCATCGGTCATCTGTCTTCATCGGACTCGATTCTCCACAAGAACAGTCAGCAGCTGGCGTGCCGAATTTTCGGTTTTCCTGACTCGTGGCGCGCACGGTGAGGGCACTCCCAGTCTGCCTGATTTGCAGAGGTCGTTAGCGGAGATCGGCGTCACAGAACCCGTTCCGAACGCCCGGTCCGCAGGGCGATCAGCCCATTCAGGCGTAGCGATGACTCTTTTCGGAGTGACCGGCAGGACGGCGGCAGCTCCGGTTGTTCATGCTCCGGTGACCGCACAAGCCTTCCGGCGTTTCCGGATCGGTCGACGGAGCATTCCCGGCCGATCGCGACTCGGCAAGCTTTCCAACAGGTTCCCGGTTCGGCTCGGCCGCCGGTTCGGTCGGCGGCGGCCCCACCGCTGGCGTAGGTGCGGCCTTGGCCGCGGCCGACCGGGCGGCGGCGTATCGAGCCTGCCGCAGCGCCTGCATCGCCTCCACCTTGCCCATGAGCTGAGTCTAGAAGGGCGCCCGGCATGCTCCGGCACCAGAGCCCGGCAAACCATTCCGGTCGTGCCCGGCCACGACGTTCCTGTCGCCGGTGGGTGCGGTGGTCACTCCTCGAAGCTTGATGGTGGGTGGCGCAGATCTCGTGGAGCGCGCCGGTCAACTGTAGATCCGCACTGCACCTAGGCTGATCGCGGGTGCGGGCCCGTCGTGGCAGGCCGCACGCACTTGACGTGCCACCTCCGGTGGGTGGATCGCTCAGCTTGATCAATGCCTCACAACGCTGCCCGTAGTACGTCTGCTGCTCTTTCGGCGATCATGATGGTGGGTGCCTGGGGGTTGCCTCTGGTGATGGTGGGCATGACGGAAGCGTCGACGACGTGGAGGTTCTCGACGCCGTGCACGGAGAGCGTTGCGGGGTCGACGACGGACATCGGGTCCGTGCCCATCCGGCAGGTCCCGACCGGATGCCATTGGGTGACCAGGTTCTCCCGGATCCAGTCGTCCAGAGCAGCGTCGTCGAGGTCCGGGCCGGGGCCGAGCGGCGGACCGGTGACCGCACTGAGCGCGGGAGACTCGAACAGATGACGCACCCGTTTGAGGGCGGTACGCAGGCGGGCCAAATCCTGCGGATCGGTCAGGTATCGCGGATCGATCAGCGGTGCGGCGGCAGGGTCGGCCGATGCAAGCTGAACGGTGCCGCGGCTGCCCGGGGTGATCAGTGAAATCACGCAGGTGAGCGCCGGCACCTCCAGGGGCGCCAGTGCTGCAGTGATGCCGATGAGCAGCGGAGACAGCTGGATGTCGGGACCCTGGAGATGTTCGTCCGTGCGGATCAGCGCCGCGCCCTGGGCCAGTGACGCCAGCGGTCCGCGCCGCAGGAGCTGGTAGGCGCGGACGTCCTCGGGTTGCAATGCGTTGAGCATGCGGCTGCCGTCGGTCACCGGCCACACGGCAGGCAGCAACGGGTGGTCGTGCAGGTTCTGGCCGACTCCTGGAAGGTCGGCGGCCACCTCGATTCCGTGGGTGCGCAGGTGCGCGGTCGGTCCGACGCCCGACAGCATCAGCAACGCCGGGCTACGCAGCGCGCCGGCGCACAGGATCACGGACCGACGCGCCCTGACTTCGCCAAGCGGCTGACCGGCGGACTCGTCGTGGTGGCGCACGCCGACGGCCCGGCCGGACTCGATGATGACGGACATCACGTGCATGCCTCGCAGGACCGTCAGGTTCTCTCTGCCGGCGGCTGGGCGCAGGTATCCGGCAACGACGCTGTGTCGGGCACCGTCGCGGATATTGGAGGCGGCCAGGCCGATTCCCTCTCGAATGTCCCCGTTGAAATCGTGGGTGAGCGGCAGGCCCTGTTCCACGCCGGCGGCGACGAATGCCATCGATACCGGGTGGACATCGCGGGGGGCACTGATCGTCATTGGGCCCGGGTTGGTCGCCGGATCTGCTGCCATGTTGTGGTTTTCGATTCGATTCAGGTAGGGCTGCACGTCTGACCAACCCCATCCGGTTGCCCCGGACTGCGCCCAGCCGTCGTAGTCCGCGGGGTGGCCCTGAAACCAGTACATGAAGTTGACGCTGCTACCGCCGCCGACGCCGCGTCCTTGCGCCAGCGCCACCCGCCGGCCGCCGAGGGCCTCCTGCGGGGTGGTGAGGTCAGGCCAGCAGGCATCGGCGAGGTGGGTGAAAGCTGCGCCCGGAGTCAACGCCGCGTCCTCTTCGCCGGTGGCCGTTCCGGCCTCAAGCAAAAGGACATGGCAATCGGGATTTTCCGACAACCGGGCGGCCAGCACGCACCCGGCGGCGCCGGCACCGACGATGACCACATCGACCCGGAGCGGCAGAGCCGTCCTCCGGGTTTGCTCGACGGCCGATGTCACATCTGCGGTGGCCTGCGGGGCCTGGCTACCGGGCGGCAATTCGATGCCTTCGGTCATGACCGCTCCGTTCTTTGGGGCAGGGGGTGGAAATGGCTGACTGCTGGTCGGAATCGCTCCGCGGTGATGGGGGAGCCGAAGACCCGTGCGACCCCGTCAGGAAGAGGTTCGGTGGCGTGGCCAGCAGTGGGCAGCTGTCCCGAACCGACGATCGTCATTTGATGGTGCAGTTTTTCCTCGGTCCTATATTTAGGGTGTCATTTCTACCGTGTCATTTCTACGGGCCTCGCTTCTACTGCCTCGTTCTACGGGCTGGTCTCGGCTGGCCCGAAGCGAGCAATCTCGGCGTCGCGAGTATCGGGAAGAGGAGCACGGACAGCAGTCCGGCGGCAATGAGGGCGGCGTAGTTGCCAGATTGGATAAGTCCGAGGTCGACGCCGATTCGGCCGGCGACGACCGGGATGCTCAGTGAGGTGGCCTGCAGCAGTCCGGCGGCAACCAATTGTGACCGTCTTTGCGCCAACGAACGGTAGAACAATGCTGGAACGGCGCGCACGACGAGCAGCGCCGTCAGGAAGATCGGCACTTTCACAAGAATGGAGAGGTGTTCCAGACTGCGCACGTCCAGATTCATACCGGTGGAGATGAAGAAGAATGGGATGAACACGCCGAACCCGACGGCTTGAAGTTTAACCTTGAACAGGGTATGGGTCATGTCCTGGTCACGGTCGAGCAGCTTGAGTATCGCGCCGGCCAGGAAGGCACCGAGGATGGCTTCCAATCCGAACGTGGTGGCAAGCGCGGCGAACAACAGCAGCAGTGCGAATGCTCCGCGCACGCGAATTTCGGCGGTGGTCTCCTGGAGCCCGACCAGAACCAGTGCGAGCCGCCGGGAGCGTTCGGCTCTGCTGATGACCAATGCAGTAGTTGCGACGAAGACCAGGAACATCAACAGTAGCGCAAGTTGTGAGCCGACACCTGCGGCGTGCTCTGAGAACAACAGTGACAGAAGCACAATCGGGACGACCTCGGCGATCGAGGCTCCAGCGACCACCACCTGACCGAACGGGGTGTCGAGCTGGCCGGAGTCCTTCAGTACCGGGAGGATCACTCCAAGGCTGGTCGCAGAGAGAATGACCGCGATCAACAACGGCGATTGCACCAGTGAATCGGCGTGAAGCAGATATCCGACTGCTATGGCAATCGTGAAAGATGCGGCAAAGGCGACCGAGGTCAGTCGCAGGACCTTTCCGCGCAGGCGCTCGAACTCGATCTCCAGTCCGGCCAGCAGGAGCAGGAAGGCGAGCCCGATCATCGCGAGCACTTGCACCGGCTCGTCGAGGCGGGCCCACTTCAATACCTGGGGGCCGATGAGGATGCCGAACAGAATTTCGACCACGATCGAAGGAACGCGAATGCGGGCGAGGTTGAGCGTCAATGGAACGATGAGCGCGACCGCGGCGACCACCGCTGCCGAGCTCAGCGTCAACATGGGATCTGTCCGCGCGGTCAGAGTTCGACGCTGCGTCGGCGGGTCACGGACGCCAGTAATTGTTGGCGGCGGATATCGTCTGGAATTCGATGGCCACGACTTGGCTGGCGGCGATCAGGCTGTCGGGGTTGACCGAGTATATCGGCCGTCCCGCTTTGAGCGCGTCGAGATCGGGCTGGATGTTGTGGATGCTGTGTCGGGCCAGGGTCAGCGCGAGCGCGCGGCCTTCATCGGGCGTAGCCGTGATGAGGGTGCCGCCTGGTATGAGTACGAGTTCGGAGTCGGGGACGCGGTTCATGGTGCTCCTTCATTTCGGGTGAGTGGGCAAATTGATTGATTGCCCCGGTGGGTGCTCAGAGATCGTTGCTGCCGAGCCAGATCAAGCAGGCCTCGGCCACCTCCCGCCAGCCGCTGTCGATGGTGAGCGAGTGGCCGCGATCGGCGAACTCGATCAGGTGGGTTTGGGCAGCGGAGTGTCGGTACTGCCGCAAGGTCGCCTTGGTGATCACTTCCGGGACCGTGTGGTCCTTTCCACCCATGACAAGCAAAAGTGGGCCGCGGTCCTGGTTGTCGGTCTGTACCTTCGCGGGGGAGTGCAGCGAGAAGTTCGCCGCCGCAGCCTCGAACAACGGCTTGCCAGGCGCTGGAATCGTCCACCTCTCGAAAAGCGCGTCCGATTCGGCCGGCTCGAGGGCGTTGCCGAAGCTGAACCGGAATTGCTCGGCGGTGAGCGAGACAGCCCGGTGCAGGTTCGCCGGATTCCTGAAAACCGGCAGCGTGGAGTGCAACGCCGAAAGCGGCACGGGCAGGACGCCTTTGATCTGGGCGGCATCGATCGCGACCGCGGCGATTGCCCGGTCTTGACCGAGAAGCTTCTGCGCGATCAATCCGCCGAATGAGTGCCCGACCAGGATGGGAGCGTTGTCAAGACCTTCGATGATCGCGGTGTAGTGCGCTACGACGTCTTCGATCCCGTGATCAGCGATGGCATCTGCATTCCTGCGGGACGCCTCGACGGTGTCGGCGTCCCCAGGCCACCCCGGGGACAGCGGGTGATATCCGGCGTCACGGAAGAGGTGCTCCCAGGGTTCCCACGAGCTGGCGTGAAGCCAGAGTCCATGAATGAAGACCACGGGAACCGTCATTCTTCACTCCTCCGCGTCGCGGCCTGAGCTGCGCCCAGGCCAATGACCAAACGTTAGAGCGGTCCGGCCGAGGTCGGCTTCCGTCGTTGCGCTGCGCGGCCGGGGTCCTTTCGGGAGTGGCTCTGCCTGGCGCTAGCGTCAGATGACTGAACGTGAGGTGGCCAATGCCGCATTCCCTGGGTTCGTCAGTGCAGGCCCGAGTTGCGAACGTGAGGTGATACCGAGTTTCGGGAAGATGCGGTAGAGGTGGGAGCTGATCGTGCGATGCGAGAGGTAGAGCCGCTGCGCAATTTCCCGGTTCGACAATCCCTGGGCGGCCAGCTGCGCGATCTGCGCCTCTTGGGGGGACAACCGTTCACGGGCGTTCCTTGTTGGTTGCCATCCTTTTTCCCCGGTCGCGCGGAGTTCCTGATCGGCTCTTTGCGCCCAGGCCCGAGCGCTCAGCCCGTCGAAGGCATCCCTGGCCGCCCGCAGGTGGGCGCGGGACTCGATGACGCGCCGCCGTCGACGCAACCACGAACCGTAGGCGAGTTCCGCGCGGGCCCGATGCCAAGGCCATCGACCACCCGCGCCGGCGACGGCGACCTGGAACAGCGCTTCGGCGGTCGCGTCCTTCGCCAACACCGCACGTGAATACTCCAGAGCGATCATCACACCCGGTGACGGCCGATCGCCGGTGATTGCTTCCATCGCGGCGAGCAGAGCCCGCGCGTCGACTTCCCGGCCGATGTGAACGGCGGCGTCCGCCAGGTAGCTCAATGTCCACAGCTGTTGGACGCGGTGGAACGCCGGATCTGCCGGATCGAAGACCCGCCGCAGCTGGTCGTATGCCTGTTGGTAGCGGGCAGCGCCCAGTTCGGCCAGCCCCCGGGCAAACTGGATGCCCGCCAGCAGCGAGGACGCCGCGATAGGGGTGCGAAAGGCCACGTGTTCGGCGTCGATGAGCAAGGAGGGATCCGAGCCGGGAACGCCGCGGATCGCGTCGAGGGTGGCGATCGCGATTCGGGCCGTCGCGGCCCAGATAATTTGACCGGTCTCATCGGCCAGTCGCATCGCCTCGTCGGCCGACGGGGCCAGATCGAACGCGCCGAGATATATCGCGGCCCACGCCCCCACGGCGAGTGCCTCGGCGAGGAGGCTCATCCGGCCCTGGGCGCGCAACATCTCTACCGGGGTGGACAGGAAACCGAGCGCCCGGGCGAAGTCCCCTGTACAGAAGGCGGCGATACCCAGCAATCCGGCGGCATCCGGCCGACCATGGGCATCGGCGGGCCAGCGGGTGAGCTGCTCGAGGACCAACGGCGCGAGCTCCTGCGATTCGGTGACCGCGTAGATGGCCAACAGCCGTGGGTCGTCCTGCGGCAGCGACGCCCGCTGCGCCATCAGGACGATCTCGTGTCGCAGGTCCGCACCCGGATCGCGCCACCACACCTGGCGTCCGGCGCTGACCAGCAGCTGAACGGCGAGGTCCAAGTCGTGCGTCGCCAAGGCCTGCTCAGCCAGGTTGATCAGTCGCCCGACCTCTGCCGGTTCACCGGTCGAGCCGTCGTGGAAGACGCCCTCCAGCCACGCCAGCCTCGATTGATCGCGGGGTCTGAGTGGTACCTGCGCGACCTGCGCTTTGATCTCTTCGACGTGGCTGTAGCGGCCCAACTGAAAGGCGAGCTCCGCTGCGCTGAGCAGACGCGCGGCCCGTGATGACGGATGCGGGCTCAGGGCAGCAGCTCGCTCCAGCCAGGCGACCGCAGACACGATCGCGCCCCGCCGCTGCGCGGTGCCGGCCGCCTGCTCCAGATCCGCGGCGATCTGCTCATCGGGCTCGGACACCGACGAGGCGCGATGCCATGCGGCTCGGTCCGGCTGCGCAGCGAGCACCTGGGCCAGCGCGGCATGCGCCTGACGACGCACAGCCACCGACGCGGCCTGTCGAAGGGCCGAGCCCACCAACGGGTGCCTGATCTCGAAGGTCTCACCGTCCGAACTGAGCAGACCGAGCTCCAGCGCCGGCTGAGCCGTCGCGCGGTCCACCGGTGACCCCGCAACGATCGTGGCCGCGGCCAGCACCTCGTTGAAGTCATCGCTGTCATCAACGGCGGCCACGATGAGCACCGCCCGAACCGCGGCATCGAGGTGGTCTGCACGCGCGGCGAACGCCCGCTCCAATCGCGTCGTCATCGGCAGGTGATCGCCGAACTCGGTCCATCCGAATCGTCCCGATCTCACGGCCGCCGGAAACTCCAGCAACGCCAGTGGGTTTCCATCTGCCTCCAGAAGCACCCGGGCCCGCAACGCCGTCGAGAGGTCGGGTGCCCGGGCGTCGAGCAAAGCGGCCGACGCCTCTGCGTCAATGCCGCCGATGTCCATCCATTCGACCGCCCGATCCTCGGCGATCGTCAACAGGTGCGTGCGCGCCGACCACAGCATGATCACCTGCTCGCCGGCGATCCTGCGGGCCAGGAAGACGAGCGCCTCCATGGAAGGTTGATCCAGCCAGTGCAGATCATCCACTGACAGCAGCACTGGTGCCCGCGCCGCCGAATCGGCGATCAGCTCAAGCACAGCCAGCGACGTCAGGAAAGGATCCCCGGCGACCATCTCATTCATCCCGAAACCGGCAAGCAGAGCCTCCCGCTGCCGGACCGGCAACCGGTCAACCCGGGTCAGTAACGGCCGGAGCAACAGGTGCAGGCTGGCATAGGGAAGATGAGACTCCGCTTCACTCCCCTGCGCGGAAAGAACGGTAAAACCGCGTTCCTCCGCCTGCCTGACCACAGCCGTCTGCAGTGCACTCTTCCCCGCCCCTGGCGGGCCTACCAACCCAATTGTGCGTCCCCGGGAAGCGACGTCGTCCAAATGTTCCGCCAGGGTTCCCAGCTCCTGCTCACGTCCGAACAGGACCTCCTTGCGAAAACTCACTGCGACCGTGCGGAGCACCACTGCAAAGAGCAATGGGCGGCTACCTTCACCGGCTGAGTCATATCCAGACGATGCACGACCGAGCACCATCTGTCGACTGTTCGAGCTGTGCAAGATTCCGGCACTGCCTGGCCGGCGCCCCAGCGGGCCATCGAACAGCGACGACGACGGATATCGGCCAGAGCCTGGGTGTGGGCATGCGGCGTGGCACGCCTGCTCGGCGTCAACGATCGGCTCGCCGGAAAGCGGGCAATGGGCAGTGGCCGCACCCTCAGCGGTGCAGCCACTGCCTGACCTGACACCGAGGCAGCCCGTGCCGCGGGCCGCAGACTCGATGGTCCGGTTCACGGCCGCGGGCTGGGAGATCATCGGAAGGTGGGAGTGTGGACGTGAGCTCGTCGGAATGCGGCGGGTGCTCTGGAACGAAGGCCACTACTTCCGCGCCCGATGCGGTGTTCGGCGAGGTGTTGGCGCTCATCCCGCGTCAACCGCCGCAGGCCACGCGACGGGCGGGCGAGCAACCACAGAGGAAGGGACGGAGTGGCGGGTGTTGCAGGGACGGCGGGCACTGATCACAGGCGGCGGCAGCGGGATCGGCGCGGCATGCGCGCGGGCGCTGGCCGGTGCGGGGGCGTCGGTCACGATCGCCGACATCAACGCAGAGGCGGCCGGACGGGTCGCTGAGGAGATCGGCGGGAGCACGTGGATCGTGGACCTGTCCGACGTCGCAGCGTTGGAGGGAGTTCGCCTGGACTGCGACCTGCTTATCAACAATGCCGGCGTCCAGCACGTCGCACCGATCGAGGAGTTCCCACCCGAGAAGTTCCGGCTCATCCTCACCCTGCTGCTCGAGGCGCCGTTCCTGCTCACCCGCGCCGCCCTGCCCCACATGTACGAGGCCGGCTTCGGCCGCATCGTGAACATCACTTCTGTCCACGGCCTGCGGGCGTCGCCGTTCAAATCGGCCTACGTCGCTGCCAAGCACGGACTCGAGGGGCTGTCAAAGGTGATCGCGCTGGAGGGTGGCGGTCGGGGTGTGACCAGTACCTGCGTGAGCCCGGGTTACGTGCGCACGCCGCTCGTCGACAAGCAGGTCGCCGACCAGGCCCGGCTGCACAACCTGACCGAGCA
>JBBRDH010000152.1:0-13102 GCA_038204125.1 Mycobacteriales bacterium
GCTCAACACTTGAATCCCGTCGCTCTTGCACTACACCTGTCGCATCCGGTAACATCACGACATCGGCTGGCGCACAAGACAAACAAAGAGAATTCGTCACTTCACCGGACGCTGACCCGAGAAAACCGGATTCGTCCACCAACGTGTTGAGCAGGTCCGCGTGGGCCTCGTTCTGGATGACGGTGTAGGCGGGGCCGACGACACCCAGCACATCGGTTCCGCCGGTGACCGGGTTCGTGCGGACGGTCGCGTACCGGTCCGGGACGCAAAGCGGCGGGGTGACACCGTTCTCGTCCAGCACCGGCGCGGTCTGCAGCTCCACGGTGCGGACATTCCAACCGCCCAGCTTGGCGAACTGCATCGCCTGCGCGGCGTCGAACTTCTCCGGCAACACCGTGCCCAACCGGTGCCACGCGTGCTCCCTCGCGGACACGAACGACGCTGATCCGTCTTTCCAAACTTCCAACTGGTGCGACATGTCGAACTTCCTCCCGCTTGGCCGGACCGCCCGGCCTCTCTGCGTACTTTGAGTGTATATGTTACCCGTGTCTATGTCAACCCTGTCTGCATGGCCGTGTTGACTTTGACACGGGCATGTTTTACCGTGGCGTCATGAGTACTGATGACGTCATGAAACGACAGCAATACGTGGGCGCGGCGGAACTGCTCGGACTCCTGGGCGTCGGTCGAACTCGGCTGGCCACCCTCACTGGCCAGCCCGACTTTCCGCCTGCGGCCATCGTGTTGAGGATGGGCAGCATCTGGACGCTGGATGATGTCCTGGCCTGGGCGCAGCGCAAGGGACGGACCTTGGATCTGGCCTCGCTCACCACCGACGTCCAGGCCGGCGGCAACTCCGATCCACAGAGCAAAAGCGAGTCCTAGTCACAGATTTCCGCACGTTGGTCTTTGCGCGTTCGTATCAGCAGGTCCATGACACCCAGGGAAAGGCTAGGCAGATGTATTCGACATTCACGATGGAGACGGCAGATGACCGGCGGATGTTGGGCGCGGGGGACCTGAGCCCGCTGCTGGGGGTGAGCCGGCCGCAGGTGAAGGAACTGGCGACGCAGGAATGGTTCCCGGCGCCGGTGATCCGGCTGACCCGGGGTGATGTGTGGAAGATGGGCGACATCAAGCAGATGGCGGCCCGGACGGGTCGGAAGCTGGACTTCCCGGCGTTCGCGGCGTACTTGGCGGCGATACTCGAACGGCATCGCGCGAACCCGATTTTGCGTGGCCTGATCTAACGACCTGGCCTGGCCCGGTCTCCGGTGTGTCGGAGACCGGGCCGAGCGGGCCGCGGGCCGGCTAGAGGGCCAGGTGGTCCACCAGGGCCGCCAGGCGGTCGGTGGTGCCGCCCCACTCGAGCGCGACCGCCTCCTCACCTGCGTCGAAGACCGCGGCCGTGCAGTCCGGGATGGCGACGGCGGTGTGCATCACCGAGTCCAGGAGGCGGCCTCGTAGCCAGACCAGCGAGGCCTCGAGCGAGGGCTGCACGGCCGAGTCGACCTTGCCCTGGATGACGGTCAACGCTTCGAACAGGCCCAGTCCGAGCTCGAATTCGGCGATTTCCATGATGGTGCCCCTTGTCTGCATCGGCGCGTTCGGCTGATGCCCTCAGGGGGTGTGGGGGTGGGGTGGTCGGTCAAGGGCGAAGAGTGGCACCAGGTGGGCTCGTCGGATCGGTGTCGACCTTTTGGCGGGGGAGCGCAGCGGAGGAGTGAAAGGTCGGCCCGATCGGATGGGGCTACCTGGGGGCGCGTCCCTTGACCGGACGGGCCCCCACTCCCACAGACTCGGAGGACTTCAGCGAACCCCCAACCCAGCCACCGACAGGGCCGTGAACCCAGCGGAACCCGGGGAGTCGGCCCCGACAGTGCGGATCCTGTCGCGCCGGCGCGATCTGCCCGGCCTGCGCATGATCGGCGGCCGCGCCGCGGGGTGTCGGTGTGTGGTCCTACAGTTCCGGGCATGATCGCGGCTCGTAGCCTCCTGGCCCGGCCGTGGGTGATCTGGGCGGTCTGCGTTCTGGTCTACGTCCCGTCGGTGCTGGCCAGCCTGCGCGGCCTGGGCGGGCCGGCTGGGTCAGCGGATGTCTTGGTGCCCGGGGCGAGTGTGGGGTCCCAGTTCGTGGCGGCGGCCACGTTTTCGGTGTTGCAGCTCGCGGCGGCCGTGGGCGCAGCAGTTTTGTTGCTGCTCGGGCCGTCCTGGCGCTGCGATCCGGTCAGCGACCGCGCGGGCCGGCTCGGCCTGCGCTGGACTGACGGTCGGGCCCTGATCCTGGGCGGCCGGGCGGGGGCCACCGCCGGGTATGTGGCGATCCTGGCCGGCGCGGCGTTTGTCTCCGCGGTGGTGCTGGGCGCCGTGCACCTCACCGGCCGGCCCACCGCCGGCGGTTCGATCCCGGACCCGCTGCTGCTGGCCGGGGACTACCTGATGAGTGTCAGCGCCGGCATCGGGGAGGAGCTGCTGCTGCTGGCCATCCCGTACGTGTTGGCGACCCGGGCCGGCTGGAAACCGTGGGCGGTGATCGCGTTGTTGACCGGGCTGCGGCTGTCGATCCACCTGTACTACGGCGCCGGGTCGCTATTCGTGGTGCTGTGGATTCCCGCGGCGTACCTGCTGTACCGGGCCACCGGCAGCATTGCGCCGTTGATGGTGGGGCACATCGTCTATGACTTGCTCGCCACCACCATTCAGCGATCGCCGGCTCTGCACACCACGGCGCTGATCTTGTTGGCGGGCCTGTCGGTGGTGGGGTCGGCGCTGCTGGCCGGCAGCGCCGCCCGCTACCTGAGCGTCGGCCGCCCGGCGCGGCCACCGTTGGCCGGCGGCTGAGCACGCCTGCGCGGTGGCTGGCCGGGTCAGGTGTGCAGGTTCGCGGCGACCAGGTGGTGGATCCACTGCTGCATGCCTTGATGGATGGCGGCGGCGACACCGACGCTGACGGCGACGCCGATGATCTTGGACACGAGCTTTCGGGCCAGCCACCCGGCCAGGATCAGGATCAGGGCGACCCCGACGACGACGGCGGCGGCGGTGGGGACCGGGCCGGACACATGATCTGCCAGCGCTGCTGCGACCCCGGGTGGGACCACCGGTTTCGGCGTTCCGATCATGAGGAAGCCTTCCACGCCGGTGCGGCGGTGAAATCGCCGTCGAAGGTCTTCTCGATCGCGGAAACGATGGGGGCGGCGGTGATCTGGATGGACAGCTCCCGGTTTTTGTTCAGGCTGGTACTGCTGGCATTCTGCGATCCGATCAACACTTTGGCCTGGTCGGTCACGATGATCTTTTCGTGGATGTACAGCGCTTTGCTGCTGTCGGGGAAGACGTGCACGGCGCAGCCGGCGGCGCTCACCTTTTCGAGACCGGTTGCCTGGTCGGTGCTGTCGGTCATCACGATGCGGCAGGCCACCCCGCGGCGGGCGGCGGCGACCAGCGCAGCGATGACTTTGGTGTCGGCCAGTTCTTCACTGGTGAATTCCAAGGTCTTGTCGGCGTCGGCGATGTCGGCGACGACCTGCTGCTGCGCCCCCGGGGACCACATCAAAGCTGTGGCGCCGACGGCATTCCCGGAGTGTTCGGGGCTGGCCCAGTCGGCGGCGAAGGTCCCGGTGATCGCTTTCACCTGCGCCGGGTTGCTGGTGAGAATCCAGGCATCCCGGGTCAGGGGGTAGTAGCGGGAGGTCAAGTTCGCGGTACCGATCAACGATCGGGACCCGTCGATGGTGATCGTTTTCTGGTGGAAGATCTGCCCGCTGGGTCCCCAGTGGACGGCGACGCCGGCCGCGCTGAGCTGGGTGTAGGCGTCCTGGTTGACCTGCTGGCCGTGGAAGGCCCGGTCCAGGATGATCCGGACGGTGACGCCGCGGCGGTGCGCGGCGATCAGATCGGCCTGCGCGTCGGTGTCGGCCAGTTCGTACATCGTCATGTCGATACTGGCGTGGGCGCCGGCGAGGGCAGTGTAGATCGGGCCGTACCCGGCGTCGGGTTCCTGGATTAGGCTCACCTGCCCGGCCGCAACCGTAGCCGCCGCGGTGCCGGGCGTCGACGCGGCCGGTCGTTGGGCTGCGGTGTGCGCGGTGGCGTCGGGCTGGGCAGCGTTCAGCGGGGCGAGGCAACCGGTCAGGATCAGCGCGGCGGCCGTCGCCGCTGCCGCGGCGACCCACCGCCGGCGGCGGTGGGTGTTCATGACGCGGCCTGGTGCCGGCAGTGCACCTGGATCCGGGCGCAGGCGGCGATGTGCCGCCGGCCGGCGAGGCCGGCCAGTTCGATGCACGCCTCCGGCGGTGCGCCCTGCAACCGGATCGAGGTCACGGGCCGCAGTGTGGATCCATCCAGCAGTTGGTCCCCCACGCGCAGCGCGGCCGCTGTGATGCTCTGGATGTCCGCAGTGGTGGACCGGTTCGGCGCTCTGGTTCACCGGGTCAGCGTGGCACCGGGCACCGACAGTGCTGCCCCGCCTGGTCGTGCGCGTGCTGCCGGGCGGCCAGCTGCGCCACCGCGGCCCGGGGGATCACGTTGGTATCGATCGGCGCGCCCGGCAACTTGCCTTCGTCGATCATCTGCAGGACCCGCTGCCGGGAAACCTCGAGCAGCTGCGCGGTCTGGGTGATCGGTGCGGCGCCGGATCCGGCCGGTGTCGGGGTGGCCCAGCTGTAGGCGGTGACCTCCGCGGCCGAGAGCGAAACTCAGAACGGGATGGCAGACCTGTCATGTGGGGGGACGCCGGCCCAGATCGGCCACTCCGGATGCTCCCGGCAGAGCGGCCACACCCAGCACGCATCGCAGGCGATGCACCTCCAGGTCCGATGGACACGGGGGTGTTGCGCCGAGTGGCAAAGGCACGGCAAAGCGCCTACCAGCATCCGGTCCGGACCCAGCCGGTGCCCGGCGGGGCACACCGTGGGGTGGGCTTCCTGCAACTGCTGGCCGGGGTTGATCCGGAAGTGCTGATCGGACAGGCCGTAGTGCCCGGCCGTGGTCACCGGCGCAGCGGGCCGGGCAGCGGCTCCCACTCCGGGTCATCGGAACTGATCGCGGCCCAGCCGGGCAGGCCTGCTGCGAACCGCCGCGCCGCGTCCTCGTCGGTGAACGCGATCCGCCGCCGCTGCGGTGTCCCGGGCCCGGACACCGCCGTCCACGCCGGGCCGGCGTTGATCTGATCCGCCGGCAACATCGCCCGCCGGGACATGGCGCGGGGCGGGCGGTCCGGGTGGTCAGTCATGCACACCAGCGTATCGAACACACGTACTGGGTTGGGGTGTGCGCCGGGTCGCTACCCCGGCGTAGCAAGTCCGGTTGGCTCAGCCGGGCCATGGGTACAGCGTGTCCAGCTTCCCGAAGCTGGCGGGCCGGCGATCGGGGGTCGTAGAGGATTTCGCTGTGCTGGTGGGAGCCGGCCGCGTGGGCGATCGCGGCGAGCACCAGGTCCAACTGCTCGCGGCCCAGCGACGCCACGGCGTCACTGAGGTTCACCTGCAGTTCGCTGGACCCGATCGACGCGGCGATCAGCAGAAATCCGCGTTCTCCGCTGGAGTACGCACCGATGTCCGGGATGGCGGCCAGGTCGATCCAGTAGCCGCCGCCCTCGCCCGGCTGGATCCACGGGTAGGCGGTTTGCGCGAACCGGCCACCGAAACCGCGGATGAGCAGCTCGGCGCCCGCCTCGGTGGTGTACATGCCTTTGGCCTACGCGCGCAGCGCTTCGGGTGTACTGGTGATGATCATCTGGCCCGCCTGTCCTGGGTGCGATAAGTGCTCGGGCGCCGGGGTACCCGGGTTGGTCGGTGCTGCGGTACGGGCGGAGCCTGCTACCGCGCAGTAGGTCACCACCACCCGACACCCGCGGCGGACCCACCGGCCGGGCGCGCAGCGTTTGCGGCGGTCTGACCGGTCAGGTTCGGGCGGCGGGCGGCTTCGGTGGTGTCGTGCAGTTCGACGATGAGGTTTACCCGCACCTGCTGGACGTGCTCGTCGACCTCGGCGTCGTAGTTGCGGTCACCGGCGCAGACCTGCATCCGGCCGGCGTGGAAACCTTCGAGCACGTCATCGGAGATCTGCCAGCTGACCGGGCCATCGCCTAGATGCTCCAGCAGTTGGGCGCGGAGCAGCTCGACGGCGGCGGTGGGGGTGTCGGCGTCTTCGGTCGGGCTTGTGCTGGTGGTGACGTGATACATCGGGTGCCTCCTGGTGAGTGGGGTTCGGGCGGGTCGATGATGGCGCGGCCAGGCGCGGCGCGGCCGGCGGCCGGGCAAGTTTGTGGACAACGCGGCGGCATGGGGACAACTTCATTGCGGCGCCGTGGCGGCCGGCGACGCGAATCGTGACGGGCCGCTCGGCCGAGGCGAACGGAGCCCCGGGGGCGGGTGAAGCTTTTTCTCACCCGCCCCCGGCCGGGGTCATCCGCGGTCGGGGCCGAAGACGATCTGAGCGACCAGCTGGGCCTTGCGGTAGGCGCTGGCCATGGCGTCGTAGGCGAGCCGGTCGGTGACCAGCCACGTCACGTTGCCGATCCGGACCCGCAGTATCCGCAGGCTCCGGTCGTAGCCCTGGTTGGCGTGGTCGGTGCCTGTGGCGCCGATCAGGATGCTCGGGCCGGACGCGATGATCTTGTCGCTGGGCTTGCGGGTGGCCCACGTCAGGTGCGGCGCCGAGAGCTTCGGGTCGGCGACGGCGGGAAGCATTCCGGCGAGGTCGACCGGGTGCAGCCACGCGCCGGTGTAGACCTCGACGGCGCGCCCGTCGTAGAAGTTCACCATCGAAAGGCCCGTGGTCACGGTGATGGTGCTGCCCGGTACCTCGTCGGTGGCGGTGACCTTGACGGGCTGCGGGCCGGTGACTTGGATGTTGACGGTGACGGTCTGGGTGCCGGTCATGTTGGGGATTCCCCTCCCACTTTGTGGACCTCCGCTTTTTCGGCGGCCCGAACGCGTGCGTTCGGTCGAGGGTCGGAAGGGGGCCGAAGGCCGGCGCGGTGGGCCGCGCCGACCGGGCGGGGCGCAGCGGATGGACCGTCCGGGGGAGCGCAGCGGCGGAGGCGGTTCACCTGGCCGGTTGGTGCGGGTTCATCGGGCCCGTAGCCCTGGAGGTCCTCGTTAGAATCCGACCTGGGTCGGGCCGCCGGAAAGGCGTTGGTTCCGGCCGTTTTTGCCGGTACCAACCACAGTGCGGCCGAAGGTCGCTCCGCTGATGCGGTGAACGTGAGGCATCCAGATCACGCCCCAGTTCGGTCGCAGCCGACATCATTCCGGCGGCGCAGGTGGATTCCACACCGTGCCAGACCCCGCTGGCGACACCCAGCCAGCGGCGGAAATGGACCGACTCGACGCAAACCCCGACAGATATCAATGACATCACCACTCCGCCCAGCCGGCCTGCTACAGGCAATCGTGGGGGTCGAAGATTCATCCAGGCCGTGCGGCGCTGCTCGTGGGGTCGGGGAAGGTAGTTGGCCAGGATGGGCCTGGTTCACCTTGACCCGAACCCGGCTAACCCCCACCGGTGACCACCCTTCCCACCTGGGCTGCCTACGTGGTCAGCGTTGGCACACCCGTCGTTACCTTTCTGGGCGTCTTGGTGGCGCAGCTGATCGCAAGGCGAGGCGCCGAGGAGTTGGAAACCAGATCCAATCGGGAGGAAACCATGCGCAACCTGCGGTGGGCCGCCGAGCTGTCCGTCTCGCCAGACTCCGCGAAGTCCCAGCTCGGGTTTTCCCAGTTGAGGGCCCTAGCCGATTCCGAGATGCTGGACCCGGGCCAGCAATTGTTCATCGACGCGGCGCTGGCTGCCGTCGTGAGCGAACCGGTGGATGAGATCGATGAAGCGACGTTGGCCAACGAGCCGGTCGCAGTCGTTCGGGTTCCTGATGCCGAACTTGAGCCACCGCCTATCGAGCCGGGCGGCCGCGACGTACCGTCGAGATCTGAGACCGCCGGCGAAGGGAGTCACTGATGGCCGAAAAGACCGTGTACGTCACCCGGACGCAGTCCGAAGCAGCTCAGTTGATCTTGAAGCGAGCTGCAGCAAAAGGCACCCCCGCGTCGGCTGCGGTGAAGGCCATCGCGGCGGCTCGTACTACAAAGGAACCGGCCAGCGCCCGCTGACCTGTGGTCGACAACGGGTTCGATGGTCGCCCTGCGGGCGGCAGGATGTTCCGGACGTGGACCGCGCCGCTGACGACCGACTGATCCAGACCTGGCCGGACGCCCAGTTCGACCTAGGTCAGGTCAGCTGCCTTGCAGTTCGCGGCCACGTTGGGCCCGCGGGAGGAGATTGAATTACTGCCGCTGCTTGGCCCGGTGACGCAGTGCGTGGATCCCGTCGGTGACCTCACCATGTGGCAGCGGGCTGCTCAGGGGAGTGGGGTTTAGCAGCGGCTTTGACACAAGCGCTTGCGTGAACGCCTCATCCGACGCCGCAGTGTCTTGCCCACCACTTCACGAACTGCATCAGGCAATGACCGGCTGACGATGGTTCACTGCGACGGCCCCGTGGATGAAAACGTTACACAGTATGGGTTTACGTGTCATACCTTCATCCATCACTGCGTCGCGCGGTGGGCCCCCGGCACAGAACGCCGACGAGGACGTCGAAACGGTTGCCGGCGAAGGGCAGCTGCGAATCTGGTTGCACGGGCGTGGAGAACCCCAGGGACCTGATCTGCCCGTGCGACCCGCCACTACGTGGCGTCGGCGAGGACCGTGGCTGGTCCCTCTGCCACAGTTTCCTGGCCTGCGGCGGGACGAACCCTGGCCTGCGCATGCTGAGGCGTGAGTCGGGACCCCAGATTAGGAAGTGGCGCCCAGGACCTCCCACTGATCCCGCCCGAGGCGCTGCAGCAGCGGATGGTGGTACAGCGTGGGTCCGGCCGGACGGGTGTACCCGGCAGTGCGCATCAGCTGCTGAATCTCGGCGGTGCTGTGCCTGGTGCGGCCCGAGGAGCGTGCGGCGGCCAGCATCCTCAAGTGCGTCTGTCGGGGCGCGATGTCGGCGGTGCTGATCAGCAAACCGTTGTCCTGCAGGTCGGCCAGACCGGTGTAAGTCAGCACCGCGAGGAGGCGTTCAGTGGTGATGTGCCGGTGCGATGCGGCTTGGACCCGCGCCACACTGCTGGTCAGCGCTTCGGGGCTGAGTTGACCGACGGCGGACATAGTTTGCGCGGCGTGCCGCGCCATCCGCCGCTCGGCCAGCGTCACCGAAACCAGTGGCCCGATCCCGCGGGCGGGTGGCTCGGGGGGTGGGCAGTGCAAAAGCCATGCCCACCGCACCCGGGTCTGGTGATCCTCCTCGGTCCGGGACGGGCGGGAGGCCTCGGACCACACGGGCAGCGGCAGTACCGCGGCGGCGGATGCGCTGCGTACGGTGTGCAGCCGGCCGTACAGGTTCCGGGGGGTGCGGTCGTGCCTGGCGGCCACCACACTCGTTGCCGCCAGGGGGTGCTCCAGCAGCGCCGCCCAGTCCAGGACCTGCGCCCAGCTCACGGGCAGGCACGCCCGCATGACCGTAGTGGCCACCGCCCGCTGGACCACATCTTTCGGCAAGCCATCCGGGAACAGAACCTCGGATTTGGATGCCCCGGGTGGTGTCACAAGCTCACCGCCGTCGGCCGCGCAATCTCAGTCAAGGTCAGGGAGGTCATCGGGCAGATGCGCCAACGCGGCGGCGGTACGCCGGTAGGCGCTCTGGATGTATTCCTCCAGTTTGATTCGCTCGACCCGCCACTGGCCTCGGCCGCCGATCTGGATGCCGACGAGATCTCCGGAGCGGACCAGGGCGTAGGCCTGGGACAGGCTGACCGCCAACTCGTCGGCAACGGCCGGCAGCGGCATGAATCTGGCTGGCGGCGGTGGGGTGCTTGGCTGGGCCTTCGCGGTCACCAGGACACGCTAACCGGTGGACGCGCCGGCGGGCCGCCGGCGGCCTGCACGTTGCTCACCTGGCCCCCCGCAGGGCAAGAGGCAAGCCAGCAGCCCCCGGGGCCGGGGGCGGTGATGGGAAGCCGTCTGCGCCGGCGCCGGCAGTAGCATGCTCAGCAATATGGCGGCGCTACGGCGAGGTAAGCCTCCCCTGGGAGGTGGGCCAGCTCAGCGGAGGTGATCACAGGTGGGAATGCCGATGTTCCCGGATCACCTGCTGACCCTGCAGGAATGGGACGCACTGCCGCAACAGGGCTACCGGTGGGCCGAGTTGGCCGAGGGTGTCTTGGAGATGGCCCCCGGCCCGAGTGTCGGGCACCAGTTCGCGCTCTCGCGGGTGAGGACACAGATCGGTACCGCCGCGCACGCAGCCGGATACAGCGTGCTGCCCGAAGTCGCGGTCGTCACCGACTCGACCGTCCCGGCCGCGGTGGGGCAACCCGACATGTGCATCGTCGGCACCACGCGGGCCGCCTCAGCCACCGGCCTGCTCAGCGCTGCGGACGTGGTGGTGGCGGTAGAGATCACCACGGTGGGAACCCGGCGCCGTGACCGGATGACCAAGCGGTCGCAGGAGGAGACCGCCCGGATCTGCCGCTACGGGCTCATCGACATGGCAGGCCCCTGCGTGGCCGTTGAGGCCGTGGACCCGGCCGATGGTCGCTACCAGTTCTCCGATCGCGTCCGTGGCGGGTTCTTCGCATTAAGCGACCCATTTTCAGGTCGTGTCGATGTGGATGCGCTGCGCCCTGGGGGCGGTCCCAGTTTTTTTGCAGACGGATAAGAGCTGAACGTCGGACTCCGGCCCATCCGCGAGCAGCCGATCCCACCCGGCCCCGAGAGGATGCCGGTGATTCCCGTTCGCAGGTATTCCAAAGAATTATGCACACGGACCCTGCCGGATCTGACCACAGAGCAGCTCTGTCGCGGGTGTCGGTGGTGCGTTCTACGCTTCTGCCAGGCCAACTTTTTACCTGCCGATGCAGTGGCCACTATCCACAAAGGGGGCGCAGCGATGACGGTTTCCACCACAGATCTGCAGGTGCTGGTATCTCCGGTGGCGTTGCCGGCGTGGTCGGGCAGATGGGCTCGCGCCACGAGCAAGGCCGCATCCTTGGGCTGCGTCGCGCCGGTGGTGCTCACCGAAACGATGGAACTCGGCGCGGTCATCTGGCAGGCTCCTGCCCCGGCCGGTCGAGGCAGGGTGCACCTGGCGGACGTCGAGCTGTCGGGGTTGTGGATCACATCGCCGACCAGGACGTGGTGGGGCCGGCTGCTGCGGCGGGCGCAGCTCCGGGCGTTGTTTGCGCCGGAGCGCGGTTTCGGCTCGGCCGGCGCCATGCCCACTGGGGCGGTGCTGTGCGTCCTGGGCGGCGGCGTCACCGGTGCGGCGGCCGGGGCCTATGGGGTCGGCGGTCCGTTGGCGTTGATCTGGGGTGGACTGCTTGGGGCGTTGTTGGGTTTCGCGGTGTTCGCAGGGTTGGTGCTGGCCGGGAAACGTCGGGTGCATGGCCCGGTGAATGCCGAGGACCCGGACATGCTCGAGACGGTGGTGCGGCTGCTGGAGATACGCTCCGATGCAGGGAATCTCACCGACCCGGGCGAGGACGCTGAGACCGAAAGAACTGTGCGGGCGATCCTGTGGCAGATCACCGACCCGAACCTGCCCGACGACCAGTACCGCAAGTTGCGGTACCAGGCCTACATCCTCGGCGCAGCCGTCCAGGACGACCGCCGGGCCCAGATGGTGCTCGACACCGTGACCGCAGTGGACCTGCCCTCCGCCGGGCGCCGACTGACACCGGCGGATCACCTCGCGGAGAACGCGGCCGATGCGGCGGCGCGGTTCCAGGCCCACACCCGGGGTCTTCAGGATGTGGCCGAGCACATCCGCACCGTTCGGCGTCGAACACGGTGATCCCCCCAACCCCCGGCGCGGGTGATGGCCTCGATCGGGCGGGAGTTCCCGGGGCAAAGGCCCCTGCCGGGTCACCGGGCTGCACGATGTCATCTATCGGTCGATGGGATGCGCTTGATGCCGATCGTTGTGCAGACTGCGGATATCCGCAGGTGTGGGTCCGGTGGGTGCGCCAGCAGCTCACCACTGCGGTGGCCTACGAGTTGACCGCCCAGGATCCGCGGAACGGACCGCATCTGAGAGGTCTTCCATTGTCGGTCTATCCCGAGCACGGCGATCAGGTGGAGTTCTTGCGGCGCCTCATATCAGTGCTGGCCGATACCTACCGGGCCTTGGACCTCCCCGCCCGTTGCGACCGTGTCGCCGCCGCCGTGCTCCACGAACCCGGTGTGCACATCGCTGAGCCGGAGCTGACGGTGATGGTGGCCTGGCGGCTCGCGCAGTACTGGGTTCTGGCCCCGCCGGCCGCCGACGTCGTCGACCCGTTCGGTGAAGATCATGAATGTTTCGACCCTGAGCGGGTGGCGGCGGAGTTGGTCGAATCGGGTCTGATCGCCGCTTCATGGAAGCTGACGGAAATGACCGCCCGATACACGGCGCTGTTGCACGCTGACGGAGCGGCCCGGCCGGCCTCCCGTCCGGCCCGTCGCCGGTCCCGGGCCGGTTCTGCGGAGCAACTCGCCCTCGCTTTTCCGGCCTGACCCGACCCCGCAGATCTGCTGCGTCATCGAGCAGGTTTCGGCTGCGCCTACGGCGCGCGGGCAGCCCTACGGCCGAGAGCTGTTCCACTGAGGCTGTCGCCCAGGGCACCAGCGGATGACCAGGCCGGTAGATTGCCCACATGGCGTGGTGGGCTCTGGTCGTGCAGCTGATCGTGGGGGCGGCCACCATCGGTGTCGCCTTCCGCGTCGGCACCCGCAACACTCGGGTCAACCAGCAAATCGGCACCCGCAACGCCCAAGAGGCGGCGAACGCGACCCACCAGCGGGAGGTCGCTGCTCGGCGGGAGGAATTCTGGAAGCGGTTCACCTACGCCCTGACCGTGACCGGAAGCCCGAACCCAGCCGACGCCCGCGTCGGATTCCGGCTGCTCAGTGCGCTGATCAGCTCGGACCTGGCCACCGAGGAAGATGTGGCCCTGGCTGAATCGATCAGTCAAGCGATCCTGCTGGAGCTGGACCAAGCGGCGCCGGAGGCGGATACTGATCAGTAGGGCAGGACGTCCATACCTGTGAAGGAGCTTCAGATGACCACTACCGCT
>JBBRDH010000153.1:0-13074 GCA_038204125.1 Mycobacteriales bacterium
AGCCGATGGGGCAAGCGCCCTTGCGCTGCACCTCGGCCACACCGGTGCGCTCGCGGCGGTCGGAGTGGGCGGTTCCTATCCCGGAGTCGCCGGATTGCGCTGGAGCTACTACGAAGCAGCCCAAGCGGTGGAGCATGGGCCTGGGATCCATCACCGGACGGGGTTGTCGATGGCCGGGCTGCTGCTCGCCACGCAAGATGTCCCGCTGCGCGATCTGGCCGCCGATCTGCTGCGCCCGCTGCACGAGTATGACCGCAAGAACGGATCCGCGCTGATCCGGACGCTGCGGGCGTACCTCGAACACGACGGATCCGTCGGATCCGTCGCCACCGAATTGGTCATCCACCGCAATACGGTTCGCTACCGGTTGGGCCTGATCGCAGAGCTGACCGGGCGCGGGGTCGAGCGGACGGCCGACCGGCTGCAGTGGTACCTGGCTCTGCTGGCCGACACCGGCTGACGTGACGGCCGAGCGACCCTCGGTGCCGGCACGGCCGTATCAGGTTGGACCCGGCCGGACATTCACGGGATGATGAACCTGCCGTGCGGGACGCTTCCGGCGGATTAGAACAGAACGCATCAGGAGGGGTAATGATGGCCGCACAATCGCCGAAACCCGAGAAGCCGACAGGCGCCCAGTCCGCCGAGGTTGACGGCGGCACCACAGGTGTCGCCGCAGCGGACGAGGGCGACACCGAACGGGCGGAGACGGCCCGGAAGCCGACCGACGCGAAGTCGGCCTTTTCGGCAGCGTTGGAGCGCAAGAAGACCGCCGGTCAGGCGCGCAGTGCCCACCTCGACGGACACGGCGGAGTCGGCGGTTCGACGGCCAGCCACAAGGCGACCCGACTGTTCCGCCGGAAGTCAGGCTGAGCTCGGCGGTCGGCCACCGGCGCGAAGGGGATCTACGGCAGAACCCGCCACAGCACCACCCGTAATGGGGCCGCCGGTTACAGCACGACGACGCTGCGCAACACCTCGCCGCCGTGCATCTTCTCGAAGGCCGCTTCGATGTCGCCGAGACCGATCTCCTCGGAGACGAACTTCTCCAGTGGCAGCCGGCCCTGTAGATACAGGTCGATCAATACCGGAAAGTCCCTGCTGGGCAGGCAATCTCCGTACCAGGAAGACTTGAGCGAGCCACCGCGACCGAAGATGTCGATCAGCGGGATCTCCAGCGTCATGGTCGGGTTCGGCACTCCGACGAGCACCACCGTCCCGGCCAGGTCGCGGAGGTAGAAGGCCTGCTTCCAGGTTTCCGGCCGGCCCACCGCGTCGATGGCGACATCGACGCCGAACCCGCCGGTCAGCGCTTTGACCTGCTCGACGACGTCCCCGTCGGCCGCCAGCACGGTGTGGGTGGCGCCGAAGTCCTTGGCCCAGTCCAGCTTTTGCCGGTCGGTGTCGATGGCGATGATCTTCGATGCGCCGACGAGGCGAGCACCGGCGATGGCTGCATCACCCACTCCACCGCAGCCGATGACGGCGACGCTGTCGCCGCGGACCACGCCGCCGGTGTTGATCGCCGCGCCCAGGCCGGCCATCACGCCGCAGCCGAGCAGGCCGGCGACCGTTGCCGGGGCCGCCGGGTCGACCTTGGTGCACTGGCCGGTTGCGACCAGTGTCTTCTCGGCGAAGGCGCCGATTCCCAGCGCCGGCGAAAGTTCGGTGCCGTCCGCAAGCGTCATCTTCTGGGTGGCATTGTGGGTCGAGAAGCAGTACCACGGGCGGCCGCGCAGGCAGGCCCGGCAGGAGCCGCACACTGCCCGCCAGTTCAGGATCACGTAGTCGCCCGGCGCCACGTCGGTGACGTCGGGGCCGACGGATTCGACGACGCCGGCGGCCTCGTGGCCGAGCAGGTAGGGGAAGTCGTTGCCGATACCGCCCACCTTGTAGTGCAGATCGGTGTGGCAGACCCCGCAGGCCTGGATCTTGACGACCGCTTCACCGGGACCGGGATCGGGGATGACGATGGTGGTCAACTCGACCGGAGCATCCTTCGCCCGGGAAATGACGCCTTTGACCTGCTGAGCCATTCTTTGCTCCTCTTCCGTTTGCCGGTCCTGACTCCGCCCGGCCTGACCGGTCATCCGAGCGGCGCGCCGGAGCGGCTGGGAACGCCGCCCCGTGAGAGTAACGAAACGACAACCGGCTCTTGAACCGTCAGGCCGCATTCCGATCCCGCCGGATACGGGCCGGCACCGCGGCCGCGGAAAATTTCAGCGGGAGCCCGCGATCTCGGTCATCTCGTCGCGGGAATTGACCTTGATCCGCTCCCGATCGGCCGGCATACCGAGCGAACGCTCGTGGTCGTCCAACCGGTTCCAGCCGGCGAAATCGGTGACGGGCAGACGCTTTTCGGCCAACAGTGCCAGCACGTCGTCACGGTCGCGGACTGGCGCCCGCCGCAGCGCGGGAGCGTCGGCCAACAGGTGGGCGACCGTTTCCGCGGCATCGGACTTGGTGTGGCCGATGAGCCCCACCGGGCCGCGCTTGACCCATCCCGTCGCGTAGATGCCAGGCACGGGCTTCCCGTCGAGGCCCAGCACCCGCCCCTCCCTGTTCGGCAGCACAAACTTTCGAGGGTCGAACGGCAGGTCCTCGATCTGCTCCGACCGGTAGCCGACAGCACGGTACACAGCCTGGACGTTCCAGGTGGTGAACTCGCCGGTGCCGCGGACATCGCCGTCGCCGGTCAGTTCCTGATGTTCTGTGCGCAGGCCGACGACTTCGCCGTTCTCGCCGAGGATCTCGACCGGGTTCTCCAAGAAATGAATGTGGATGCGCCGCATGAAGTTCGGGTCGGCGTCCCGGATAGCCCATTCGGACAGCACGTCGACGACCATCCGCAAAGACTTCGACCGCGCCAGGGCCTCCTGGGAGGCCGCGTCGAACTCCATCCCCTCCGGGGATACCAGGACCTGCAATGCGGGGGAGTGGTCGAGCTCGCGCAGCTCGACGGGGGTGAACTTGGCCTGAGCCGGCCCGCGCCGGGCAAACATATGGACGTCGGTGACCACAGAGTTGTTCAATGCCGCGTGGACGTGTGCCGGAATGTCGGTGAACAGCAACTCGTCGGCGGTGCGGGCCAGCATCCTGGCGACGTCGAGCCCGACGTTGCCGACGCCGATGACGGCCACCGAGTGGGCATCGGACAGGTCCCAGGTCTGGTCCCGGTCCGGGTGGGAGTCGTAGAAGGAGACGAACTCGGCCGCGCCGTACGAGCGTTTGAGGTCGATCCCCGGTAAGGGCAGCGGGCGGTCGCGCTCGGCCCCGGTGGCGAAGATGATTCCGTCGTAGAACTGGCGGAGCTCGTCCACTTTGACGTCGACCCCAACCCGGACGTTGCCGAAAAAGGTGATCCGGTCCGACTCCATCACCCGGTGCAACGCACTGATGATCTGCTTGATGCGAGGGTGGTCGGGAGCCACCCCGTAGCGGATGAGGCCGTACGGGGTCGGCAGCCGGTCGAAGATGTCGACAGTCAGGAGTGGATCCTGCTTGGTCAGAATGTCGGCGGCGTAGATCCCGGCCGGTCCCGCGCCGACGATGGCGACTCGAAGCGAGGCGACACGCACGGGCACGGACATCACACTCTCCTAGGGCGGGGGCATTCCTGACGGGGACAACCCAAGAAGGCTACGGGAAATCCCCCCGGAAGCTGCTGCGCTGGTGACGAAGCTCGCAGGTCGGAACGGACCGCAGAGCCTGACCATGGGCCGCATCAGTACCCGCCGCCACCGGCCAACGAGATGCTGCCGGTCGGGTGCCAGACGGACTTGATTTCGAGGAACGCGCGAAGCCGGACCGTGCCGGGCGGACGGCTGAAGTCGGGTTCCCGGGTGGGGGAGTGGACGCGTTTGACGGTGCCCGCGGCCAGTCTTTCCAAAGTCAGCCGCAGCTCCGGGTCGCCGCCGGTCAGATCGAGCGCGTTGACATCACCGTGGGCGGCGAGGTGCGGCGCGATCTCCGCCGGGTCACCGGTGAGGATGTTGACCACGCCGCCCGGCACATCCGAGGTGGCCAACACCTCGGCCAGAGTGATCGCCGGTAACGGTCGCAACTGCGATGCGATGAGCACGACGACATTGCCCGAGGTGATGATCGGGGCCAGCACGCTCACCAAGCCCAGCAGCGAATCCTGTTGCGGCGCAATCGCTGCCACCACGCCGGTCGGCTCCGGCGTGGAAAAGGCGAAGAACGGTCCGGCCACCGGATTGGCACTGCCGAACACCGCGGCCAGCTTGTCGGTCCAGCCGGCGTAATGCACGAGCCGGTCGACGGCTGCGTCCACCGTCGCGCCGGCGGTGCCCGCCGGCACGCCCTCGGTCGAGGTGATCAGGTCGATGAACTGAGCCCGGCGACCCTCGAGCATCTCGGCGATCCGGTAGATCACCTGGCCCCGGTTGTACGCGGTGCTGCCCGACCAGCCGCCGAATGCCTTGCGGGCCGCCGACACCGCGTCCCGCGCGTCCTTCCTGGAGCCGCGGGCCGCGTTTGCGGCAAAACTGCCGTGAGAGTCGGCGACCTGATACGTCCGGCCGGACTCCGACCGCGGGAAGGCCCCGCCGACATACAGTTTGTAGGTCTTGGCGACGGGAAGCCTCGCATCGCCGGTTTTTTCGACCTCGACTCCGGGTGTGCTCCCAGCGCCCTCTGATGTCCGCGCGCCCTCTGATGTCAGCGTGCCCTCTGATGTCAGAGGGCGCTCCGAGGTCACCGCGCCCTCCGAGGTCACCGTGCCCCCTCGTCGTCGGTGTCGAGGTATGCGGCCAATCCGGCCCGGCCACCTTCGCGGCCGAAGCCGGATTCCTTGTATCCGCCGAACGCCGCCGACGGGTCGAAGCGGTTGAAGGTATTGGCCCACACCACGCCTGCCCGCATCGCCGCTGCCATACCGAGAATTCGCGAGCCCTTCTCTGTCCAGATCCCCGCCGAGAGGCCATACGGCGTGTTGTTCGCCTTTGCCACCGCCTCGTCCGGGGTGCGGAATGTGAGTACGGCGAGCACCGGCCCGAATATCTCGTCCCGGGCAATCCGCATCGACTGGGTGACGTTGGTGAAAAGCGTTGGCGGGAAGTAGTAGCCACGGTCGGGGACCGGGCAGGGGGAGGTCCACCGCTCCGCTCCCTCGGCATCACCGATGGCGGTCAATTCGCGGACACGGGCCAGTTGGGTCGCCGAATTGATCGCCCCGATGTCGGTGTTCTTGTCCATCGGATCGCCCAGTCGCAGGGTCGTGATCCGGGCCTGCAACTTCGCCACGAATTCGTCGGCCACCGATTCCTGGATGAGCAAACGGGATCCGGCGCAACAGACGTGGCCCTGGTTGAAGAAGATGCCGTTGATGATGCCCTCGACGGCCTGATCGACCGGCGCATCGTCGAAAACAATGTTCGCCGCCTTACCACCGAGTTCCAGGGTCAGCTTCCGGCCGGTACCGGCGAGCGAGGTCTGGATCTGCTTTCCCACCTCGGTCGAACCGGTGAAAGCGACCTTGTCGATCCCTTTATGGTTGACCAGTTCCCGACCGATGTCGCCGGCTCCGGGCAGGATGTTGACCACCCCGGGAGGCAGATCGGAGTCGGCGATGATTTCGGCCAGGACCAGGATCGACAACGGTGTGGTCTCGGCAGGTTTGATCACCACTGTGTTACCGGTGGCGAGCGCCGGCGCGATCTTCCAGGCCGCCATCAACATCGGGAAATTCCAGGGAATGACCTGCCCGACAACACCCAGCGGCCGAGGGTCCGGGCCGTATCCGGCATGGGCCATTTTATCAGCCCAACCGGCGTGGTAGAAGAAATGGGCCGATGCCGTGGGCACGTCGACATCCCGGGATTCCCGGATCGGTTTGCCATTGTCCAGGGTCTCCACCACGGCTAATTCCCGCGCCCGCTCGGCGATGCCGCGGGCTATCCGGAAAAGAGACTTACCGCGCTCGGCGCCGCTCATCCGGCCCCACACCCCGTCATAGGCACCGCGCGCGGCCCTTACCGCGTCGTCGACATCGGCCGGCGACGCCGTGGACACTACGGCGAGCGGCTCAGCGGTGGCCGGATTGAGGGTTTTGAGGTCCTCGCCCCGGCCGTCGACAAATGCGCCACCGACGAACATCTGGTAGCGATCCCGGACTCTGCCGATGGCGGCGGATTCGGGGGCTGGGGCATAATCCCACCGGGCGGCGGCACTGCTCGGCGCAGTCGGCATCTCAGTCCACCGTCACGTAGTCGGGACCGGAATAATGGCCGGCGGCCTGGGTCTGGCGCTGCATCAACAGATCATTGAGCAAGGACGACGCACCGAAGCGGAAGTAGAACGGATCGAGCCACTGCGGCCCTGCGATCTCCCTGACGGCGACCAGATGCCGGATCGCGTCCTTGGTGTTCCGAATGCCGCCGGCCGGTTTGACACCGCACCGCCGGCCTGTCATCTCGAAGAAATCTCGGACCGCCTGCAGCATCACCGCGGTGACCGGCAGGGTCGCCGCCGGCGAGATCTTTCCGGTCGAGGTCTTGATGAAATCGCCCCCGGCCAGGAGCGCCAGCCAGGAGGCCCGGCGGACGTTGTCGTAGGTGGCGAGCTCGCCGGTCTCCAAAATTACCTTGAGCCTGGTAGCGCCGCAGACCTCTTTGATGGCAACGATCTCGTCGAACACCTTGCCGTAATGGCCGGAGAGGAACGCCCCCCGGTCGATCACCATGTCGACCTCGGTGGCGCCCGAGTCGATCGCGAGCCTGGTGTCGGCGATCTTGACGGCCAGATTGGATCGGCCGGATGGGAAAGCTGTTGCCACGGAGGCGATTCCGACGCTGGACCCGGCCAGGCACAAGGCAGCGACGGCCACCATGTCCGGATAGACGCACACCGTCGCCACGGACGGCACATCCGGCTGGTCGGGGTCAGGGCGCCGGGCCTTTGCCGCGAGCGAGCGCACTTTCCCGGCAGTGTCGGACCCTTCCAGCGTCGTCAGGTCGACCATCGAAATTGCCAGGTCGATCGCCCTCCGTTTGGAATCGGCCTTGATCGACCTGGTGGCCAGTGCCGCCGATCGACCCTCGACGCCGACCGGGTCGACCCCGGGCAGGCCATGCAGGAATTGCCGTAGGGATTGCTCGCTGCCCGCAACGTCGGGCAGCTGACCGCGCGGTGCGGGGCGAGACTGCGTCGGGGCGGTGCTCATTCGGGCAATGGTATGCCCGCAGTGCCGGGTATCGGTGCCGGCGGCGATCGGACGGATCCCGGCTGCCGGACCGCTCGGTGGTCACCGGACCCGGGCACCGATACGGTTCGCGGCAGCGACTTCAAGACCCAGGAAATTCCAGACTCCAGCAGAAGGCGACGCCGATGCCCGCACCGCACGAGATTCCGCCCGGCCTGGACATCACCGTCGTCGACCACCCGCTGGCGGCATCGCGGCTCTCCACCATGCGCGACGCCCGGACGGACAACGCGACGTTCCGCGCTGCGCTCCGTGAATTGACCCTGATGCTGATCTACGAAGCCAGCCGGACTCTGGCCACCGAGCGGGTGCCGATCCATACCCCGGTCGCCCGGACTTCCGCGATCCGGTTGGCCAACCCGCCACTGCTGGTGCCGGTGCTCCGAGCGGGCCTCGGGATGGCCGACCAGGCCCACACGCTGATACCCGAGGCGCAGATGGGTTTCGTCGGTCTGGCCCGCGACGAGGTGACCCTCCAGCCCCGGCCTTACATGGAGTCGTTACCCGAATCGCTCGCCGGCCGGCCCGTCTACGTGCTCGATCCGATGCTCGCCACCGGCGGTTCGATGGTGCACACCATCGAACTGCTCAAGGCACGGGGAGCCACCGATGTCACCGCCATCTGCGCGCTCGCCGCGCCGGAGGGTCTGGTCGCGCTCGCCGAATCGGGCCTGGGCGTCCGGGTGGTAACCGCCTCGGTGGACGAGCGGCTCAACGACTCCGGCTACATCGTCCCTGGTCTGGGTGACGCCGGCGATCGCCAGTTCGGCGCCGTCTGATCTGCCGACTGATCGGCCGACCCTCGATCGATCGGTCTGCGCAGGCGACAATTGGTTGCGCGCCGAGCCGGGCCGAAAGTGTGCTGGCGGACTACGATCGGGTCACCACATTCGGCCCGGTATCGACCCAGGTTGAACGGCTTGTTCAATGGCGAACGGCGAGGCAGGGGTTAACAATGCGCGTCAGAGATGTGCTGTCCCGTAAGGGTGCGGCGGTTGCGACCATTTCCGCGGCAAGCAGGGTGGCCGAGGTGGCGGCGGCTCTTGCCGAGCACCGGGTAGGGGCATTGGTCGTGTCCGACGACGGCTCCGGCATCGACGGAATCATCAGCGAACGCGACCTGGTCCGAGGGCTTGCAACCTACGGCGCTGAGCTGCTGAACATGCCCGTCGGCGAGCTGATGACCGCCGATGTGCACACCTGCGGGCTGGCTGACGAGGTCAGCGAATTGGCCCGCACCATGACCGAAAAACGCTTCCGACACATGCCCGTGGTCGTCGATGGCGTCCTCTCGGGAATCGTCACGATCGGTGACATCGTCAAGATCCGGCTGGACGAGCTGGAGACCGAGCACGAGCAATTGGTCGGCTACATCTCCTCGGGTTGACCCATTCCGGGTGGACTGATTCCGGGCCGGCATATCCTGGCCACCGTGACAGAACAGCAGCCTTACGAGCTTGTTCGGCGGTATCCCGACTTCGAACTGCGTTCCTACCCCTCGCATGTGGTCGCCCAGGTCAACATTTCGGGGAGTTTCTCCGACGCCGGAAATCGCGCGTTCCGGGCCTTGTTCGGCTATATCAGCGGAGACAACCGGTCGAAGAAGTCTGTGGCCATGACAGCCCCGGTGATCCAGAGCGTTGCGGGCGAGAAGATTGCGATGACCGCGCCGGTGGTTCAACGGCCAGGGTCGGATGCCGGCGAATACGTTGTCGCCTTCGTTCTGCCGAAGGAAATGACCATCGAAACGGCGCCGGCTCCCGCCAATTCGGAGGTCGAGATACGCAGCGTCGCAGCCGGTCTGGCCGCCGCCGTCACCTTCAGCGGCCGCTGGTCCGAATCTTCCTATGAGGATCGGCGCGCCCGGTTGCTCGACGCGGTCCGGTCGGCCGGCCTGCATCCGACCTCGCCGGCCAGGTTCGCCCGCTTCGACCCGCCCTTCAAGCCGTGGTTCCTGCGCCGCAACGAGGTGGTCGTCGACGTCAAGGCACCTGATTCTGCTCGTTGACGGGCCGGCAATTTCACCCGCGCGCAGTTCCCCGGCGTAACGCCGCCCGCAGCAGGTCGACCGCCCCGTCGTCGCTCAATCCGGCCTCTTGTGCGGCCCGCGCGAAGCCGTCCACTGCATCCCGCAGCAGCGCACTCCCGACCTGCCCGCGCGGCTCGGCGACGACTGTGCCGACCCGCCGGCGGGCGGTGACCAGACCGGCGGATTCGAGCTCGGTGAACGCCCGGTTGACCGTGTTCACGGCGATCCCCAGATCTGCCGCGAGGGCCCGCACGGTCGGCAGTCGCTCACCGGCCCGCAGATCCCCCGCGGTGATGTGACCCGCGATCTGCGAGCGAAGCTGTTCGTAGACAGGAGTCGCTGCGTCCAGTTCTACGCTGAGCTCGACGCTCACCGGTCAATCCCTGGCTGCAGGCACGGGCCGCCGGGGGTCACCGAGTCGAACCACGGCAGTCGGTGCACCGCAACGATCGCGCCCAGGCCGGTCCGGACGGCGAGCCGCCTGATCGACATGGAGAACGCCTCGACGACCTTCGCGGCGCGTCCGGTGGGCCGAACCAGGCGCCGACCGAGCGGAGGACGAGCACGCCGCTGCAGGCTTCGAGCACCACGGCAGGAATCGGCGACACAACCAGCTCCAACGTGATCGTCTGTATTGGTGTCTTAAGACATTAACACAGGCGCTGTGTGCTCGCTGTTGGCTCCTCCACCGGAGCCTGATCCCGGAGCGCCCGGCACTCGCCCCGCTCGGAGCGAAGGCGGCGGCGCGCGGGAAATCCAACCTCTGAGCAGGGACAGGTCAGGAAGCGCCGGGGGCCGCGCCCAAGGCCGCGCCAGAGGCCGGGGCCTGGGGTTCGGCGAGAGTCCGCCGCAAGCGGGAGGTACACGCGTCGCCGCGGGAGATGCCCCCGTCGCAGGCACGGACGAATGTGGTGACTCCTGCCACTCCAGTCCCAAATACGCAACTTTCGTCCATGCAGGGCGCACCCACCGTGACCCTCCCCGCGATGCAGTCACCCAGCGTAGCTTCGCCGGGCCTCCCCACAGAGACCCTTCACGGAGCAAGCTGCCCTACATGGGCCGCGGCGGGCCGATCCGGCCGCTCCCGGCGCGGATCAAAGTCGGCGGCGCGCACGAAATGAGACCTTCTGGTGCGGCTGAGACAGGAGAGTCCTACTTGATCCGCGCCGCAGATCGAACGCAGGACGGGCACCCGGTTCGGGCTCCGGCTCGCACCCGGTTCGGGCTCCGGCTCGGCCTCCGGCTCTCACCAGGCTCTCAGCCGGTCCGGCCCTCCGGCTCTCACCCAGTTCTTGCCGTGGTGGGGGAAGCTTGGTGGGTGGGTCAACGTGTGCTGATCGCCGAGGATGACCGGGCCATCCGGGTCTCCCTCACGCGTGCGCTGAGCCTGGAGGGTTATGTGGTCTCGGCGGTCGAGGACGGCGCGCAGGCGTTGGTGGCCGCGGCCGACGCGGATCTCATCGTGCTCGATGTGATGATGCCCAATGTCGACGGGTTGACGGTCTGCCGGGCACTGCGCAGCCAGAAGGTGCAGACGCCGATCCTGATGGTCACCGCGCTGACCGAGACGACCGACCGGGTGGCCGGCCTCGATGCCGGCGCCGACGACTATCTGGTCAAACCCTTTCAGCTCACCGAACTGCTGGCCCGCATTCGGGCCCTGCTGCGGCGCAGTGCTTTTCAAGGGAACGACGAGTCGCCGGAGGGTGCGGGGGAGGTCGCGGCAGTCGGCGAGATGCGAATTGCCGACCTGCGGGTGGAGCCGGCGACCCGGCGGGTATGGCGGGGTACACGCGAAATCATGCTGTCCCGCACCGAGTTCGACCTCCTCGAATTGCTCGTCCGCAATCAGGACGTGGTGCTGAGCCACAGCACGATCTACGACCGGATCTGGGGATACGATTTCGGTCCTGAATCGAAGAATCTCGCCGTCTACATCAGTTACCTGCGGCGGAAGATCGACGCGGACGAGGCGGTGAAACTGATCCATACGATCCGCGCCGTTGGCTACACGGTCAGGGTGTTGTGAAGCTGCGGACGAAGCTGACCATTGCGCTGTTGTTCATCTCGTTGACGGCGACTCTCTCGGTCGGCGTGCTGGCGTATCTGGCTACGGATACGAGATTGCACGCCGAGGTCGACAACTCGCTACGGACAGCAGCTTCGTTGGTGCAGACGGCCAATTGGGGCGGGCCCGGGCGAGGGCGTCATCCGAGCGAATTTCCGTCGATCCCAGAATTACCGGGAATAGGAATCCAGGTCATCGCACCGGACGGATCGGTCCAGGTCGCCCCTGCCGGTCCGGCCGTGCCGGTCAGTGCCGACGAACTAGCCGTCGCGGCCGGGACTCAACCCGGCGGCCGACTGACCTACGCGCTGTTCCTCGGTCATCAGTACCGGGTCCTCACGGTCGGCTTCCAGGCGGGTGATGGCGCGGTCAGCGTCAACCGCGACCTCGCGGAAGTCAACAGAGTGCTGAGCGCGCTGAGGACGCAGATCCTCATCGCCGCTCTCCTGGTGATCCTGCTCAGCGCCGCCGCCGGCGTTCCGGTGGCGCGACAGATCACCCGGCGGCTGGTCAAGCTGGCCGCCGCCGCCGGGACGGTCGCCGAGACCGGTCGGCTCGACGTACCGGTCGAGACCTCTGGGACGGACGAGACTGCCTCGGTAGCAAAGGCTTTCGCCATCATGCTTGATACCCTCGGTCGTTCGCAGCAGGCTCAGCAGCGGTTGGTTCAGGACGCCGGGCATGAGCTCCGGACACCGCTGACGAGCCTGCGGACCAACCTTGACGTGCTGTCGCTCCATCCCGAACTGCCGGCCCGGGATCGCAGCGGGGTCATCGAGGATCTGCGGGCCGAGGCCCTCGAGTTGACCAACCTGGTCAACGAACTGGTCGAGTTGGCCGCCGGGGAGGCGAACCGGCAACCGCCGCGGCCGTTGGAACTCCGGTCGATCGTCGAGCGTGTGGTCCGGTTGGCCCGCCGGCGCACCGGTCGGGACATCACCGTCGCTGCCGACTTCGCCGAGGTGCTGGGGCAGCCTGGCGCTCTGGAGCGGGCGGTCAGCAATCTGGTGGACAACGCCCTCAAGTTCGCGCCGTCCGGGCCTGTCCATATCAGCGTCGCCGGCGGCGCTGTCACGGTTTTCGACCACGGGCCCGGGCTGGCGACGGCCGATGTGCCGCATGTGTTCGACCGGTTCTACCGCTCGGCCGTGGCCCGCGGACTGCCCGGCTCGGGACTGGGCCTGTCCATCGTGCAGGGGGTGGTTCTCGCCCACGGGGGGTCGGTGTTCGCGGCCAACGTTCCTGGCGGAGGAGCGGCAATCGGCTTCCGGTTGCCGCTCACACCCTCGTCTCACCTTTAGTGAGCACCTGGCTTACCGTCGGAGCGCATGGTGAATACAGCGTCACCGACGACCGCGCTTCACCAGCTGAAAGAGGTTTCACCGTGAGCAACTCTTCGATCAACTCCTCGCCGGGGCACGAAGGGCCCAAGGTGGAGGTCGCGTCCCGCCGCAGGGTGACCCGGGCAAGGGTTGCCGGTGGACTGGTGGGTGCCGGGCTGCTGGCCGGGGCCGTGTTCGCCGCAACTTCACCGAACGCGATCGCCGGGGCACCTACCATCGCCTCGTCAAGTGCCGCCTCCACGACTGCGGCCGGAGCCGAGGACATCGTCGTCTCTTCCGCCGCGCCCACACCAGGCTCATCAGGTAGTTCGGGCACCGACGATCCGACCGCCGGGTCGACCGATCCGGGCACCGACGACCCGAACGGACGCGACCGGGGCCCAATGCCCGGCGGCATGCATGCGCTCGGTCA